>NZ_CP019630.1:4574732-4889665 GCF_001999245.1 Roseibium algicola | reverse complement strand
GAAAGCCTCGGCATCGCCCAGCCGACGCTCTCGACCGGCATCAAGCAGCTTGAGGATCAGCTTGGTGTTCAGCTGTTTTTCAGAGGCTCCCGGTTCGGCGGTCTGACACCGGAAGGCCAGCGTGCCCTGGTCTGGGCTCGTCAGATCGTGGGGGATGCCCGCCAGTTGCGCGAGGAGATGCGGTTCTCCCGCGACGGCCTGACGGGACAGTTGCGCATAGCCGTCATCCCGACCGCCCTCACCTGGGCAGCCAAACTGACGACATGGTTCGGTAACAAGCACCCGAACGTGCGTTTCACCATCCTGTCGCGAAATTCGATGGAAATCCTGTCGATGCTGGAGAACCTCGATATCGATGCCGGCATTTCCTACCTCGACAACGAACCGACCGGCAGGGTCAGCACCGAACCGCTCTACAATGAAAGCTATATGCTGGTATGCAATGAAGCTTCGTCCTTCGCGGGCAGAAAGTCGGTCAAATGGAAGGAGCTGGCTGAGGAACGGATCTGCCTCCTGACGCCCGACATGCAGAACCGGCGGATCATCAACCGTCATTTCGGCGAAGCCGGAATCATGCCGGAAGCCCGGATTGAGTCCAATTCCACGGTCGTGCTGGTGGCAAATGTGCTGGACGGTGGCTGGATAACCGTCCTGCCAGCGGATCTCGCAGAATTTCTGACAGCCGGAAAACCCTTGAAGACGATCCCTCTTGTCGGCGTTCACACCGGTCACACTGTCGGCCTCGTGGCCCCCTATCGCGAACCGCACACCCCGGTTTTGCGGGCTCTTCTGTCCGAAGCAAGGCGTATTTCCGAGGTCTGACCGGAAGTTAGCCGAAACGGTCAAATCATCTTCGATCATGATTTCCAATCGATCAACGGAAAATCATTATTGATATCAAATCAAACTTAATGGTGTGATGCGCCTCGAAATATACGGGAGGACGCGCATGCCGTATGCGACGGGAGAGCCCACGGCCGAACAGATCTCGGCCGTGATGGAAGATTTTATTACCTTGGAAGGTCCACTTCTGCCCATGCTGCACGGCTTGCAGGCGGAATTCGGCTATGTGCCCCAGGCAGCGGTCGAGCTGATTGCAGAGGCGCTCAATCTCTCCAAGGCGGAAGTTCACGGCGTCATCTCCTTCTACCATGATTTCCGCAAGGCCCCCGCCGGGCGCCACGTCGTCAAGATCTGCCGGGCAGAGGCCTGCCAGGCCGTCGGCGGCGAAGCCCTTGGCGAGGCGGTTCTGGCCAAACTCGGCCTGGACTGGCACGGCACAACCCGCAACGGTGCCGTCACTCTCGAACCTGTCTACTGCCTCGGCCTGTGTGCCTGCGCCCCTGCCGCGATGGTGGACGGCAAGGTCATCGGCCGTGTCACCGAAGATCGCATGACGCGTATCCTCCAGGAGGCCGGTGCATGAAGATCTTCGTTCCCCTCGACAGCGCTGCCAAGGCACTGGGTGCCGATGAAGTTGCCGCAGCAATTCAAATCGAAGCCGGCAACCGTGGTCTCGATGTCACCGTGGTGCGCAATGGCAGCCGTGGCATGATCTGGCTGGAACCGCTTGTCGAAATCGAAACCGACGGCACCCGCAAGGCTTTTGGCGCCGTCACAGCCGAAGACGTTCCTTCTCTTCTGGACGGCACGCTGGAAAGTCTCGGCACGGTGGAAGACATCCCCTTTTTCGCCCGCCAGACCCGGCTGACTTTTGCCCGTTGCGGCCTGATCGATCCGCTCAGCCTCGCCGAATACGAAGCCCATGGCGGACTTGTCGGCCTGAAACGCGCTCTTGCTCTCGGTGAAGAAGAGATCGTTGCGGAAGTCACCAACTCCGGCCTGCGCGGCCGTGGTGGCGCAGGGTTTCCCACGGGCATCAAGTGGGACACGGTCCGTAAGGCAGTTTCTGCGCGCAAATACATTGTCTGCAACGCAGACGAAGGTGACAGCGGCACCTTCGCCGACCGCATGCTCATGGAAGGCGATCCCTTCACGCTGATCGAAGGCATGATCATCGCCGGCCTCGCCACAGGGGCTACAAAGGGCTTCGTCTATATTCGCTCCGAGTATCCGGACGCCATCGCAGTCATGGAAGCTGCTGTCAGGATCGGTCTCAAGGCCGGCCTGCTCGGCACAAACGTTCTCGGTTCCGGCAAGGCTTTCGACCTGGAAATTCGCACTGGCGCAGGCGCATACGTGTGCGGTGAGGAAACGTCCCTCCTCAACAGCCTGGAAGGCAAGCGCGGTATCGTGCGGGCCAAGCCGCCGCTGCCGGCGCTTGAAGGCCTCTTCGGCAAGCCGACCGTCGTCAACAACGTGCTCTCGCTGGCAACTGTTCCGGTCATTATGGAAAAAGGCGCGGAGTTCTATGCCGGGTTCGGCCTCGGCCGCTCCAAGGGCACCATGCCGATCCAGATCGCAGGCAATGTCCGCTACGGCGGTCTTTTCGAGACCGCTTTCGGCATGCCTCTGGGTGAGCTGATCAACGATATTGCCGGTGGCACCGCCAGTGGCCGGCCGGTCAAGGCTGTCCAGGTTGGTGGCCCCCTCGGGGCGTATATGCCCGTCTCCAAGTTCAACACGCCGTTCGGTTATGAAGAATTCGACGGCCAGGGTGGCCTCATCGGACACGCCGGCATTGTCGTCTTCGATGACAGGGCGGACATGCTGAAGATGGCCCGCTTCGCCATGGAATTCTGCGCTGTGGAAAGTTGTGGCAAATGCACACCGTGCCGGATCGGCGCCGTGCGCGGTGTCGAGACAATCGACCGGATCGATGCTGGCGATGCAGGGGCTGTCCACCTCCTGACGGATCTCTGCGACACGATGAAAGACGGCTCGCTATGTGCCCTCGGTGGGTTCACGCCCTATCCGGTCATGAGCGCCCTTACCCACTTCCCTAAAGATTTTGCCCGCCAGAAGGAGGCCGCCGAATGACGGATCTCGCCAACATCCATGACGATCGCGACATGGGCACTCCGGCAAAGGAAGGCGCTCCGGTCACACTGACCATCGATGGCTTCGAGGTCACGGTGCCGGAAGGCACCTCGGTGATGCGCGCGGCCTCTGAAATCGGTCTTCAGGTTCCCAAGCTTTGCGCCACGGACAGCATTGACGCCTTCGGCTCCTGCCGCCTCTGCGTGGTCGAAATCGAGGGCCGGCGCGGCACACCCGCCTCCTGCACCACACCGGTTGCGCCGGGCATGGTCGTTCACACCCAGTCCTCCAGGGTCAAGCAGATCCGCAAGGGCGTGATGGAACTCTACATCTCCGACCATCCGCTGGACTGCCTGACTTGCGCTGCCAATGGCGATTGCGAGCTGCAGGACATGGCCGGCATGGTCGGCCTGCGTGATGTCCGTTACGAGCCGGGCCGCAACCACTTCGAACAGCGTACCTCTGTTGGGCCGAACCCGGAGTATATCCCGAAGGACGTGTCCAACCCCTATTTCGCTTATGACCCGGCCAAGTGCATCGTCTGCTCGCGTTGTGTGAGGGCCTGCGAAGAGGTTCAGGGCACCTTTGCCCTGACCATCGAGGGCCGTGGTTTTGAAAGCCGTGTTTCGCCGGGCGCGGCGTTCGACGATTTCCTGTCTTCCGACTGCGTGTCCTGTGGCGCCTGCGTGCAGGCCTGCCCAACCGGCACGCTTCAGGAAAAATCCGTCATCGAACTGGGAACGCCGGAACGTTCCGTCGTCACCACCTGCGCCTATTGCGGCGTCGGCTGCTCGTTCAAGGCTGAACTCAACGGCGACGAACTGGTGCGCATGGTGCCTTACAAGCACGGCAAGGCCAATCGCGGCCATTCCTGCGTCAAGGGCCGCTTCGCCTATGGCTATGCAACCCACAAGGACCGGATCCTCAACCCGATGATCCGCGACAGCATCGATCAACCCTGGCAGGAAGTTTCCTGGGACGAGGCCCTCAGCTTCGCCGCCAACCGCCTGCGCGGCCTGCAAGAAAAGCACGGCCGCAAGTCCATCGGCGTGATCACCTCCAGCCGCTGCACCAACGAGGAAACCTTCCTGGTGCAGAAGCTGACCCGGGCGGTCTTCGGCAACAACAACACCGACACCTGTGCACGTGTTTGCCACTCACCGACCGGCTATGGCCTCGGTCAGACCTTTGGGACCTCTGCAGGGACGCAGGATTTCGATTCCGTCGAACATACCGACGTCGTCATCGTGATTGGAGCAAACCCGACCGACGGTCACCCGGTCTTTGCCTCCCGCCTGAAGAAGCGTCTGCGCGCCGGTGCCAAGCTGATCGTTATCGATCCGCGCCGCATCAATCTGGTGAAATCGGCCCACATCGAGGCGTCCCACCATCTGCAGCTGCGCCCCGGCACAAACGTTGCCGTTGTAACCGCCCTCGCCCATGTCATCGTTACCGAAGGTCTTTTCGACGAAGACTATATTCGCGACCGTTGCGACTGGGACGAGTTCCTGACCTATGCCGACTTCGTTCGCGATCCGCGCCACAGCCCGGAAACCAGCGAAGGCCTGACCGGCGTTCCGGCGGAAGAGCTGCGCAAGGCGGCCCGCTTGTTCGCGACCGGCGGCAATGGCGCGATCTACTACGGCCTCGGCGTGACGGAACACAGCCAGGGCTCGACCACGGTCATGGGCATCGCCAACCTTGCAATGCTCACGGGCAATGTCGGGCGAAAGGGTGTTGGCGTGAACCCGTTGCGCGGCCAGAACAACGTCCAGGGCTCCTGCGACATGGGCTCCTTCCCGCATGAACTTCCGGGCTACCGCCATGTGAAGAACGGGGACGTCCGCGCGATCTTCCAGGACATCTGGGGCGTTGAGATCGATGCCGAGCCGGGCTTGCGCATCCCCAACATGCTGGATGCCGCTGTCGATGGCAGCTTCAAGGGGCTCTATTGCCAGGGCGAGGACATTCTCCAGTCGGACCCCGACACCAAGCATGTGGCGGCCGGTCTTGCAGCCATGGAATGCGTCATCGTTCACGACCTCTTCCTGAACGAGACCGCCAACTACGCCCATGTCTTCCTGCCCGGTTCCACGTTTCTGGAAAAGGACGGCACCTTTACAAACGCCGAACGCCGCATCAACCGCGTGCGCAAGGTGATGGCGCCGCGCAACGGCTATTCCGACTGGGAGATCACCCAGATGCTCGCCAACGCCATGGGAGCAGGATGGACCTATAGCCATCCGTCCGAAATCATGGCTGAAATCGCTGCAACCACGCCCTCCTTCGCCGGCGTCACCTACGATCTGCTGGAGGAAAAAGGGTCGGTGCAATGGCCCTGCAACGAAGCCTCGCCGGATGGCACGCCGCTCATGCATGTCGATGGTTTCGTGCGTGGCAAGGGCCGGTTCATTGTCACCGAATATGTGGCGACGGACGAGAAATCCGGGCCGCGCTTCCCGCTGCTTCTGACCACCGGCCGTATTCTGTCCCAGTACAATGTCGGTGCCCAGACCCGGCGAACCGACAACGTTATCTGGCACGATCAGGATCTTCTGGAAATCCACCCGCATGACGCGGAAAACCGCGGACTGAAGGAAGGCGACTGGGTGAAGCTGGCATCGCGTTCCGGAGAGACCACCTTGCGGGCCCATCTCACCGACAGGGTCAGCCCCGGCGTCGTCTACACCACCTTCCACCATCCGGACACCCAGGCGAATGTCATCACGACCGACTTCTCCGACTGGGCCACAAATTGTCCGGAATACAAGGTGACGGCGGTTCAGGTCAGCCTGTCCAACGGACCGACCAACTGGCAGGAAGACTATGCCGCCCAGGCAGCTATGTCCCGGCGGATCCTGCCGGCTGCGGAGTAACTGGTGATGGATCGCCCGCTCTCCCGCTCCATGCCCGGCTGTGCCGTCCACGCGGACGGCCAGGTGGCGGTCGCGAGAAGCCTGCCGGAGGAAAGCCCTGTTGCGCTCGTCTTTGATGGCACCACGCAGGCGGTGATGATGGCAACGCCTGGCGATGTTGCCGACTTTGCCGTTGGCTTCGCCCTGAGCGAAGGCACCATCAGCTCGATCACCGAAATCGAAGCCTTCGAGGAGGTCTCTCATGACCGCGGCATAGAGGCTCGACTTTGGTTACGCGCAGACCGCTCGAAACGGCTTCTTGCCCGCCGCCGTGCCATGGCCGGTCCGGTTGGTTGCGGCTTGTGTGGCATCGAAAGTCTGGATCAGGCCCTGCGGCCTTTGCCGAAGGTCGACGCAACAACAGTCCTGTCCCGCCAGGATGTGGCCAGAGCGACCGATGCGCTCAGCCGGCTGCAGCCGCTTCGGGACCAGACGCGCGCCACCCACGCCGCCGGTTTCCTCCAACCGGGCAAGGGCGTGGTCGTGGCGCGCGAGGACGTTGGCCGCCACAATGCGCTCGACAAGCTGATCGGCGCCCTTGCCCAAGCCGGGATCGCCCCCGCAGCCGGCGCCTTCGTCCTCACCAGCAGGCTGTCGGTGGAACTGGTGCAGAAATGCGCCTTCGCCGGTTGCCCGGCCCTGATTGCCGCCTCGGCCCCGACGTCGACCGCACTTCGCCTCGCAGACGAGGCCGGCATAACGGTCGCTGCATTTTCAAGAGACGGCGGGTTTGATCTTTACGCGCATCCAGAGCGCGTCTTATCCGGAGTTGCAGATGTCGCCTGAAAAGATGGTCTATATGGCCAACCAGATCGCCACCTTCTTCAAGACCCAGCCAGGCGTTGACCAGGCGGAGAAGGTCGCGAACCATCTTAAGGACTTCTGGGAGCCGCGCATGCGCGACCAGTTGAGAGCCCATGTGGAAGCCGGCGGTGCCGGTCTCGACGCGGTCGTCCTGGAAAGCGTGCGCAGGCTCTGACGGGAGGGTTTCCCTCTTCTTTGCCACGATACTGAAATTTGGAAATTCTGCCGCTGCGAATATGCGGCCCATCCTTCGAAGGGGACCTGACGGTCCTCCTCAGGATGAGGTCGAAAGGGAGATTTCGGCCTCGCAACAAGTACAACCTCATCCTGAGGAAGCGCGAAGCGCTGTCTCGAAGGATGGTCCACAAACTCCGGCCTCTTTTCAAATAAGACTACCCGCCGGCAGATACCCCGGCCGCTCCGCTGCCCGCAAGCGCCCCATCCCCGCGCCGTTCCCGCCCCCGGTAACGGACAAAGGTCTCCAGCCCGACCAGGGCATTCCTTTCAGACCCCTGAACCGATCTCGCCAGCAGTCCGGCGAGATGCGCTGCCGCCGCGCTGGCGCCCCGAATATCCTCTCGTCCCGCCGCGATCGGGCAAGCGCCATACGCTGCGTGCGGCAGGTCCAGCCGCGATAGGTCATTCGGCCTGCAGCGGGCATCCCCCTGCACTGACAGGACGCCTGTAATTGCCGCCGGATAGGCGTTCCCACCGCGCGCCGGAGCAGAACCGACAATCAGACTACCCGCCTGCTGTAGCCGGGCCACTGCCACCGACATCTCGATGGAAGATCGCGCCATGCCGAAGGCACACAGGACAATGTCGGGTGGATCTTCGGCAAGCCAGCTCAAGGCAGCGCAGATGGCGTCAAGCGTGGTCGAAAGCTGCCCCGGAAACACAACAGCGTTGAGAAGCAAAACATCTTCCGCATGAGTGCACACGGTCTGCACCATCGCCTCCGCATGCCCTGAGGCAAGTTCAGCGCCGTCCGGCCTGCAGAACCATTCCTGTCCAGCCAGGCCTGGCCAGTCCCCCGGCAAGGCACCGTCTATCAGCCCGACCCTGATCAAACCCCGACCTCTCTTGCTTGCAGCACCAGCTCACTGTCAAAGATCCCATACCGTTCCGTGTCCCCATGCGTGACGACAAGGCGGGTACGATCACCAAACCGGGTATCGATCCGGGTCATGATCCGTGACACCCGGTCCGCATCAACCTCCGAAAGGCTTTCATCCAGGATCAGCACCTGGAACGGCTGCAACAGGGCGCGGGCAAGGCACAGCCGCTGACGTTCTCCGCCGGAAAGGTCAAGCCCTCCCTCGCCAAGAACCGTTTCAAGTCCCTTGCCAGAAAACCGGTCCTCCAGCTCCACGAATTGCAGAACGGCATGCATGTCTTCCTCGGCTGCCTCAGAAGACCCGAGACAGAGATTGTCCGCCACTGTTCCGGAAAAGACATGCCCCTTTTGTGGCACAAGGGCGACAACCGTGCGGAGATCTTGAAGAGAGAGATGACGTAAGTCCGTACCATCCAGAAGGATCGTTCCGGCCTTCGGGTCGTCATGGCGTTGAAGCAGCGACAGAAGCGACGTCTTGCCGATGCCGGACGGACCGCACAGCCGGATTTTCTGTCCTTTTGGGACAATGAGGCTAACATTCTCAAAAAGCGGCACGCCGCCATCCGGTGCATAGGCAACACCTGCCAGCACCAATTCACCACCACCGGCAGTCAGTGGCACAGGTGATACCGGGTCCTGGACATCCGGTACGGCACTCATGATCCGGTCGAGCCGGTCGAGCGCCGCTTTCATGCGCGCCTGTCCGTGCCAGAGGGAAATGAGCGACTGCATCGGCCCGATCAGGAAGGCGAGATAGGCGGTGAAGGCGATCAGGGACCCGAGCGGCATGGTGCCGTCGATCACCGCGAGCCCGCCAACCAGAAAAACCGCACCACGCAGGATCGCCGTCAGCACCATCGGCACTGCCCGCGTTACTTCGTTCCACATCTGCGCAGACATCAATGCTGCGACAAGGCCCTGTTGCCGTGTTTCGATCCGTTTTGCCGCAGCTCCGGTCGCATTCAGCGCCCGCAGTGCGGAAAGCCCGGTAATCGTCTCCGCAAGCCCGGATGCGAGCACACCGCGCGCTTGCCGTACCTCAGTTGCCTTCGCCTGGGTGACGGGTCGTGCACGGGCGAAAAACAACAGTTCGACCGGTGCCAGCGCCAGTGCAAGAAGAGCCAGCTTGGGCGCCAGCACAAACAACATGACCAGGCCGCCGACCAGTCTCAGAAGGCTGCCACCACCGTTCACCAGCACGGCAAACGTGAATTGCTGTACTTCCCCGGCATCGCCATCAAGGCGGCTCATGAGTTCGCCGATGGATTGTTTGGCCTGCCAGCGGGGCGACTGGGCAAGGATCCTGTCCACGGCCGACCGGCGCAGGTCCTTCAGCAGCCTTGCCGAAAACCTCAGGTGCAGCAAGGAATTCAGTGCGCCCAGCGCCAGTGCTGCCAGGCCAACTCCAAAAAGGATGGCCACAAAAACCACAAGCGCGTGCTTGTCGCCGGCCATCAGGCCCCGGTCGATGACAAGCTTGGTCAGGTAAGGCGGCACAAGCGCCGCACCTGCCGCCACAAGGGATAACAGGAACAGCATTGCCAGCGGCCAGCGGTATGGCGCGACCAGCGGCACCAGCCACGCCGCCTCACGGATGCCGAAGACCCGGTTGAACAACCCACGCAGCAGCGAAGGCCGGGTCGACATGGTCCCGGCCCGGTCTGCTCCTCTCAAGGAAACTGCCTGTTTCATCCGTGTTCCTTGTTTGCAACCTCCCCATTGTCATCCCCGCGAAATTGAGGACCCGGTAACTACCGGCAATGAGATTGGAGCACTTCAGTTGCCATCGGGAATACCGGGTCCCGATTTGCCGCTGATGCGGTAAATCGGGACGACAACCGGGATCCTCGCAGGTTCGGTTCTCTCCTAGCTTCCGGTGCTGATCACCTGCATCGTACCGGCGGCCATGTCACCGCCCGAAGGCAGGAGGATTTCACCGATACGTTCCAGGGTTTCTGCATCATAGACGCCAATGTCGTCATTGGTGCCGCCGACATAGATCTCCTTGCCGTCGGACGAGATGTTCACACAGTAATAGGTGTGTGGCAGGTCGACCCGCTTGATCAGCTCTTTCTTCTCGACATCATGCTTGGAAAGCTGGGTGTAGACACCGTAAAGCTTGCTCTTGTCGTTGGGGTCACGCACGGCGGAGAACATGATCACTTCCAGGCTGGCGAAATCCTGGATATCGCTTTCCCCAGTCGTCAGATCGACCGACTGGTACCCCCAGACGAAATCGGCAATCTCGCTCATCGACTCGTCGGTGAACTTGGCGGCCGAATAAAGCAGCATGAACTCGTCTGCCTGTGTACCGATAGGCCAGAAGGCAAGGACGTCCGGCGGAGAATAGGTCGGCCGGTCCCAGGTGGCATTCTTGATCTTGATGGAGATTTCGCCGGTCTTCGGGTCAATCGCATAGATCTCGTGCCCGGCGGCATAGAGCATGCCGTCACGCCCGGTTGCCATCACCGTCATGCGGCGCGGGCTCGGGAACGTGCGGGCCGGTTTGGCGTCAAGACCGGCTGCTGTCTCATAGACCGCGATTTCCGGTTCAAGAACCTCGTATCGGTCGGCAAGCAGCCGAACCGGATTGCGCACCGTGTAGACCTCCTTGCCATCCTTGGAGACGGCCAGCGAGGCGATCGATTTGCGCCGGATGTCGCTTTCTGACTGATGCGCGGAAAACACCGTCTCGCAGGTGGAAAGGTCAATACCGAAAACATCCTCCCAGCGATTGCCGAGGATATAGGCGATCTTGTTGTCCGGCGAGACGACGATGACACCGGGGATCAGGTTGAAGTCGAGCTTGCAGTCGGTCTCTATCGTCCTTGCCTTGGCGTCGATCACGTAAAGCCGGTCGGGCTTTGCGGCCGTGACAATCAGATCCTTGGCGAGGGCTGGCAGAGCGGTAAGGCTCAAGGCTAGGGCTGCGCTTGCCGCAGCAATAAGGTTTCGCATCGGGTTTCTCCGAATATCTTGAAGGGCGTCTGCCGGTCAGGTTTCGCTGTCGGACGGGAAAACCGTTCCGAGCGAGCGCCAGTCCTTGCCGGCATTGTCGGCATCGGCGTTCCAGTCCCGGTAGGAATTGATCGTGTCCGGCACCTGGGCCGGCCACCAGCAAGGGTCCGAGCAGCCATAAAGATCGGCCTCCATCGGTTGGCACAGGGCGGCGACACCGCCGAACGGGTCGACTTCCCAGCCGGGATCGAGGGTCGATGTGCAACCAACCACAACGGTCTGCATGGCCCGCACTTCGTCCATCTTGTCGGTTTCGACCGCAGTGACGACGCGGTCGGCTTTCTGGTTCAGGGGTTTCAAGTGTCTCATTTGCCGAATGCCCTCCGAGGCATGATGTGATCCGAAAAGAAAGCCGGAGCGCCGGCGATCAACTCGCCATAGACGCCGATGCCAAAATCCACCCAGTCGCGCATGAGGTCGCAATAGTGGTAGGTCGGCTTCATCGGATCGGAGAAATGGGCGTAACTCTCGTGATAGCAGCCACCCGCACAGATGTTGCGGATGCGGCAGGTGGAGCAACCCTTGTCGGTGCGATCCGCCCGGTCTTCGATGAAACGGGCAAGCTTCTGCTTTTCAATGCCGCCGTCGACCGTGCCATAGGTCTCCATGTCGGACCCGGTGAACCGATGGCAGAGATTGAGACCGCCCTCGTGATCAACCGCCAGCATGCCGAGCCCTGCCCCGCAAGGCAGTGCCTTTGACCGGCCTTCGTAAAGGTCGTTCATGAGCTGGTGCATGTTGGAAAAGCCGATGTTGCGACCAAGAAGCGCTTCATCCCGGTAGTGCCGTCCAAGACGTTTCATCTCGTCGAACACTGTCTGAAGCTCGTCGCCGGTCAGGTTGAACGGCGCGATGGGACCGGAGGTCACCGGCGAGAAGCCGACTTCATGAAAGCCGATTTCGTTTTTGAGGTGATCCCAGATCTCGTAGACGGCAGTCACGCCACGGGTCAGCGTCACTCGCCCGCCGACCGGGCGGGAGGTGTAGCGTTCCAGCAGCATCCTGGTCTTGGAGGCAACGACGTTGTAGGTGCCCTTGCCGCCGACAGTCTTGCGGTTCTTGTCGTGAAGCGCCTTCGGCCCGTCCATCGAAACGGTCAGACCGAACCGGTGGGCATTGAGCCAGTCGACGATCTCCTCGGTCAGAAGCGTCGCGTTGGTCGTCAGGGTAAAGTCGACACGCTTGCCGAGATTGCCGAAGCGGTCTTCCGCATAGGCAACGACTTCCTTGATCAGGGCCAGGTTGCTGAGCGGTTCGCCGCCGAAGAAGACAACATTGTAGCTATCCCGGTCGGGGCTTTCCGCCAGCAATAGTTCGATCGAGCGCTTCGCCGTTTCGAACGCCATGCGCCGGCCCTTGGACGGCGTATCCAGATCTTCCTTGTAGCAATAGGTACAGGAAAGATTGCAGCCCGTGTTGACGTTGAGAACGATCGTCGTCAGCGGGAAGTTCTGGATGTGGATAGGCGGCCGTTCCGCCCGTGGCGGGCGGCCGTCGGTGATAATGTCGAGATCGAGAAACGAACGGATCCGTTCTGTTACCTCAAGCGGATCGACCCGGCCGCTGAACCGTTCCCGGACATCGGCTTCGGAAACCCTGGTCCGGTCTCTGAAGAGGTCAATCACGTCATTGTCGAGCCGGTCGATCTCGAACAGAGATGTCGTCGGCACGTGGAAGAGCAGATGGCGTCCGTCCACTTCGACCCGGTGCGCATTCTGCGGCTGAAAAAAGAGATATCCCATGATTACAAACTCCTGTTTCAGCGGATCGGGGGATCGTTCCAGCGCTGCACCGTGACGATGAGCTGACCTTCGCCGGTCGCCTCGCCGCTGGTTGCCAGCACCTTCAGATTGCCCGCATTGTTGGTGGAGAACGGACGCTCGGTATTCGGACCTGCAACGCCAGGCATGAAGATGCCGAGCGTTTCATCCATCACACCTGCATATTCCGTATCTTTCAGGTGCTCGGCCTCTTCGTTGAAGGGCGCAACCGACCAGGATGCCGGCACGGAGCCGATGCGGATATCGTCCTCGGTCCCCGGCTGACCGTCCGGACCATTCCAGTAACCGACCGCATCGAAGCGGGCGGGAACCTTGCCGGCAGACCCGCCACCGCCGCCGACACGGGCAACGGCAAAGGCCGGCTCCACCTTGAGGCTGTCGACATGGCTATAGACCGCCAGCGTGTCATCCGTGGTGGTGTCTCCGGACGCAACCGTGATCAGGCCATCGGTATCCGCCGCGGGAGAGACTTCAATTGCGGATCCATAGGCGTTGGTCGCGCCGCCGGTGGCTTCAAGCGCACCGCTGAGGGCAACATCGCCAAGCCCTGTGCCGACGATCTGGACCGTAGCGCTGCTGCCGGCCGGAACCGTGGACGGAACGACGCCGACGATCGCAGGAGCACCGCCAGCCCTGACCGCCCTGAACGCACCACCGAGGCTGTCTTCGGCATGCAGGAACTGGCGGCCGCTCAGGCTGCTGCCGTCTTCGGAGATCGCCAGGATCTGCCGGTACTTCGTTCCGCCAATGTCCAGGTTGGCGCGCCATTCGTAGCCGGTATAGACGTTCAGCTTGCCCTCTAGGGTCAGCTCCTCGCCGCCGACGGTCATCAAGGTGCCGGAAACCGTATAGGGCTGACTGTCACCTGAGACTTCAAGCGTGCCGTAGGCTTCGCCCTTCTCCGGCAGGCTGGTTGCGAACACCCAGCTTCCATCGGCCTCCGGCTTCTGTGCCTCCAGCCACGTGTTCCAGGCGTCGGACTCGAGCGGATAGCGCTCGGCCAAAAGCGGCACCACTTCCTCACGAGCCAGTTTCAGCCATTCACGATCACGCCCGAGCGCCTGATATTCCAGGGTTGGCCATTGACCGACATGGAAATCGATATGGAGCGCCCATTCCTCCTGTGTGCGCCGCTGAAGCTTGAAACGGGCGGCTGAATGGCAACGGGAGCACATTTCGCCGAGCGGAGCCTCGACCTCTTCCATATGCGCAGGTTCACGTTCCAGAACGTAACGCAGCCCTTCAGTCTCGCTGGGGGCAAGACCTTGCGTGTCCGATAGGTAGTGCACCAGCTCGCTCTGCACGGCAGGCTCTATTTCCATGCCATGGAAGAGCCGCATGCGCACGATGGTCATCAACCAGCCTTCGGGCGTCTTTCGCTGACCGCTGATGCGGCTGAGCGCACCGTTGTCGTCGGCCATGTGACAGCCGCTGCAATTTTCCTCCAGAAGCGTGGCACCGTCCTGCGCCCCCGCCGGAAGAGGCATCAGAAGCATGAGCCCGGCAAGGCCGGCCAGATGCCCCTTTCGCATTCGTTTGATCATGCTGTTTCCCTCGTTTTGGTCTGCTGTTGTTTTGTGCGGCTCAGCGAGCCATGCAGAAGTCCGCGGCTCTTTAGCCAGCCGAAGGCGGCCTTGAGCGCGGGAGACGGTGCGCCTGGCGGTGGCTGCGCCAAGGCGGAAGACGGAAAGAAAGGCTTCAGGTCGCCCACCGGAATGCCCGCGACATAAGCAACGCCGCCGGGATCCTGTGGCGTCACCAGCACTTCGCGCTCGACCAGGCGGTTATTTTCGACAACAACGCGCTTGTGCAGGCTGGTCTCGAACACGGTTGGATGGGACGGTTCGTCATCCGGCCATGAGACCCGTTCCGCCCAGAAAGGATTGCCGGAAAGGCCTGTTTCCAACCGGTAGAAATCGCGCCCTGTTCGCGCCTGACGCCAGAAGGTTTCCACGACGCGGTCCCGGTAGAACCGGGTGGCAAGATGGCTTCCTTTCTCCACGTTCTCGAGAACGGTCAACACGCTCGGCACCGCAGAAAGCGCGGACGACAGGGCCCAGAACAGGCCGTGACCGGACAAGGGATCGATAGCAACCGCGGCATCGCCAACAGGGATGACCGGCAGCTTCAACCGTGGAGCTGCCAGAACAAGACCGGCCGAGCGGGCAATCAATGGATCCTGGAAGACGAGGTCAGAGAAGCGGCCAGCAAGTTGGTCCTGGGAAAGGAATCGGGCCATTCGATCCCGCAAGGCTGCTTGTCCGGCTCCAACGAGATCCTCCGCGCCAATGGAAATCTGCAGCCAGCGGCCAAAACCCGGATCTTCCGCCACCCAGAGCCAGCCTTCAGGGGTGGCCTCCACATGGGTACCGGCGGCGCCTGCAGCTTGCGTGGCCAGTCCTGCAATTGCCAGGGTCTGTGGTCCCTTGAGGCGCTGGGCGGTAGAAGTCTGCCGTCCACGTGCATCGATCAACAGGCGAGCGCGGACCTCCTCACCAGTCGTAAGCTTCAACACGACGCCCTGCTGTTCGTCAGAACTCAGGATCCGGCCAAGGCGCGCCTGCCGGGTTTGTGCACCTGCCTCAATGGCTGCACGCCTCAAGGCCTCGTCGAAGACATGGCGTCGAACCAGCCGCTCGCCATTGGCCGCTCCGGCGAGGCCAGCCCATGTCACGTGTCGGGGTAAGGGGTCGCTGGCAGCACCCAGCGTGTTGCCAAGTCCCTTGGCAATAAGAAGCTGCGCCACCCGCTCGCCGAGGCCTTCCAGCCTGGGCCGGCAGGTTGCCGGGTCGATCAGGAGCACGCTGAGCCCGGCACAGGCCAGCTCACGCGCTGTGAATGCACCGGCGGGTCCACCGCCGGCCACTGCCACATCGATGCAGGTCACCAAATCTGTTCCCTCGTCCGGACGCCCAAGTTTTCAAGGTGCTGAACCGGATCTCTCTGTACCTGCCATTAGAGAGAGGGCTTTTTCGTACTTCTCGACAATTTCGGCCAATCTTTGCCGGCCTATTGAAATCCCGAACTGGTCAATTGCAACAACTCCGGAACTCTGCTGTAGTTGAAGCTTCCACTTGCCGTTTACTGCGGCAGGTGGGCCAAGCGGGACTTTCGGGAGAGGCGGGGGTCATGCCAACAGGTGCCACGATCATCGCAGGTGCCTTGAGCGGTCTGCAGTCAATGCTGATCGACAAGGGGCTGGAGCCGGCAGCTCTGGGACGCCAGAGCGGCGTGCCTGTCGACGCCTGGCAGGACGCACACTTCGAAATCCCGCTTTATGCGTTTGTCGAGATCTACGAGCACGGCGCCGCCATGCTTGGCCAACCCGGCATCGGCTGGCAATCAGGCCCCAGGCTCAACCTTCACGACCTCGGCGAACTGGGCGAAGCCCTTCTGACTGCGTCCACCGTCGGTTCTGCGTTGCGAACGTTCGAACGCTTCATCAAATTCATCCAGAGTGAGACGGATCTGCAGCTGACCGTCGAAGACGGCGTTGCCACCCTCACCTACCGTATCCTCAATCCGGATATCTGGCCGCGCAGGCAGGATGCGGAATTCACGCTTTCCGTTCTGACAGAGCTCATCCGGCGTGGTGCCGGACCCAACTGGCAACCGGACCTCATCTGCTTCGAACACACGGCGGCGCGCCCGCTGTCGATCTGGGCCGAAACCGCGGGCAGCTTCTGCCTGTTCGACTGTGAAACGAACGCGCTCAGCTTTCCTGAAAAGGTCCTGTCCGCCTCAATGCCGCGCGACAGTGGCGGTGGCCATCGCAACGCCCTTGCCAGCTTGAGCGAGGCGCTAGCCAACAAGGCCCGCACCAAGTCTTTGACCGCACGCACACGCACAGCCATCTACGAAGGGCTCGGCGCCGGGACGTCCGACCAGGAAGCCGTTGCCCGGCGCCTCGGCCTGTCGCGCCGCAGTCTGCACAGGCACCTGGGTGAGGAAGGCTTGCGCTTCTCCACGCTTCTGGACGACTGCCGCTACCGCATAGCCCGCCATGCCCTTGTCGACACCAGCCATTCCCTGGCGCAGATCGCCTTCGAACTGGACTATTCCGACCAGACCGCTTTCGAGCGGGCGTTCAAGCGCAAGACCGGCATGACTCCGAAGCAGTATCGGCAAAGCTACGGCCGAACGCCTGCGCGCTAGCTGACGCCTGAAAGACAGACCAACGACACGTATCTCGCCTCCACGCCACTTACAGCGCCCCTGCCAGTTCGGGATGCGAATAGGCCTGCGGATAAGGCATTGGCCGGAACGGCCCTAGCGGCACGACGTTGTTCCAGGAGCGCCCGAAATACCCCTGCCTGCAATGGACCAGCGAAGAACTGTCGGCAACACCCGGCAAGGCATGCACCCGGCACAGCCAGTGCCAGAGATTGGGATAGTCCAGGATTCGCGCGCCGTTCAACTTCATGCGCACAAAATAGACCGGGTCGTGCCGGTAAAGCGTCGGAAACAGCCTCAGGTCGGCTTCCGTAAAGCTCTCCCCGGTGAGAAACGGTCCACCATTCGCTGCCAGCCGGTCTTCCAGCTCTGCCAGCATGGTGAAGTAACTTTCGTATGCTGCCGCATAGACGCTCTGGTCGGAAGAAAAACCGGCCTTGTAGGCGCCATTGTTTATGCGTGTGTAGATTGCCTCGTTCAGGGCATCGATCTCCGACTGCAAATCCACATCGTTCGGATAAAGGTCAGGCCTTTTTTCCTGGACTATCGTACTGCCCAGCGCCCCCGCATGCGCGTTGAGCATGCGGATGATCTCGGCGCTTTCGTTGTTGACGATGCGCTGCTGCTTCTTGTCGTAAAGAACCGGGACGGATCGTTCATCAGATCCTTCGGCGCGGTATATCTGTTGCACCAGGCGCAGCCCCTCGCCCGTCGCCGTTTCCTCAGTGCATTCCGGCAAGGGCGCCCCCGTCAGGCTCGCAATCCGTCCGGGATTGAATTCCCAAAGGTTCTCCCCTGCCGGATCGTCTTTTTCAGTCCGGCCCGGAAAGGCGACATCCATGGAAACACCGGACTGAAGCCCGAGGATGTTTCGGGCGAGGGTTACACGGTGGCACCAGGGGCAATTGAGCGCGACAAAGAGATGATATCTCCCGGGTTCAGCCGGGAAATCCGCATCGCCGATAGCAGACCGAAAGCCGCTGACACCGCGCACGAACTCTCCTTGCGCACGTCGGCCGGCCGCATCAGACTGGTTTTCTTCCTTGGACAAATCGGCATTCGGCTTGGGCATCGTCTTCCTCCGGGGCTGTCAGTCTAGAACCAACTAGCGGCCGGGGGCAAAACCGCACCCGGCCGCTAGTTGCTGTTATCCGCGCAGGCGATGGTGAAGAATGATCGGGACTGCCAATTCCTCTTCATCACTCAGGTGGCGCGCCAGCAGGCTTTCAATCGTCCCGGTTACCGGCTGCAGCTTGCCGGCTTCCTCGCGCGCCTGCGCTTCGTCCAGCTGGACTAGCTTGATGGCGCGATTGGCGGTTTGCGAGAGCTGGAACAGCGTCGCATCCAGCGCCTCGTGGTCCTTCTCCAGGATCTCCAGTCCCTTCTCGAAACGCGGGTCGGCCTCACAGAGTTCCGGAAAGTAGCTCTTGTCTTCCCAAGTGTGGTGACCATGGAGATTGCGTACCAGCAGATCGCCGTAACGAGAGAGCCTGGCAGCAAAATCGTCCGGGTCTCTCAGCTTCTCCAGATAGGCTTCCGTTTCGAGCCGAACCAGTTCCGCCAACTGCCGGAACATCACATGTGCCCCCAGCCAGTTGCTGGTTTTCTCCTTGAAACCGGGATGTGCCTCCCAGGTATCGCGCGGATACGCATCCAGCAGAATGCGCATGTCCGCGGGCATCTCCGTGGTGCGAATTTCAATATCTGCGTTCATGACGTTTCCAATCTGATTGTTGGCGGGCCGGATCGGAAGACACCTGGCGTGAAACGGTCCGGCACTTCAGGTCCTGCCACAGATAGGAAGTTGCAAATTTCATAACCAGATATCAAAATCAGGGATCAACGTTCTGATTTGGAGAACACTTGGGACAGATAGAAGACCTGCGCCTGTTCGTTCAGGTGGTTGCCAGTGGCAGCATCTCGAAAGCTGCTGGAGAACTCGGCATTGCCAAGTCGGCCGTCAGCCGCCGCCTGTCCCTCCTGGAAGATCGCTATGGGACCCGTCTCATCGACCGCTCGCCCGGCCACTGGGACCTGACCGAGCCCGGGCGCGAACTCTTTCAGCGCGCGAGCCGCGTTGTCAGCGATGTCGACGATATCGAGGACGATTTCCTGAGCAGCGGAACAGCCCCTTCCGGGCCCTTGTCGATTTCGATACCCAGAGATTTCGGCCACGGTTTCCTCAATGCGGCGCTGATCGATTTCCAGGCTCGCCACGCGGATATCCAGCTGACCGTGGATTTCGATGACCGGCTGGTCGATCTCGCCAGAGAGAACTACGACTTTGCGATCCGTATCACCCAAACGCGGCCCGAAGATGCCATCACGCTGAAACTGGGCACCGTGGAGCATTGCCTCTTTGCCAGCCCCGACTACTTGCACCAGCACCCTGCGCCGCAATCGATCGAAGATCTGCAGCAGCACCGGCTTCTTCATTTCGGCTGGGCCAGGCGGACCGTTTGGGAGTTCCAAACGCAAAAAGGCAAGCGCCAGCAACTTGAGTTTCAGCCCGCACTCAATTCCAACAGTGGCGCGTTCCTGCTGGATGCAACCATCCTGGGGCATGGCATCAGCCGTCTGCCGGATTTCATCGTGACGGGCGCACTGGCAGCCGGAAAGCTGGTGCCCCTGCTACCGGACATCGCTGTGCCGGCCTGGGGCATCTATCTGCTCCACGCCCGCGAACGTCGTCTCAACCGTCGCATGCGCCTGTTTGCGGAGGAGATCCAGGCAGCTTGTCTTTCCGGCCTTGGCAACGAGCCGCAAGTCCCTGCCCCGGACTGAAACCCTTCCGCACTGAACCCCATGCAACCCGAAGTCTAGATCAGCCACGCCCCACGAACGGCATGCCGGTTGCCATCACCGTCAACGTCAGCACATTGGCATCCAGCGGCAGGCTGGCCATGTAGGTGACGGCATTGGCGACGTGGGCCGGATCAATGGTCGGCTCGGAAGCGGTTTCGCCATTTGCCTGCAGCACACCACCGCTCATTTTGGCCGTCATGTCACTGGCCGCGTTGCCGATGTCAATCTGGCCACAGGCAATATCGAAGGGACGTCCATCCAGTGCGGCCGATTTCGTCAGGCCGGTAATGGCATGTTTGGTCGAGGTGTAGGGAGCCGAATTCGGTCTTGGCGTCGTGGCCGAAATCGAACCGTTGTTGATGATGCGCCCGCCTCTTGGTTCCTGCGCCTTCATCATCCGGAAGGCCTGCTGAGTGCAAAGGAAGGCACCAGTCAGGTTTGCAGCCACGACAGCGCTCCATTCCTCGAAAGAAATATCTTCCAGTGGAACGGACGAATTCGAGATCCCTGCGTTGTTGACCAGGAGATCGAGCCTGCCGAAAGTCTTCGAGATCTCCTCAAAGAGCGCCTTCACAGACGCCGGGTCACCGACATCCGCGGCAATCCAAGAGACTTCATTGCCGCTGTTGCGGGAGAGTTCGGTCGCAGTCTTTTCCAGGACATCCTTGCGGCGGCCAGTGATCAGAACCCGCCAGCCGGCGCGGCTCAAACCAGCGGCAACTGCCTTGCCTACCCCCGTGCCGCCACCGGTCACAAGCGCGATCCTTCCCTTCACGTCAAATCCGTCTGCGGTCATGGGTTTCTGCCTTCCAGTTCATCTTCGATATGTATGCGGATGATGTCGTCAAAGCTTGTTTCCGCCTGGAACCCAAGCTCAAGCGCACGCCTGGCATCGAAATTCCTCGGCCAGCCGTCAACGATCCGTGCAATAGCCTCATCCGGTTCCCGGCGGATAAGCCTGACAGCCTTTTCCCCCGCGACCCGCCGCAAGGCCTCGATCTGCTCCCCGACAGTGGCGGAAAGCCCCGGCAGCGTGACCGTTCTGCGTGGACCGATCCCAGCAGCGTCCATCCGTGCGGCATGAACGAAAAAGCCGACCGCGGCACGTGGGCTGGCGAACCAGTGGCGCACGCTGTCATCCACCGGCAGAACAGCCTCCTGCCCGGCAAGCGGTTCGCGCATGATGTTGGAGAAGAACCCCGAGGCCGCCTTGTTTGGCCTGCCCGGGCGAATGCAGATGGTTGGCAGGCGCAGACCTATGCCGTCGAAAAAGCCCTTGCGGGAATAGTCGGCCAGCAGAAGCTCGGTGATCGCCTTTTGCGTGCCGTAGCTTGTCAGCGGCGTTGTAAAGAATTCATCGCCGATCTTTTCGGGAAACGGCTGACCAAACACTGCAATCGACGATGCGAAGATCACCTTCGGAAAATACGGCTCCCGTGCGCCTTCGATCCGGATCGCCTCAAACAATTCGCGGCTGCCGTCGAGATTGACCGCATAGCCCTTTTCAAACTCCTGCTCCGCTTCGCCGGAGACGATCGCCGCCAGGTGAAAGATGACATCGGGGCGCGAAGCGACCAGCGTCCGGGCGGCTCCTGCCTTCGAAAGATCCACGGTGACTGCCTCGGCAATACCGGGCAGCGCCGCTGGTGCGGTTGGCGAAACGGCATCGGCCAGCGTCAGCCGGGACACTTCAAAACCAAGAACCTCCGGCTGCGCAGCCAGCTTTTCAACCAGCTTGCGGCCAACCATACCGGCAGCGCCGATGACGAGAACATGCATGGAGGGTCTCCGCGGAACTTGATGGCAGGAACGTTCCACGGGAGACTTGCGGAGATTGGACGGAAGGGCAAGGCGGATTAAGCGGAAAGGTGTTCTCCCGGCCGAAACACAACCTGAAAGACTTTACATTCGGCCAGTGAGCAGCCCGCAATAAAGGTTATCCCCCCGAGCCGCTTGCGCAGATCAGGGGGACAACGCGGTGGCTCAACCCGCCTTGATGAAGTTTTCCAATTTGCCCAATGTCTGCTGTCCAAGTTCCACAGCGCCAAAGCCCTTGGCTTCCTGGAATTCCGCAGCAGTGCTGAAGACCATGCCGAGCGTGACCTTCGTTGCGCCGTTCTCTTCCTCGAACGAGGCCCAGGCGTCGGCATGCTTCGGGCCATTCTCGCCCCAGAGCAGCGTATAGCTGAGCCGTTCATTTGGCCGAACGTCCGTATAGAGATGGTGGTTCGGAAAAACCGTACCGTCAGGTGCGATCATGTCGAACACCCACTCGCCGCCTGCGCGCAGATCAATCCGGGTGGTGCGGCAGGAGAAGCCGTCCGGTCCCCACCATTGCGGCAGGGTTTCGGGGTTCATCCAGGCGCCCCAGACAACGGACCGCGGTGCACGGATCACCCGCTGCAAGATCATCGTGCGCTCGGCAGCGCCTGCCAGATTGTCCAGGCCCGCATTGAAGCCGTCCCGATATCCGCCTTCCATATTCGCGGCCAGCGAGGAAAGCTGCACGGTCACGGACAAGCGGCTGCTTTCACCCAGATCCGCGATCGACGCCGTAACCAGCGCGACGGATTGAGTTTCTCCTTCGCACGAAATCACCTCGTAATTCACGCTGCGCAGCGGCGGCTGAAGGTCCAGCCAACCGCATTCGCAGCGCATATCCGGCTGACCATCCACCTTGCAGAGCGAAATTTCGCGTCCGCCCACCCTGGTATCGGCTTCGAGAAATTCCACGGTAACGGCAGGTGACGGTGCCGCCCAGACTGCCCTTGCCGCCGGAGCGGTCCAGGCCTGCCAGAGGGTTTCGGCAGGGGCGGCCATGTCGCGCTCGAAGAAAAGCGTCGCAAATCCGTTTCTTCCCTCGCCAGCCGCGTTGGAGGCAGTGTTGTTCAGAACCACGCTCTGCGTCATTCTCCGTTCTCCTTCATCACGTTCATTACAAACGCATCCAACCTGTCGAGGCGAGCCTCCCAGATGGCGCGCTGTTCATCGATCCATGTCCGCACCGGCTCCATGGCCTCCGGAACGATGGCGCAGGTGCGTATGCGTCCATCCTTGGCGGTGGTGATGAAACCTGCCTCCTCCAGCACGGAAAGGTGCCTCATGACCGTCGGCAGCTTCAGTCCGGTCGGCTCCGCAAGGTCCGTCACCCGCGCCGGGCCACTTGCGAGCCTTGTCAACATCGCGCGGCGCGTCGGGTCGGACAGCGCGTGGAACAACAGGGAGAGATCAGGATCATGCTTAGCCATATTGCTAAGTATTTCAAAATCCACATCAGGCGCAAGGAAAAACTTCGTCAATTAGCTAAGTTTTAGCCTGCGACGGGCAGCGCGACTGAAAGAAAAGTCTTTCAAGTCATATAGTTATAACCGAACCTTGAAAATTAATCGCAAGAACGAACCTGGCCAATCTGCCGTCCGTCTCCCTGACTGCAGAAGCCAACGTGCTTCGCACCCCGTCATCCCATTAGCAAAACCCGAGCCGGCATCCACAGCCCCATGGCCGTCATCATCAGGCTTTCGGTCAATGAAACAAAGCCGAGCGGAACGGAAGAACTGCCGCCAACGCAGGCGCATTTCAGCTCCCGTTTCTCCAGATAAACCGCCTTGAATATGCTGATAGCGCCGATCAGGCCAATAATGAAGGAAACCGGCGCCGACAGCCAGACCAATGCACCGGCCGTCATCAGGATACCGGCGAAGGCTTCGGCATAGGGATAGATCCTGGAATAGGGAACCCAGCGCCGCGCCAGCAGGTCGTAGTTGAGAAACATCGTGGAAAAACTCTCCACGTCCTGCAGCTTCTGGATTGCGAGGATTGTCATTGAAAGCGACACGAACCATTCCACGGCCCGCAAGCTGAGCAGCGTTCCATATTGATGCCAGGAGAGGCCAAGCGCCAGAAGCAGGGCCACTGAAAAGATGGCGATCACGGGCCGATAGGTCGTGTCGCTACGCTCTTCCTCTGGCGGATCAAGTTTGAAATAGACGCGCAAGGAGTCATAGCCCCCGATCCGCTTGTTGCCGACGAAGGTTTGTGGGGTCGTCTCGACGCCGTGTTTTTCCATGAAGGCGTCTGTCTCCTCACGGGTGGTGAGGTGATGATCTTCAACCTCGAAGCCCTGCCGTTCCAGAAGGTCCTTCGATTTCAGGCCATAGGGACAGATGTGCCCGGGCATGACCATTCGGTAAAGCCTGGCGGTCTTTTGCTCGTCAGTGCCGTTCATCGGAAAAGCTCCTCAGTCAAACGCGGCCCGACCGGGAAACGACCACTCACTTCGACATGATATTGATTGCGCGAGCATGCCTGTTCCGCACCGGCCGGCTGAAGTTTTCTGACAGGCAAACGCGGCGAGCCACGGATGGTTGCGAGGCTCAGCCTCCAGCTGGCTTCATCGCGCTTTCCAGCACGTCATAAACCTGGCGCTCGCCCATCTGGCTGACATTGAACCTCAGGAACCCGGTCATCGTCTGCGAAACGCTGAAGACGTTGCCGGGGGCAAGCACGACGTTCCGGCGCAGCGCGGAGCGGGCAATGGCGGCTGCATCCCGGCCGTCCGGCAGACTGCACCAGAGATAAAAGCCACCCTTGGGGCTGAGCCAGGGCGTTATACCGAGCCGCTCCAACCTGCCGGCAACCTCGCGCCGCTTCTTCGCAAGGCGCACCCGCAAGGCTTCCATGTGCTTGCGATAACTGCCGTCGCTCAGGACGCCATAGACAAGATCGCTTGCAACCGGTCCCGGGCCACCAAAATTGGTGGCCACTTGCAGGTCAACAAGAGCCTCGATCCAGTCCGTTCGAGCGGCAATGTAACCGCAGCGCACGGAGGCAGACAGGGTCTTGGAAAAGCTGCCGATGCGGATGACACGCTCCAGTCCATCGAGAACGGCAAGGCTCGGCAGGGGTTCTGGCGCAAAGCTGCCGAAAATATCGTCTTCTATCACCACCAGGCCGTGGGCTGTCACAAGGTTCAGGACCTTGTGCGCAACCTGGGGCGAGATCGTCGCGCCGGTGGGATTGTGAAGGCCGGAATTGGTGATGTAGAGCTTGGGCTTGTGCCGGGTCAGCGCTTCTTCGAACAGCTCGGTATCCGGTCCGCTGCGCGTGAACGGCACACCGGCAACCTCCACCCTGTGCGCCTTCAACAATGCTTGAAAGTTGAAGTAACACGGGTCATCGACCAGAACCGTGTCCCCCGGCCGCAAAAAGAAGCGGCAAATGAGGTCGATGGCCTGTGTACCCGATGGCGTGAGCAGAACCTGGCCCGGGTTCACCTCAAGGCCTTCTTCCGAGAACTGCCGGGCGAGCAGGTGGCGCAGGTTCAAAGCACCCCGTGTTTCGCCATAGTCGAACAAGTGGCCACCGCCGGTACGCGCCAGCGCTCGCAAGCCACGCTGCATGGCCTCGCTTGGCATCCAGTCCGCCGGCAGCCAGCCGCAGCCGGGTTTCAGAACATCCGGCCCGGCATCGAGCGACTGGCGCGACACCCAGAACGGGTCGATTTCCCGGTCAAGCTGCGGTCCTACGTCGGCGACCGAGAACGGACGGGCGGCATCGGCAACATAAAAGCCGGAGCCTCTACGGGCATAAATGATGCCCTCTGCCGCCAGCCTGTCGTATGCTGTCACGACTGTTGACGGCGACACCCGCATGATCGCGGCAAATCCGCGGATGGACGGCAACTTTTCACCAGGTTGCAGCAAACGGCTGGCGATCTTCCGCTTGACGGCTTCCATTACCGTGGCCGTCCGTGTGTCCTGTTCCATTCGTTTGTCCGCTGAAGTGTATGGCAAGTGTGTACAGTACAGTTTTGCAAAATTGTATTGCACTGTCTCTGTCCTGACCAGCCCCTCCAGATTATTCCTGCCCCTGCAACGTGTTGTCATGGACGTTCAGGAAGGGGCTACGTACGGCAAGCTTCGCTTTGTCTGCTGGCCTCTCGGCTTCGCAAGAGAGCAGGACGGATGCCGCAGCCTCCCTGACACGCCTGGCACCTTGAAAAACAAGACAGCAGAAAGACCAGACATGCAGGCATCGATGGCAGGATGGGGCAGCGGGCTCCTGGGCGTCCTCATTTTCAGCGGCTCCCTGCCGGCAACTCGGGTTGCGCTCAGTGGTTTCAACCCGATGTTCCTGACGTCCGCCCGTGCCGTTGTCGCGGCGCTCCTTGGCATTGCGTTGCTGCTAGTGCTGCGGCAGGCCCGGCCGGAGCGGCGCGACGTGATCTCGTTGCTGATTGTTGCAGCCGGTGTCGTCGTCGGCTTTCCGCTGCTGACGGCGCTTGCCCTGCAACATGTCACTGCGGCCCATTCGATTGTCTTCATTGGCCTTCTGCCCCTGGCAACCGCCCTGTTCGGCATGTTGCGCGGGATGGAGCGCCCAAAGCCCCTGTTCTGGGTATTCTCCTGTACAGGCAGTGCGGCTGTCGGCGCCTATGCGCTGTCACAAAGTGCAGACCTTTCACTCAAGGGCGATCTCCTGATGCTGGCGGCGGTCATTGTCTGCGGCTTCGGTTATGCAGAAGGTGGCGCCCTCTCCCGCCGCCTTGGCGGCTGGCAGGTCATTTCCTGGGCGCTTGCCCTTTCGCTTCCCGTCATGGGAACGCTTGCACTGCTGACATGGCCGGACAGTTTGACAGGTATCGAAATGCCTGCCTGGGCCGGGCTCGGCTATGTCTCGATTTTCTCAATGCTTGTGGGCTTCATCTTCTGGTACCGGGGCCTCGCCATCGGCGGCATTGCAGGTGTTGGCCAGTTGCAACTGCTGCAGCCCTTCTTCGGGCTGATGCTGGCCAGCCTGCTGCTGCATGAACCGGTGTCTTCAACCATGCTCCTCGTCACCACCCTGGTGGTGGGCTGCGTTGCCGGCGCCAAGCGCTTCGCCTGAAGCCTCTTCTTTTCGGCCCGCCGCACACGTCTTGCCCGACCCGAATTCGCTTCCGCCCTCCGGAGAATTTTGCAATATGGTTCCGTATCGTGAAATTGCCTCCACCGGGGCGTACCGGCGGATTTCGGCTGAATTGACTTAAAGGAAAAATGACATGGGTTTCTTTGATTTCGTGAAGGATGCGGGCAAGAAGCTGTTCGGCGATGACGAAGCGCCGGAAGCAAGCGCGGGAGCCATCGAAAAGGAAGTTGCCGACCTCGGTCTCGATTGCGACGTCAAGGTTGAAGTCAGCGGCGACACCGTCAAGATCGCAGGCGCCGCCCCTACCCAGGAAGCCCGTGAAAAGCTGATCCTTGCCGTCGGCAACGTGCTTGGCATTTCCAAGGTCGAGGAAGAAATCACCGTCGAGAGCAGCGAACCGGAAGCCAAGTTCCACACGGTGGTCAAGGGTGATACGCTCTGGAAGGTTGCCGAGGCGGCCTATGGCAACGGCGCAAAGTACCAGGCGATCTTTGAAGCCAACAAGCCGATGCTGTCCGATCCGGACAAGATCTATCCGGGTCAGGTGCTGCGCATCCCCGCTCTCTAAGACCGAATTTCCGCAAGCCACGGCGTCCCCGTGGCTTGCCTCCTTTTCCGGCAATTACCCTTTGCGCTCCATGTCCGCCCGCAGGGCCGGCACCGCTCAGAACCTCTCTCCAGGTATATTTTCCGACACGCCCGGTCCCCATACGTCTGGGGCAATCTTGCAGCTGCGCCCTCGACTTTTCCGCTTTTCAAATGGCAGTACAAAACTGCCGAATAGAAATCTGAGTATTTTTTTCAAGTTTTTTACAAACCAGCCTCGACACCACCCGTAAAATTATGATTATAAAGCTCAAGTTTTCTCATTCAGTGGATTTGGGGCGGTTTTCGGATGGTGCGCCGGCTGAGCCACAGGCTTGTCCAATCGGTAATACTGCTGTTCCTGGTGTCCATTGCCGGCTTCGCCCTGCTGCGCCTGTTGCCGGGGGATTTTGCTGAAGTACTGCTATTGTCCCAGAT
The DNA here is from genome assembly GCF_001999245.1 of Roseibium algicola. NCBI lineage: Bacteria > Pseudomonadati > Pseudomonadota > Alphaproteobacteria > Hyphomicrobiales > Stappiaceae > Roseibium > Roseibium algicola. Next base: position 4,862,183 of record NZ_CP019630.1, on the reverse strand, counting down.
GGACGGCACCTTGCCGGATGCAGCTGCGGTCGACAGATTTTCAGCCGAAAACGGCTTTGACGATCCTCTGCCCGTTCAATACCTGCGCTGGCTTGGCAATGTGCTGACGGGGGATCTCGGTACTTCCTTCGTTACCGGAGAAAGCGTTTCCGCCGATATCCTGCTGCGGATACGCCAGTCACTGATCCTGGCACTGCTGTCGATCGGCCTTGCCCTTGTCCTTGCAGTGCCGATCGGCTGTTTTTGTGCCTATCACGCCGGCGGCCTTTCGGATCGTCTATTGGCGGCGGCAAGCGTTGCCGGCCTGTCCATTCCCAATTTCTGGTACGCGCTGCTGCTGGCGCTTCTGTTCTCGCTTACCCTCGGCTGGCTGCCGAGCTCGGGCCACGGCACGATTGCACATGCGGTGCTGCCGACGCTGGTCATCGCGACCACCATGACCGGCGTGATTGCGCGCTTCGTGCGGGCCAGGCTCTTGGACGAGTTCCACCACGCCTACATCCGCACGGCCAAGGCCAAGGGCCTCAGCCAGACTCGGATCCTGCTGCATCACGCCCTGCCCAACATCCTGCCTTCGCTCCTGACCCTGACCGGGCTGCAATTTGCCCGCGCCTTTGACGGCATGATCATCGTGGAAACGATCTTCGCCTGGCCGGGCATCGGCAGCCTGCTGGTCGCTTCGCTGCTGAACCGTGACTACCCACTGATACAGATCTGCTTCCTGGTGATCGCCTGCGGCTACATCATCATCAATCTCCTAGTCGATTACCTGGTGACGCTGGCTGACCCGCGCGTTCAGGAGGCGATCTGAATGGCTAGATCCCGACGCCTGTTTCAGACAAGGCCTGATGCAAAGAGCCGAGAAACGCGTGCAGGACTGCTGGCCCTTCTCATACTTCTGATCGTGCTGGCACCGCTCGCAGCGCCCTACCCGCCGGACCAGATAGACATCCTGAACCGTCTTGCGCCCCCGGGCTGGCAGCATTTTCTGGGCACCGACCAGATGGGCCGCGACGTCTTTTCCCGCCTCCTTTACGCCGGCCGCCTCACAACCGGCGCGGCCCTGCTGGTGGTACTGGCGTCCGCGCTCATCGGCACGCTGCTCGGCTGCATCGCCGGCTATCTCGGCGGCTGGCCGGATCAGCTTCTGATGCGCTTTTGCGAGGGACTTAGCGTCCTGCCAGCACTGGCGATTGCCATGATTATCGCCGGTGTCATGGGTCTTGGCCTTGCCGTCGTGCTTCTGGCGCTCACTGCCGTGCACTGGACCGAATATGCCCGACTGGTGCGCAACATGATTCTGGTGGAACGGGCCAAACTTTATGTGCAGGCAGCTGAAGCGCTCGGTTCGTCGCGCAAACGCATTATCCATCGCCATCTGCTGCCGAACATTACCGCGCCTCTCCTGACCATGGCCGCTTATTCGCTCTCCTGGGTCATCCTCGCCTTTGCCGGGCTCAGCTTCCTTGGCCTTGGCGTGGAGCCTGGAACAGCTGAATGGGGCCGGATGATCGCCGATGCGCGCAACCACATGCGCAGCCATCCCCATCTCGTCCTCGCCCCGGGCCTGACGATCACCGCCTTCGTCATGCTGGTGAACCTGCTGGGCGACGGCATCGGCGACCGGATGCGCGCCCGCCACACCAACCTTTTGACCTTTCGAAAAACAATCCTCAAACCAAGGAGCTGATCCTCATGATCTCCCGCAGAACCCTGGGCCGTCTTGCCGTTTCCGTGGCAACGGCCGCCATGCTGAGCCTGCCGCACGTGCCGGCGCAGGCCGAAGGCAGTTCAACACTGACCGTTGCCACAATGTGGGAAGCCCTGCCGCTGTCGATGAAACCGCGCCGCAGCCGGTTCTTCAACGAAAGCGAGATACTGGACACTCTGGTAAAGCTCGATTTCGACATGAAACTTGTGCCCGGTCTTGCTACGTCCTGGGAACGCGGTTCACCCAATGTCTGGCGCTTCCAGCTGCGTGACGGCGTCACCTTCCATGACGGCAGCGCTTTTGACGCGGAAGCCGCAAAGTTCTCGCTCGAGCGGGTGATCGCGTTGCTGCCCTATGCATCCGACCTGCTCAACATCAAGGAAATCCGCGCGATTTCCGGCCTTGAACTGGAGATCGAGACCAACGAACCTTTCACAGCCCTGCCAAACCAGCTGACCGACGCCATCACCGTCATCTACGGCAAGGCCTCGTTCGACGAGAACGGCGAGTTCGTAAAGCCTGTCGGCACCGGCCCCTGGGTGTTCAAGGAGTACCAGAAGCAGGACCGCACCACCGTTGTACGCAACGATGACTATTGGGGCGAAGCACCCAAGCTGGAAGAAATCGTCTACCGCTACATTCCGGACCACAATGCCCGCGCGCTGGCCCTGGAAACCGGCGAGGTCGACTTCGTCGTCCACCTGTTGCCTTCCGATGTGGAACGCATGAAGGCCGACGAGAAGTTCGAAGTCTATGCCGAGCCGAGTGCAGGTCTCTATTACGGCGCTTTCAATGCCGGTGAAAACAGCGTGCTGCATGATCCGAAGGTCCGCCAGGCGGTCAACCTGATGGTTGACCGGGAAATCCTGGTCAAAGGGGCACTCGACGGCATCGGCAAGCCGGCCTGGACTTTCTTTCCGCCGGAATTCCCGTGGGCCGCACCAGAGCTTTCAGCCTATTCCTTCAACCCGGAAAAAGCAGCCGGGCTTCTGACCGAGGCCGGTTACGAGAAAGACGGCACCACCTGGCAGAAGGACGGCGAGCCTTTGAGCCTGCGTATCCTAAGCTATTCCAGCCGCGCCGAAATGGCCACGATCAGCGAGACAATGGCTGCGCTTCTGCAGCAGCAGGGCATTGCCACGAAGCTCGAAATGTACACCTGGGAAGGCATGCTCGATCTCGTCAAGCAGAGCGACTATGACGTTTCCGTCGTCTTCTGGACCCCGGAAATGAACGGTCATCCGGATCTGCACCTGAAGTCGCAGTTCCATTCCAAGGCGGGCCTCAACTACCAGAACTGGGCAAACCCGGAATTCGACGCGCTTGTCGACAAGGGCCGCACGCTGGAAGAAGGTCCGGAAGCTCTGGAAACCTACGCCAAGGCACAGGAAATCCTGCAGACCGACGCGCCGATCATCCCGTTGGTTCACAAGATCTATGTAGCTGCCTCTAGCGAGAACGTCAGTGGCTACAAGGTCCATCCTTCCGGCTTCTTCTACAATTTCAAGGCCGTCAGCAAACAGTAACTGCGCCTGACCTTTGCCCGGACGGTAATCCGTCCGGGCCTTTCCGGGAGACCCGAATGGCATCCTGCCTTTTTCTGAAACCGATCAAGGGCGCCGGCAACGACCTGCCCGATGTTGGCGATTATGTGCCCGACATCGACGTGATCGGCCATTACGACCTCGAAACTGCCGACCTGTCGCGCTATCCCGCACTCTGCCTGCCGGCTCATCTCGACCAGCGATTTTTCGGCAGCCTGACAGCGAAGATCGAACAGTTTCTGGATGCTGGCGGCACGCTGGTATTCAATGGCCATGTTGCCTGGCCAATGCTGCCCGAATTCCAGCCTTTCGTTCCCCTGAACCGCTTCTCGCTGGAAGACCTGCAAATCCACCGGTTGACCGACCACCCGGTGTTCGAAGGCGTTTCAACCGGGGAATTGACCTATCGACGGGGCGTTGCCGGCTTCTACGCCCGCGGTTTCAACCCGCCGCCGGAAGGTGCTGTTAGCCTCCACGGTGTCGGTCCGGACCGCCTGCCCTGCGACTGGGTCTATGAGCGCCCGTCCGGCGGTCGCATCTTCATGCATGCCGGTAATGATCTTTGGATGTACGTCGGCTCCAGCGACACAACGGCGCGCATTGCCCCGCAGCTCTGCGCCTGGGCCAGCGGAAAAGGACCCCAGAAATGACCACGCTCGCAGTGCTCGACGCCGGCACCTACTACCATCATCGCACCATTTACGAGCCACGCTACCGCGGCTTTTTCGACGAGATCATCTACACGCGCGACCTGCCGGAAGCAGATCTGTCCGGCGTCGACACCCTGCTTGTTTCCTGCCGCACCGATCCTTCGGTGCTGCGCCCCCGACGCAAACAGATCGCCGACTTTCTGGCAAGCGGCAAGACCGTTGTCGCCATGGGCTCCACCGGCCATCCGGACTGGTTGCCCAATGTGAACTGGACGGACACACCGACCAATTTCTGGTGGTGGAAGGAAGGCGGCGAGATCGGCCTGAAGTTGGCAACACCCGACCATCCCCTCTTCAACCAACTCTCCCTGGCCGACGTCACCTGGCACTATCATGGTTATTTCCAGGTGCCAGACGGGGCGCAGTCGCTGGTCGATGTCGCAGATCTCGGCTCGATCTTCTACGAGGACACGGTTTCCACCCCCGGCCGCCTGCTGATCACGTCCCTCGACCCGATGTACCATCACGGCAGCCACTTCATGCCTGCGACAACCCGGTTTCTGGACGGGTTCCTGCCGTATCTGAAAGGGACTACCGCAGAGCTTGCGAAAACGACATAGGCCTCCTGCGCACAGCCCTTTCCGCTGCATTCCCGAATGCGCTTCAAGTGAAGCGGCATTGTCAGAATTCGTCATGATTGTTCAGAATTGGTAGGTGGAACCAGCCAGACGATCCCCGGTATTTTCGAATATGTTGAGCGGCACACGCCTGTGTCGACGAAGTACATCAGGAACATACCAAGGAGTGGCGGCAGAGAAATTGGTTTCCGGCAATACCCAAGTCGCAGCTGGAAAAGACCATTCTCGTCCCCCCCACACGCAGATCCTGCGCTTAGACCGCCTCTCTTTTCCTGACGCTCTGACGATGGCGCTTGTGTCCCACGCCGCTCTGGCCGGCGACGCACTGCCAACTGGCGGTGCGTTCGCTGCCGGCACGAGCCATTCGTGGATCTCTCACCTCGTCACAGGGTAAGCCCCCAGTCCGCACCACCCAGTCTCGTCAGCGGCTAGGCCAGCCCTAGTCTGCCAAACCTTCGCGCGCCAGGGCATCGCGGACAGCCTGCCGCCTTGCAACGTCATCGGAATGTCGTTGCAAGGCTGGCCAGTCCGCAATCGAAAGCTTCTGATCGTCAAGCCAACGGCAAACGGTAAACAGATAGGCGTCGGTCAGCGAAAAGGCTGGGCCCGTCAGGTATCTATGCTGTTGGAGATGTCGCTCAATCACATTCAGCCGCAGCGACAAGTGCGCGCGGCCTGGAGACAGAAATGCCTCCGGCGTCTTTGGGCTAAACAGCGGGCTGAAGCTTTTGTGAACCTCGGTTGCAATGTAATTCAGCCATTCCAGGGCTCTCAGGCGCTCCAGTGCAGCGTCCGGCAACAGGCAGGCCTCGGGACGGATCATGTCGATATATTGCAGGATCACGGGGACTTCGGTCAGAAGTTGGCGCTCCTTCAGTTCGAGTGCCGGAACGTACCCTTTGGGATTGATCTGGCGAAAGTCGTCCCCTTCTTCAGTCCGTCGTGATTTGTAATCGACTTTTATCAAACGAAATTGCAATCCGGCCTCACGCAGAGCGATATGCGGTGCCAGCGAGCAGGCTCCCGGCATGAAATAGAGTTTCATTCCGATTACCCTCCGGACCCCATGTCAGGAATGCCATCCAGCAGGACGAGCGCAAGGTCATAAGCCCGTCCGTTCGCTTCCTCCATCCTGTGTCCCAAGCCATGCAGGTCGGCAGCCAGAAACTGATCACCGGGAGATAGCAGCCGCGTGTCTCCATCGCTCGTTTCAATGCGGACCAAGCCACCGAGAACGGTTCCAAGAACAGGTACAGGTGCGCAATGCCATTCGTCCTTGTACCCGGGGGGGTGATGCATCATGAGAACGCCGGTTGCGTCTATGGTTTCGGTGACACTGTAGCCCTTTGGCGAAGGCGGCGTGAAATCACCCTCCGAAAGCGTCCAGAACTCATCCGAAAAATGGGAGCCGCCGTTTGCGCGTGAGCAGATTTTGACGAATTTCATTCTCTTGGTTCCTGTTCGAAACGTGTTGCGCCCGTTGCAGCCCGGGTTACCGACATGCCGGGCTTGCACCGGCCCCGGGCGGCTACATCAAGCGGTTGCGTTTGCAGGGACGGACCGTCCATTGTCGGCATGAACCTTCCGCGCTCCGTGGTCGTCAGAAGGCACGCCACGCGTCGTGTCAGCGGCGATCCCGGCGGCAATCCTGTTGGCTGCGATCCCGGCGGCATCAAAGTAACCGGTGAAAATCGGCTTGAACCCGGTGAACCAGAGCCCGGGATTTTCCGGGTCACGCTCGCCCATCGGGTAATGCGGCACCCCATTGGTGTCGAGCACGCCGAGATGTCCCAGCAGCGGTTCCAGCCCCGTGCGATAGCCCGTTGCCGCGATGACAACGTCGGGTGCGCAGCTTGAGCCATCCGTGAGGATGACGTTGTCCCCCTCGAAGCGGTCAACACCAGGAACGACCCGGAACCGCCCGGCCTTCAGGGCGGCCACAAATCCGTCATCGATCGCAAAGGTGACACCGTCCCGCAAAAGCCGGGTCCCGCCTCCTTCTGGATGGATGGTCAGCCCGTATCGGCGAAGATTGCCAAGAAAAACCCGCTCGGTCAGCCGAAAGGCCGGATCCAGGACCCAGGCCGGAAGGGCCGCGAAAACCCGGGCCAATCGGTGCAGCGGAAACCCGAAGATGCGCTGTGGTACGACTGCAGGCCCGTATCGGACAGACACGATGACCTCTGCCGGGCGGTGCCGCGCGAGATGGTTGAGCGCGTCCGTGCCCGAATTCCCGGCACCGACGACCAGAATGCGCTTGCCATCGAAGCGGGACACATCACCGAGGTTCGCCGTGTGCAGCAACTCGCCCGAAAACTGGTCGCGCCCCGGCCAGTCCGGAATGTGCGCAATGTTTTCGCGGCCCGTCGCGATTACCAGATTGTCTGCCTGATAGTCACCGGTCGCGGTGGAGACATGCCACCCGTCTGGCGTACGGGCGACACTGGTTACCTTGCCACTGTATCGGACGTGTTTGTCCAGTCCCGCAACATAGGCTTCAAGAAATTCCACTATGGTGTCACGCTTCAGAAAGACGCCATCGGTCTTGGGCGCCTTCTGGCCGGGCAGGCTGGCAAACTTGCGGTGTATGTTGAGCCGAAGCGCCGGATGCCGCGCCCGCCAGGGATCAGCAACCCGGCCCCGTGCTTCCAGCACGGTGACAGGCAGGCCACGATCGGAAAGAGAGCGTGCCACGGCAAGACCCGAAAGTCCTGCTCCGATGACAAGCGTGTTTCTGTATTGTTGGGACTTCATGATCAGTCCTTTCGGTGTCTTCTCAGCAAATGCTGAGGAAATTCAGGGTCACGCAGATGTGCGTATTGTTCGAGGCCCAAATCCTGCAGGAGATGGTCCGAAAGCCGCGAGAGGTCTCCGAAATTCCGGCGAAAGCGTCGTTGTTCGCGCGCTTCTCTGATCCGTTGCCAAAAGCTCTTCACGCGACTTGAGACAGTCCTGTGCACCCCGTCGACGAACGGCGATATCATCGTCATGTCATGTGTCCTTGTCGGTGCCCGGTCAGATCCGGGCTGTGAAATACGCGTTGATGGGATCGTGCGGCAGCCGGTGGGTTTCGACCGATGCGAAGCCGGTTTCGGCAAGGTACTCTTCGGCCGTCTCCACTCCCCACATCGCCCCCAGACCCGGACCACCCTGGCCGATGGAGACGGGTGTGCAGTGCATGCTCGAGATCGTGTACAAGAGCGGCGCGAAGGGATTTGCGATGTTCTTTTCAAGATCGCGCGACCCACCGATATCCTGCATCAGGAAGACGCCGCCCGGCCGCATTGACTGCCGCACGAGCCGCAGAAACGCCTTGGGATCCGCCTGGTCGTGAACCGCGTCGAAGGCGGTTACCAGATCGAACCGGCCCAACTCGTTTGCAGTCGACAGATCACGCACTTCGAAGTGCAGGTTCTTCAAACCTTTGGTTCTGGCTTCAGCGGCCGTCTGTGCGAAAGCGTCCTCGCAAAGATCGAAACCGTGAAAGCGACTGTTTGGATAAACGCTCGCCAGCGCCATCATCGCCAGGCCTCGTCCGCAGCCGAAATCGGCCACGTCGATGCCGTCCTCCAACCGCTGGGTCAGGCCCGGGACCACCGGCAGAATAGCGCTCACAAGGTTGGCGACGACCAACTGCGCACTGTCCTCGGCCATCACCTCGTGAAAGCGATCGAAATGGTGGTAGCAAAGGCCCTCGCCACTGCGGAACCGCTCCAGTAGTTCGTTTTCGATGGACGCCGCGATGCTGATGAACTGGGTCGTGACGGCCATGTTGTCCGGGCTGGCGCTACGGGTCAGAAACGCGGCATGCTCCGGCGGCAACGTGTAGCTTCTCGCCCGCGGGTCATAGTCGACGACACCCGCCGTCACCATCACGCCGAGCCATTCACGCAGGTAGCGTTCGTTGACAGCGGCCTTCTGCGAAAGCACCTGCGAATTGAGGCCGGGGTTGGCCCCAAGCGCATCGAACAGTCCTGCGCGGTGCCCGAGAGAGGTCATGATCGCGAGTGCCGCTTCGTTCAGCGTACCGACAAAGCGTTCGGCGAAGGCTTCGGCTTTCGCTTCGTTGAATGCAAGATTTGGGTTCTGGTAGGTCATCCGATGCTCCTGAGGTGGTAATGTGCAGCACGATCTGCCGCTGTCCTGACCATGGAGATGGACCAAATACGCCAACTGCGTTAGAAGAGAAAAAGAATGAAACGGTGATAATCAGACTACAGCTGAGGGGTTTTGTGCAATATGAGCTTGAACACGACCGTTATAGGAACACGCTTGACCGGAACGTCCGTGCTGTTCTCGATCCTTGACGTGCTGGCCTCCGTGGGCCGCGATTGGGAAATGTTGCACGGCTTGCCTGCGCAATCGCCGGTGTTTCAGGTCAGCCTCAGAACCCTCGATGGCGCACCTTATTGGGACGTGAACGGGCGCAAGATCACACCTGACGGGATGCTGACCGAAGCGCCGGAACCCGACTTGATTATCGTGTCCGATTTGCACCTCGACCCAAATGGCCACCTGCCGGACGAGTTTAACCCGGTCGCGGACTGGCTCAGTGAAGCCTACGCACGCGGCGCGATTGTCACCTCCGTCTGCTCTGGCTCAATCCTTCTGGGTGCAGCAGGAGTGTTGGACGGCAAGGAAGCGACGACGCATTGGGGCTATGCGGATATGCTTGGACGAAACTTCCCGAAGGTGAAGGTTTGCCGTGAACGCATTCTCGTCGCGGCAGGGGACGGTCACCAGGTGGTCACCGCAGGTGGTGCCTCGGCGTGGGCTGATCTCATGTTGTATCTGATCGGACGGTTCGCCGGAACAGAAGAAGCCCGCAGGATCGCGAAGATCTATTTGATCGATCCACATGACCAGGGCCAGCTGACATACGCATCCCTTGCCTCCGGGCGACAACATGATGACCAGCTGATTGCAGAGGCGCAGGTCTGGGCCGCACGAAATTACCACAGATCAAGTCCCGTAACCGCAATGGCGGTAATGGCCCAAATGACCGAGCGCGGGTTTCTGCGTCGCTTCAGGAAGGCGACCGGACAGGCGCCAGCCGACTATGTGCAGACTTTGCGTGTCGAGGAAGCCAAACAACTGCTGGAGACGACGGCGATGTCGATCGAGGAAATCTCAGCCGAGATCGGATATACCGAACCCTCGAGTTTCCGATCGGCATTCCGAAAGCGCGTCGGAACCTCGGCGTCTGCTTATCGAAAGAAATGGCAAGCCTTGGTTCCGGTTTCATCCTGAGTTTGCTCCCTATCCCTTACGAGCTGGGCCACCAAGTTTGCATCGCCGTCTTGCTGACCGTCAAGATTGGCGGCTTCGCTTGACAAACCATCAAATATTGACGTTACGGAAGTTATCGAATAAGTTGTAGATATAAGATTTATATCGTTTTTAAATATGGAGTTCGAGATGACGTGGAATATGCACACGTTTTTTGCAGTACTCTTTACCGCGACGATCGCCTTCACGACCATGTCTACGGTTCCGGTTGAAGCCTGCAACCCGAGATATCAGCGCTGTTAGAACAGCTGGTCTGGAGCCTTGTCCGTTTCAAAGGTTCGGCACGTTCAAGGCTTTCTCGAACTGGTGAGGTAAGGCGTGTCGTTCTGGTCGGGAAAGAAAGAGTCGCTCAATCAAAGCCTGGTGGAGATCACCTTCAGAGCGGTGCTCTCCGGCCTTGTGATCGTGTTTTTCGCGCAATTCCTGATCGCCAGGGTCGACAACCAAATCGAAGTCGCGTCGAAACGCGATGCGCTGAACACCTTCAGGAACAGCCATTTATCCAAGCTGACCACGCGGTTTTCAGACGCTTTTCTGGCCCTTGATTGTACGCGAAGCGTTAGCACCCTTTCGACGAATACATGCAAAAGCGATATCGCGACCTTCCTGACGGAGTTGAATACGATTTTCCTGGAACTCAAGGCAATCTACCCGACTTCCGGGTTCCCGAAATTGGTCGAGCTGCAAGACCAGGCAGAACTGATGTACTCAACACCGTCGCAAGTGACCCAGCAGAACATAGACGGCTTCGCAGCCACCTTTGGAGCATCGCTGCACGAGATGGCGCAGAACTTCAGATAAGAAAGGATGCCTGATCATGAAATGTATGTTTCACAGCTTGCTTTTTATCTGCTCAATTTCTGTCGCATGTGCTCAGGACCCGACCGGCGATATTCCCGAAGGAGCACGCTGGGTCGTTGGCGGCACGTTCGCGCTGTCCAAAATTGGCGACAACGAGCTCAGAGGCAGCAAGAGTTATTCGGGCGCAGAAAAGGAGGCAAACAGACTTGCGACTTTCCTGCCCGGAATGACGATCATGTTCAATCTGGAAAGAAGCACGGTACCGGGACGATCGGAGTACCTTGAGGGCACCACACACTACGGGATCCCCGTAGCGGTTCTGGCCCGCGATATATCGGCAAACGACTTTGGAAACCGCGACACGACAGATGTGGTCACGCATCAATCCTATACGGGATGCCGGGATCTTGCCTGTACGCTGGAGGCTGAAGTCGGCATTGGCTATTCCTTCAAGATTGAAGAAGAAGACGATGAAAGGCTGGTTCTGTACAACCCGCAATCGGAACTGCGGATCATACACACTCTGGACGCTTTCGATCAGAATGAAGCGCGGGGATATTCCACACGCGTCAAGGACAGAGTGCACCCGCGCCTGAAGGTCCACGATGGATATGCTTCAGAGATTTCAACCGGTTGCGGGCTGACACGCCCGGTTCAACCGCTGATCAAGGTGCCGAAAGATCAATACGATACTCTGCCTCTGACCTGGGAGGTCAACAGCCTGAACTGGTCGTTGAAAGCGCTGGAGCTGTTTGATGTCGGCAAGGTCGAGTTGAATGCGGAAGGTACGCACTATGTCGGACGGCTGAATTCCGAGCTAGGTGTCGGTACCGAGTCCGATGAGGGTCCCGTGGCGCTTGACTTCACTGTTTTCGCCTATCGCGATTCCGAATGGACAAATCCGGACTTCTACAAATTTGGCGGGTTGGCGCAGACCGTTACCTGCCGCAAACGCAACCCGATCGCCGGTCAACCACTGCCGCGCTACGTCAAGAACGCCTTTCTCTATTTCGATATTCAGGAAGGCGAGCAACCCCAGGACTTTCCGCTGGACCCTGTCCAGTTGCCTGACCAGTTCAAGGACAACAAGGAACTACAGGACGAATTGCGAACCTATCTGCCCCGCGCCTTTTTCTACAGCGTGAACAACGCAAGGCAGTACAAAGAGCTGTTTGAATACATCGTGGAGGACACAAACATCGCCTTTCCGTCGGCAGTTGCCAACGTGATTGCGCGGCTGAACGCCACCTGCGGACCTCAGAGCCGTGCCGAATGCGCAGATATCGTGGATCGTGTCGGCGCTTTGAGAAGCGACTAGAACCTCTTGCTTTTGCTGCGTGCGGGGCACGGTGACCACAGCTTAGGTCAGGTCAACGTTGTGCCGGGGCGACAATATCGGCTTTTACCACGTTCGAAGTAGCCAGTTCCGGGCCCCTTCCAGCCAATTGGCTCGCTTTTTCTCGTCATACCCGTGCCGACCCTGTACCCTACCCTCCATCCTCTAAACGGGATGATCCGGTAACGCCCACCACGGGAGGCGGTCGTGATTCAGCTTGCTTCGGTTTTTGCAAAACCCCTTTTGGGGAAACTTGGTGTCAGTGATGAGGCCAGGGAGCGGTTTGTGGCGTTACAGAAGGCCGTGACAGGGGAAACGGGCACAGCCTGGATTCCGCTGTCCCGACCTTCCGCAACACTCGATTTTTCCACGCACCGGCAGATGGCGTCCGACATCCACAACACCGGTGCAATCGGCCCGGAAAAGGAACCGGTCACCTGGAAGGAGTTCGTCTGGACGTCGGACCAGACAATCAAGGACTGTGTCCTGCACAAGATCTCCTGGCGGTTCTACGAGAACGGACTGATTTGCCTGGAGGTTTGTGGCAGCAAGGATGCGGTGGGGCTGGATGGCAGTGACCTGATCGGCCACCGGCTGGAGCTGCGCGACGACACCGGTTTTCTGATCGGCATCTGGGCCGCTGCCTTCCTGATCGTCAAGGACACCGAGCGGCGCAGTTTCCAGACGTCGACCGAGGATGACCACAAGCTGTTGAAACTGCATTTCGGCAAGCTGGCCGAACAGCAGACCGGCATCGCTTTCCGCATCTGATGCTGCCAGAAACTCGACCGGTCTGTCCCGCCAGATGCTTCCTCAGGCGGGGATCAGCGTTTCGGCGATGGCCCTTGCGGTTCTGGAGGCGGCCGGCATGCCGCGCACCTGTGCGGTAGCGATGGCGCCTTCCTTCAAAAGGGCAAGCTGTTCGGCAAGGGCTGCCGGGTCTTCAGCGCCGGCCTGACGACACAGGGGCTCAAGGTAATCGACGATCCGCTGTTTGTGCTCGGCCGCCGTGCGGTGGATCGGGTGCTGATGGTCGCCGAATTCGCTCGCCGCGTTGATGAAGGCGCAGCCGTTGAAGCCGAGCCCCTTGAAGGCACGGCCGTTGAACCAGTCCTCCAGCGCGTCGAACATGGCCAGAAGCCGTTCTCGCGGCCGCGGCGAGGCTTTTTCCATTTCGCCCATCAGCCAGTTGCGGAACTGCTCGTCCCGGCGGTTGAGCGCGGCCAGAATTAGCTCCTCCTTCGAGCGGAAGTGCTTGTAGAGCGTCATCTTGGCCACCCCCGCCTCGGCGAGGATCTTGTCTATTCCGGTCGCATTGAACCCGCGGGTGTAGAACAGCCTGAGCGCTGTATCCACGAGCTCGTCTCGGCGTGATTGCACCATCATCTCCATATACAGACAGGTTTGTCTACTTTACTATCCTGTTCGCCCCCTTCTCGTCCATCCTCACATGAGGGTATCACGGCTTATTGACATATAGACAGACCTGTCTGTATAAATTCCTTAACGTCACGTTTTCGATCAGGAAGGCGGTAGTCATGTCCGGAAGTCAGATTGCGGTTCACATTCATGCAGACACCGGCGTTTGTTCCGAGAAACGGTCTCACTGGTACTACGTGGCTCTTGCCAGCTGGTCTGTATCCGGTGCGCGCTCTGAACTGGCGCAAGGTCAAGCCCCTGTCCCGACGTACCGTGCAGCAAGAGGGGTCTGACGATGGCCAGTGTCATTGCCGCCTTCGCGCACACCATGGCCGCTACCGCAGGACTGACCATGACCAGCGACGGCAAGCTGGTCGCATCAGATGGAACCGTACGCCATGAGGTGCGCACCGAGGACGGCCGCATACCGGACACAGCCCACTTCGAGCTGCTCGACTGGATACGCAGCTGGTATCCCGATGAGACAGGTCTGGTGTTTGCCTATGCGCAGAAAATCAAACCGGATGATCTCGGCGTTCTGGGTCTTGCCATCAAGACCGCGCCCACTCTTCGCACCACACTGCAATTGATCGAGCGCTACTTCCGGCTGGTGACCGACACCGCGGTATATTGCCTGGAGGAAGACGGGCCACTTGCCGTCTTCTCCATTGCAGGGCAGACCTCCCCTCAGCCGATCCTGCATCTTCGTAACGAATGTGCCCTTGCAGGCTTTGCTCATAATCTGGTGTCTCAAGTCGGCCCGCGCCTGAAAATTGAGGCCATCACCTTTCGCCATCCCTGCCGGGGAGAGTCAGAACGCTACGCGGCGTTTTTCGGCTGTCCGGTCCGCTTCGGTGAAGCGCAAGACGCAATTATAATGACCCAGCCAATGCTGGACCTGCCGAACCGGCTTGGAGATCAAGGCGTCTGCACTTTCCTGACCGATCATCTGGAGACGGAAATCGACGCCCTGCCTGCCGGCAGTGCGTTGACGCGCGATCTTCTGAACCGCCTGACGAAAACACTCAGCAGCGGCGTACCTTCCGCGGCTGCCGTCGCGCGTGATCTCGGCATGAGCGAGCGCACCCTCTATCGCCGCCTGGCGGAGGAAGGGCTGACCTACCGCGACATGCTGCGCGAGGCACAGACGAAGCTGGCTCGGGAGCTGCTGGCAGGCAGCAGCTGTTCCATTGCCGAAATTGCCTTCCTCACAGGCTTCTCCGAACAGAGCACCTTCACCCGTGCGTTCAAGCGCTGGGTCGGCCAGCCACCGGCGCAATTCCGGCAACACAGCGCGACCGTCTGAGAACACACCCGCCCGACGCACAGGCTCACGGCAACGGTCGCGGCCAGATCTGGCAAAACCCGAAACATTCGCAAATCCCGGAAGAGCCCGGCCAAACATGGCCGGGCTCAACCTGTTTTGCTGCCTTCTGGCGGGCCCGAACTGGCTTGGCAGATAGGGCCAAAACAGTGGCAGACCCGGCCGATACCAAGAAGGCGCTCCCGGCGTATTCAATGCTCATCGAACGACGGAGCGGTCATCACCGGGCACTTTCCCGCAGCGCTCCAGGGCTTTTGAGACAAGGAGCGCCACATGATTATCGAACAGATCACGGCCCGCAGTCCGGCCAGGCATGACCATGTACCTTCGACGTTTCCGGCAGCACGGCCGCATTCGGACAACCTGACCGACAGCAACGCCTATGGCCGGACGCTTTCCATCGTCGCCCACGACCTGCGCGGCCCCCTTGCCAACCTCTCGCTGTTGATCGAGCACATTGCTCAATGCGCAACCTGGGAAGGACAGCCCGCCATTGCGGATAACGCCGCAAAGGCCGACCGTATCCTCCAGCACCTGACCGGCAGTCTCAGCGCCCTGGTCAAGCGCGGCAAAGAGGGACGGGATCCGCTCTCCTGTGTGATGCGGCCAGTTGATCTGGCCGAGGTTCTGGCGCTGGCGATCGCCGTCAACCAACCGCTGGCTCGCCGCCATGCGGTCAATCTGGAAATCGTGTCCCTATCCCCGTGTCTGATCTGCGGCGATGCGGAGCTGTTGTTCGAGGCCTTCGACAATCTCATCGGCAATGCGGTGCGCCACAGCCCGGACGACGGCACCGTTCTTTGCGCTATCTCCCGGGAAGATGACGGTAATGTCTCCGTGCGTATCAGCGACCAGGGTCAGGGCTTCACCGCTGCCGATCTTGCCCGGGCCTTCCGTCCCTTCACCCAGCTGTCCGCAAAGGCCGCCCGATCCGGGCCGTCCTCGGGACTTGGCCTCTGGATCGCCCGGCTGATCGCCGAACGCCATGGCGGCAAGATTGCGGCTCAGAACGGAGGCGGAAGCAGCAATAGAGGTGCGGTTCTGACCGTGCGCCTGCCGATCTTACCCGCAAATGATGCGAAACCGGCTTCAGTCCGCCGGAAGGTTCCAGAGCGTGCCAGCAAGGCACCGGACCACGCAACTATCTGACCTCAGCTTTCTGACCTCAGCTTTCTGGCACAGGCATGCCGGTGCCGCCCCCATGGAACGTGGCCAAATCCGACGCCAACCCGGCCCTGCGCCGGGAACGGGAGAGCCGTGCCTTCAGGCACCCGGTGATCGGCCGCGAACCTGACAGCGTTTCAAGTTGATGCGCTGCCCATCGCAACCCTGTCCAACACAAGCAATGGAGACTTCATATGGACAACGAACATGACAAGACCTGCGCCTGCTGCGTAACACCGGAAACGGTTGATCACGCCCGCCGCCGCCTGCTTGCCGGGGCAGCCGGTGCGGCAACAGTGGGTGCCGTCGCCATGGCCACCGGTTCCGCCACCGCTGCAACAGAAGAAGCCCGTGCGCTCTATGCCGATCCGGAAAAACCAGGCCTGCCGCAGATCGACATGGAAATCGAAGCCGGCCGCACCGCGCTTGTCGTCACCGATCCGCAGATCGACTTCCTGTCCGAAGACGGCGTCACCTGGGGTGTCGTTGGCGAAAGCGTCACCGAGCAAGGTACCGTCGACAACATCGAACGCCTGTTCAAGGCGGCCAAGGCTGCCGCGATGCCGGTGTTCATCTCGCCCCACTACTATTATCCGCACGACCACAAGTGGCAGTTCGAAGGCACCTTGGAAAAGACCATGCATTCCATCGGCATGTTCGATCGCCCGGGCCCGCTCTCCCTGGAGAATTTCGAAGGGTCCGGCGCCGACTGGATGCCGCAGTACAAGAAATACATCGAGGACGGCGAAACCGTCATCTGCTCACCGCACAAGGTCTACAGCCCGGCGCAGAACGATCTGAACCTGCAGCTGCGCAAGCGCGGGATCGACAAGGTGATCCTGGCCGGCATGTCCGCAAACCTGTGCACGCAGGCCCATCTTTACGAGCTTCTGGAACTCGGCTTCGAAGTGGCCGTGGTTCGCGATGCGACCGCAGGCGCCAAGGTGCCCGAGGGCGACGGCTACCTCGCCGCCATCATCAATTTCCGCATGGTCGCCAACGGCGTCTGGTGGACCGACGACGCAGTCGAACGCATCGCCCGTTCCGCCTGACCGCCAGCTCTCTCCTCAAAACCGACTACCCCAACCCAAGACTGGATCAAACCGATGAAACTCAAATTCGCCCTTCCGGCCCTGGCCGCAGCCCTTGTTCTGTCCACCGCCGCCCTTGCTGCGGACGAATACAACGTTGCCAACGGCCTCACCCTCAACGGCAATCCGCTCGGCATGCACGGCATCGACCCTGTTTCCATGTTCGCAGGCGCAACCCCGGGCCTTGGCGATGCGGTCCACACTTCCAGCCATGATGGTGTCGACTATTATTTCGCCACGGCCGAAACCAAGGAGCAGTTCGACGCTGCTCCGGAAAGCTTCCTGCCGCAGTTCGGCGGCTTTTGCGCCTTCGGCATCTATGTCGGCAAGAAACTCGATGGCGACGTCCGCTTTGCCGATATTGTCGACGGCAAGCTCTATCTCTTCGTCAACGCCGTCATCTTCGACAAATACCTGGAGCAGAAGGACGAGGTTCTCGCCGGTGCTTACGCCAAGTGGCCAGAGATCCGCGAGACAGCCATTGGCGATCTCTGATCACCCATGAAGCCAAACAGGGACGAGCCCCGACCAGGGGCTCGTCTGCCGTTTTGGTGGTCGACAGCCTTATTGAGCTGTCCAGCCGCCGTCGACGGGGATTGTCACGCCCGTCACGTTGTGCGCCACCGGGCTGCACAGCCAAAGCGCCAGCGCACCGATTTCAGACGGGTCGGACGTGCGGTGGGAAGGCTGTTTTTCCGCCAGAAGATCTGCAACGCCCTTGTCGCGATCGCCGCCATGAAGGGCGGCGCGGGCTGCCACCTGCGGCTCGATGATTGCGGTTTCCGTCCAGCCGGGCGCGATGCAATTGACAGTCACCCCACCCGAGGCTCTGGAACCGCTTGCCGCATATTCCAGCGCGGCCACCTTGCTCATGCCGACGACGCCGAATTTCGAAGCCACGTAAGGCGCCTTGTTGACCGAGGCGACCAGCCCGTGCACCGAGGCAATGTTGATGACACGGCCAAAGCCTTGTTCGGCCATCGCCGGCAGGGCAAGACGCATCGTATGGTAGACGCCTGACAGATTGACCCCGATGATGGCATCCCATGTGGCAGCATCCGCCTCGGCAAAGCTGACAGTCTTCTGGATACCCGCATTGTTGACCAGGATATCCGGGCCGCCCCAGGCGGCAACGTCCGCCATCATCGTCTCGACAGCCGCCACGTCGCGCATGTCCGCAGAAAAGAACCGGGCGTCCGGTGCCCCGGCAGCCTTGATCTCTGCCACAGCCGCTTGCGCCTCTTCCGGGTTCGCCAGACCGTGGACGGCAACGCGTGCCCCTGCCCCCGCCAGTGCCTTGGCAATCGCCAGGCCGATCCCCTGAACGGACCCTGTGACGAGAGCTGTTTTTCCGGTGAGATCTGTCATGCCGTTTCCTCCGCTTCGAGCTGTTGTCTCAGGTCCGTTTTGAGGATCTTGCCGTAGTTGTTTTTCGGCAGGGCAGCCGGGAAATGATAGTGTTTCGGCCGCTTGAACCGGGCGATCCGGTTCAGACAGAGCTTGTCGAGCTCAGCCTCGCTCACGCTCTGGCCCGGGTGACAGGCAACAAAGGCGACAACGATCTCTCCCCACTCCTGGTCCTGCCGGCCAACGACTGCCACCTCATGCACAGCCGGGTGTGTCAGCAGCACCTCTTCGACTTCGCGCGGGTAGATATTGGAGCCACCGGAAATGATGACGTCCTTGGACCGGTCCTGCAGCGTGACGTAGCCGTCCTCATCCATGCGACCAACGTCTCCGGTCCACAGCCAGCCGTCACGGATGGTCTGGGCTGTTGCCTCCTCGTTTTGCCAGTAGCCCTTCATCACCGTATCTCCGTGCACGGCAATTTCCCCGACTTCGCCGCGGGGCAGCTCCCGGCCTTCGCCGTCGACGATCGCGACCCGCACGACAGACTGGGCCGTGCCGACGGAATTCAGCCTCTCGCGCCAACGTGGATGGGTGCGGTCACAAACTTCGGCGCGCGGCAGTGCGGTGATGCCCATCGGGCATTCGCCCTGACCGTAGATCTGCACGAACCGTGCGCCCATCACTTCAACCGCTTCCAGAATATCCGCCTCATACATAGGCCCGCCGGCATAGACGATGGTCCGCAGCCCCCGGCCAGTGCCCCCCGAAGCCTTGGCGACATCCACCAGGCGGCGGACCATGGTGGGCGCGGCAAACATGGAGATGGAGCCGATCACAGGCGCGATCTGCAGGATTTCGGCAGCGTCAAACCCGCCGCTGACCGGTACCACGTGACGCGCCCCTTTCATCACGTGCATGAAATTGTAGAGCCCGGCACCATGGCTCATCGGCGCGGCATAGAGGATCGCATCCTGCGGCTTGACGTCATCGACATCGACAAAGTAGCTCAGCGCCATCGAAGCAAGATTGCCGCAAGTCAGCATCACGCCCTTGGGCCTGCCGGTGGTGCCGGAGGTATAGAAAAGCCAGGCAAGATCTGCAGGATCCAGAGCTTCCGGCGTGGTGTGCGGTGCTGCCTGGCACATGGCGCCGAATTCAGGACTGTCGAGCGAGACAAGACGCACACCCTCCGGCAGATATGGCGCCAGAAGTTCGGCGGTCTTTCTGTCGGCAAAGACAAATTCTGCACCGGAATTCTCCACCATCCAGGCGGCTTCCTTTTCGTGCAGCTTGGCGTTTATCGGCACGGCTGCGCCGCCACGCCACCAGATGCCGTAAAGCGCTTCCAGATAGCGCGTGGAATTTGCGGCGAACAGTGCGACCCTGTCTCCCTTGCCGATGCCGTAGCCGGCAAGCGCAGCGCTTATGGCCCCGGCACTACGAGCAAACTCCAGATAGTTTGCCTTGCGCTCGGTCCCCTGCAGCAGCGCCGGGCTCTGCGGGTTTCTCGCCGCGCTCCGGTATAACCATTCCGCCGGATTCATCCTGTTTTTCTCCCCCGATACGCCGTCTGGTGCAGTGCGACCGCGTTGGTCCGCCATCCCGCTTATCTCATCCTGAGGAAGCGCCGAGCGCTGTCTCGGAGGACGGGCGGCATATTGCGGACAAGCAGCCCATCCTTCGAGACGCGAGCAAGGCTCGCTCGTCAGGACAAGAATGACCGACCGGGCATGCCGTCCTCCGGACACACCCCAGCCAGTCTCCTCCCGGCACCTCCCTCATCCCTTCGGCTCGCTGGTTCTTCCGGACCAGATGTGGTTTCCAGAAAAACGGCCGTGCGGGACAGCTATCTGATACTCTTCAGACCCTTAGAGCGAAAATTCCGTCAAAACACGTAATGGGGAGCCCATGGACGACTTCGCAGCGCTTGCTTTCGACAATGCGCCCGTCGGCCTGGCCTTGACGGAAGAGCGGCAGATCCGATGCTGCAATGCGCGTCTTGCCGATATGTTCGGCTTTGAACCGGAGGAACTTTCCGGGGCCTCGCTGTCTGTCCTTTATCCCTCTTCGGAAGAGTTTCTCCGCATCGGCAAGATCGGACTGGAACGGATGAAAGGCAGTGGTCGCTACCGGGATGAACGCATCATGCGTCGCAAATCCGGAGATCTGTTCTGGTGCCGCGTGCGTGGCCAGTCTCTCAACCTTGACGCCCCGTTCGCACGGGCGGTCTGGAGCTTTGCCGACATTTCCGAAGACCGGCCACTGGCTGAAATGAGCCTGCGGGAACGCCAGGTGGCCAAACTGCTGGCCGAAGGAAATACAACCAAGGAAATCGCCCGCCTTCTCGGGCTGTCACCGCGCACGGTCGAGGTCCACCGGGCTCGGCTGATGAAGAAATTCAGCGCCCGCAACAGCCTGGAACTCATCGCCCATATTGCGGGCATTCCGCTTTAGCGCCACTCTTGGGCAACAACTGCCGGGAGAACTGCGATGGACAAATGGGTGCGAGATGCTGTCGCCAGGATTAACGCGGATGCGCATCGGTCCGCCGACACGCATCTGTTCAAGCTGCATGGCCTCAGTTGCGCCGGTGTCGATATCTATCTGAAGGATGAAAGCACCCACCCGACCGGCAGCCTGAAGCACCGTCTCGCCCGGTCGCTGTTTCTATATGCGCTGTGCAACGGCAGGATCCGCGAAGGCACACCGGTGATCGAAGCCTCGTCGGGCAGCACGGCCGTTTCGGAAGCTTATTTCGCGCAAATGATCGGCGTGCCATTCATTGCCGTGGTGCCGCAAAGCACCGCCCACAGCAAGATCGAGCAAATCCGGCTCTACGGCGGTGAACCGCATTTCGTCGGATCAGCGCCCGAGATGCACGGCGCGGCGGTGGACCTTGCCGAACAGCTCGGCGGGCATTTCATGGACCAGTTCACTTATGCGGAGCGGGCAACCGACTGGCGCGGGAACAACAACATTGCCGAAAGCATCTTCAACCAGATGGAATTCGAGCCACATCCTGTGCCGAAGATGCTGGTGATGAGCGCCGGCACGGGTGGCACGTCCGCAACGCTTGGCCGGTTTATCCGCTACCGGGGCTACGACACCGGCCTGACCGTGGTCGATCCGGAAAACTCGGTCTTCTATGATGCCTACCGTACCGGGAACCACGCTCTCACCGAAAACTGCTCAAGCCGGATCGAAGGCATTGGCCGGCCAAAGGTGGAACACTCGTTTCTGCCGGACGTCATCGACGACATGATCAAGGTGCCCGATGCCGCAAGCATTGCAACGATCCTGTGGCTGGAGAAACTGATCGGCCGCAAGGCGGGCGCTTCCACCGGCACAAATCTGTGGGGGGCGCTGCAAATCGCCGGCCAGATGATCGACAAAGGCGAGACAGGCTCGATCGTCACGCTGATGTGCGACAGCGGTCAGCGCTATCTCGATACCTACTACAATCCGGCCTGGGTCACGGCGAAGTTCGGCGATATCTCACCCTACGAAGAGGAACTGGCACGCTGGGTCTAGACAAGGAGCAGGGCTGAGCGAGAAGGCAGGCCATAGGAATGTCGTTCACTTTCACCGCAGCTAGCTCGCCACCCGCATCCTGTAGGCTTCATACGTCAGGACGTTCGACCCGCTCTTCTTGGCTTCATACATGGCCTGATCCGCGTGGGTGATCAGCGATTTGGCATCATCTGCATCATCGGGATAGAATGACACCCCGATGCTGATGCTGATGTTGATATCCTTGCCCTTGATTTCCATCGGCCGCGAGACCTCCCGGTAAATGCGGGTGGCACAGGCCAGAACATCCTTCTCTTCCGCATAATCGCCGATGATCACGGCAAACTCATCCCCGCCGATCCGGGTCACGACATCCCCTTCGCGCGTGCAGCGCTTGATGGTGGAGGCAACGGCCTGGAGCAGCGCGTCACCCACCGGATGCCCGTGGCTGTCGTTGACCGGCTTGAAGGTATCAAGGTCCAGCATCATCAGCGCAAACTTGCGGTTATCCCGGTCTGCAATGGCGACGTTTTCCGCAAGGCTCTGGCTGAAATGTGCCCGGTTCGAAAGGCCTGTCAGATGGTCGGTCATCGCTAGCCGCCTGACAGCTTCTTCCGTCTTCTTCAGACGGGTAATATCCGAATGGGTGCCGGACATGCGCAAAGGCTTGCCGTCTTTCGTCCATTCGACCACACGTCCCCTGTCGAGAACCCAGACCCACCTGCCCTCCTTGTGGCGCATGCGAATTTCGTTGTCGTAGGCTTCCCTTGCTCCGGAAAACACCTCTGCCAGCTTCTGCTCAGATTTTTCCACATCGTCCGGATGGGTCAACCGGTACCAGGTCTGTCGGCTGAGCGGCTGCAACTCGGCCAGCGAATAGCCGAGAATTTCAGCCCAGCGTTCGTTGTAGACCACCTCCCCGGTCTGAACGTTGCATTCCCAGGTCCCGACGTTGGTGCCGAAGATGATCTCTCGCAAACGCTGCTCCGAGGATCGCAGCCGCTTGTGCGCGGTGTGTCTTTCAAGCAGCAGAAAACTGACGACGACAAGTGACAGTCCAAGCGTACCCACCAGGCCCAGCATCCACTGGTTCCGGGCGTTATAGGCAGAGGAAAGTTCCGCGCTCTTGCTGTCGACCATTTCCTCCAGGCGGTTCTTGTAGTGCCACAGTTCTTGTTCCCGCTGCCGGTCGTCGGAAATATCGTGCACCACGGAAAGCAAAGCCTTCCTGCCGTCGTAGTCCACCGGAGTTGAATGAACTTCTACGCTTCGAACGGTGCCATCTGCCAGCTTGTGGCGGAAGATAAAGAAATTTCGGTGTTCAGCCTTGGCAAGTTGACGTTCGGCTTCAACCTGCTCGGCCGTCAGCTGATTGATGTTCTGAATGGACATGCGGCGCAGCGTATCCCGGTCGAACCCGTAGAAGTCTGCCGCGGCATTGTTGGCATCAAGAATGCTTCCGGTATCCGGATCGATCAGAATCATGGTTGCGCTGTGACGCAGAAAGAACTGATCATAGGACAGGGATGCCTGCTCGGCCTGGGCAGGCGTCGCCAGCCAGGACAAAAAGACAATCATTGCCGTTTTCAGCAGTATTTCCCCAAATTTCGTCAACATTTACCGCCTTTTGCTGCAGTAAAGACTCATCAGATTAAATTTTCGAGAACAAAAAACGTGCAATTGACCGACTTCCGCAACGACACGCGTATTGGTTTACCCAACGGGAAAATCGGTCAAATGTCGCCTCGCCCCATTCCGGTCCCACTCCGCCAGTATTCCGGCTTCAGATCTATGGGAGCTCTCACATGAAGCGGCGTACATTCCTGTTCGGAACCGGACTTCTGGCAGCAGGAGGCGCCTACGCGGCACACACCCTCCCCGCTTATCGGCTGCAAACCGGGTTGCAGCTCGTCAGCAAGGCACTTGCCGGACCGTCCACGCCGCCCACTGAAGCAACGTCAAAAAGTTTTGCTTTGCCCAATCCGTGGGCGGGACAGCTGATTGAGGCGGCAGAAAGCCAGATCGGCGTTACGGTGGTCTACGATCCAGCCTATGTCTCGCTCCCGTTTCCCAATGGCGACCTGCCGCGCGAACGCGGTGTATGCACCGATGTGGTCGTCAGAGCCTACCGCGACGCTTTCGGCTACGATCTTCAGTCGGCCGTCAATGCGGACATGAAGTCGGACTTTTCGTCCTATCCAAAGATCTGGGGTCTCAAACGCCCGGACAGGAACATCGACCACCGGCGAGTGCCAAACCTGCAGACCTTTTTCAGACGAAAAGGCGCAGCTCTTCCGGTCACTGCAAACGCCAAAGACTATCAGCCCGGCGACGTCGTTTCCCAGATGCTGCCTGGCAACCTGCCGCACATGGCGATTGTCAGTCACCGTGCCTCCGCAGACAGCGAACGACCAATGGTGGTCCACAACATTGGTGCTGGAACGCAGCTGGAAGACCGGTTGTTCGATTTCGAAATCACCGGCCACTACAGGTTCAAACCCGCCTGACGCTACAGGGCTGAAGTTTGCCTTTGACGGTGGGTCACCCCTCCGTAAGCGTCATCAGAATGTCCGCATACCAGGCGCAATTGAGGCCTAGCGCCTCATCCAGCACGAGATCGCGCGTGCCGACATCGAGGCGGGCAGAGTGAACGCCAAGCAGTTTCCACGGCAGTTCGCTTGCGGTGTCTGCCGTATTGCGCATGACCACCGGAGCCCCACTTGTGCCGCGATGCGTGCGGGCATCGGTCAGGAAATAGCCCATGCCCTGAAACCGAAAGCCGAAGGAGGAAGCCACGACCGCGTGGCGGACCACCGGCATGTGATGGAGCGTGTCATGAAACCCGAGCGGGAAACCGACAACCAGAATGGATGATCCGATCTCGACATGCTCTTGCGGGTCACTCAGGTGTTCCGGCCCGAAGGCCCGATAGACGATATTTTCAGGTAGCGCCGCCCGGTCAATCTCGATCACGGCAACGTCGATATCGCCTGCCGTATCCTCTCCCTGACGCCAGAGGCTTTTGCCATCCCGGAAAAGCGGAATCGAAAAAGCGATGGAGTCGGCCAGGTTTTCAGGGTCGTTGTGGAGTTCGATTTCGATACGGGAGGGATGATGCCCGCTTGGCTCATCCACCATGACATGCCGGCTGGTAACGAGAAACAGGCGCTCATCACGCGCAAAGAAAAAGCTGCTGGCGTTCGTGAGATAGGTCTGGTCATCAAAGGTGGAAATACGGGGCGAGGTCAGCAGGACAGCGTCGATCATCGTCAATCGGTTCTCCAGAAATAGCGGGAAGCCTTGCACACATGGACAGGCTGCTTGCTCAGGCAGCATAGGGCAGTATCGGGAAAACGACAGAGCTCCGGGTTTTGTTCCCCTCAGGAGACAGTCTCGGTGCCGGAAACCTGCGGTGGCCGGGAAGCGGCCCAGGCCCCCTTGTCGCGCAGATCCAGGATAACCTCGCGCAGCAAAGCGTGCACCGCTTCCAGCGCCCGCGTCACCGGTCGTCCACCCGGCGACATCAGATGAGCCCCGCGCCAGAGCCCCGGCGCGGCAATGCGGCTGACACAAAGGGAACCTGCTGCCACTTCCTCAGTCACCGCGTAAAGCGGCAGGATCGACGGGCCAAACCCGGCTGCCACCAGGCGTTTGATATTGTTGAAGGAGTCGATTTCCATCGCGATTTCGGGTGCAAAGCCCAGCGCCTGGAACGTCCTGTCAATCAGCACCCGCAAGCCGTGTGCTCCGCTCGGCAGCACCATTGGCACGTTGTCGAGTGCCTCAATGTTCATTTCCAGCGGACGTTCGGCATCGGCGGGCCACAGAACCACAAGCTCTTCTTCAAGCAATAATTCAGACCGGATACGTGCATCCTTGGAACGGCTGTAAAGCACGGCAAGATCGATCTTGCCTTCGCTCAGCCAATCGCCAACAAAACCGCTCATGGCCTCGGTAATATTGAGCGTGATCCGCGGAAAGCGCTCACGCGCCGCCAGGATCAACGGCAGAGACACCATGGCGCTGATCGTGCCCGGCAGGCCGATCCGCACGATGCCGGACGGATCGGTTTCCAGATTGCGGATATCGTCTTCCGTGCGCGCCAGATCCTCGAGAATTGCCCGCGCCCTTTGCAGCAGCAGGTCTCCCGCCTCCGTGGGCGTGACACCGGAGCGACTGCGCGTCAGCAGCCTGGTGCCAAGCTGCTCCTCCATGTTCTTCAGGTGCAGCGACAGGGCCGGCTGCGCCACATGCAGGCTTTCGGCAGCCCGCGTAAGCGAACCCTGCGCAACGATTTCCAGAAAATAGCGGAGTTGGCGGATGTCCATGGCAACAAGTTAGCATATAAAATTTATATGATACCCATCCAAAACATATATTTGTTCAATAGCAGTTCAGCGGCTTAACTGCGGTCAACGAACACGCCAGACGAAAAGCCCATATGACAAGCCAAACCGACAGCTACCAGGACATTCGCGACGGCATCCGCGCGCTATGTGCCCAGTTTCCCGCCGAATACCACCGCAAGATCGATGAGGCCCGCTCCTATCCGGAAGAATTTGTCGACGCCCTGACACGCGAAGGCTGGATGGCCGCACTTATCCCGGAGGACTACGGCGGATCGGGCCTCGGGCTCACCGAAGCTTCGGTCATCATGGAAGAAATCAACCGTGCAGGCGGCAATTCCGGCGCTTGTCACGGCCAGATGTACAACATGAACACGCTCGTGCGGCATGGCTCGGAAGAACAGCGGCTGAAATATCTGCCGAAGATCGCAAGCGGCGAATTGCGGTTGCAGTCCATGGGCGTGACCGAGCCGACCACGGGCACGGACACCACCAGGATCAAGACCACCGCCGTGAAGAAGGGCGACCGCTACGTCGTCAACGGCCAGAAGGTCTGGATCAGCCGTGTGCAGCATTCCGACCTGATGATCCTCCTGGCGCGCACAACGCCGCTTGCCGACGTGCAGAAGAAATCGGAAGGCCTTTCGATCTTCCTGGTCGATATCAGGCAAGCCATGAAATCAGGCATGGAGGTTCGCCCGATCCTGAACATGGTCAACCACGAGACCAACGAACTCTTCTTCGACAATCTGGAAATCCCGGAAGAAAATCTCATCGGCGAGGAAGGAAAAGGCTTCAAATATATCCTTACCGGCCTCAACGCCGAACGCACGTTGATTGCCGCCGAATGTATCGGTGATGGCTACTGGTTCACCGACAAGGTGACCGACTATGTGCGCGAACGGGAAGTCTTCGGCCGTCCCATAGGCCAGAACCAGGGCGTCCAGTTTCCCATAGCCGAAGCCTATATCGAGATCGAGGCGGCCAACCTGATGCGCTACAAGGCCTGTAGCCTGTTTGATGCCGGCGCTCCCTGCGGCGCGGAGGCAAACATGGCCAAATACCTGGCCGCAAAGGCAAGCTGGGAAGCCGCAAATGCCTGCATCCAGTTCCATGGCGGCTTCGGTTTTGCCTGCGAATATGACGTCGAGCGCAAGTTCCGCGAGACGCGGCTCTACCAGGTAGCGCCAATCTCCACCAACCTCATCCTTTCTTATGTTGCCGAGCATGTGCTTGGCCTGCCGAGGTCGTTCTGATGGTGCTGCCGCTGGAAGGATTGAAGGTCGTCGCCATCGAACAGGCGGTGGCCGCCCCCTACGCCACGTCCCGGCTTGCGGATGCCGGAGCGACAGTCACCAAGGTCGAACGGCCCGAAGGTGATTTTGCCCGGGGGTATGACGACGTTGCCAAGGGCCAGTCGAGTTACTTTGTCTGGCTGAACCGGGGCAAGGACAGCATCACGCTGGATCTTGGTTCCGACACGGGCAAGGAAAAGCTGGCGCAGCTGATCGCAAACGCCGATGTCCTGATCCAGAACCTCAAGCCTGGCGCCCTGGCCCGCCTTGGTTTTGATCCGGGCAGGTTGGTGCTGGATTATCCGCGCCTTATTACCTGCTCCATCAGCGGTTTCGGCGAAACTGGGCCGATGGCCGACCGCAAGGCCTATGATTTGCTGATCCAGGCCGAAACCGGTCTTTGTTCGATCACCGGCGGACCGAACGAACCCGCGCGTGTCGGAATTTCCCTTGTCGACATCGCCACCGGGGCAACGGCCTATACCGCCATTCTGGAAGCCCTGATCCAGCGCGGGATCACCGGCAAGGGCACGCAGATCTCGGTCTCCATGTTCGATGTTCTGGCCGACTGGCTGACCGTCCCCCTTCTCAACCATGAAGGCGGCAAGAGCCCCCAGCGGGTCGGCCTCGCCCATCCTTCGATTGCGCCCTATGGCGTCTTCCAGCCAAAGGAAGGTCCGGCAATTCTGATCGCCATTCAAAGCGACCGGGAATGGAGGACCCTTTGCAGCGACTTCATTGGAAAACCCGAACTCGGCACCGATCCAAGGTTCGCAACAAACGTCGCGCGGGTGAACAATCGCAGTGAAACGGATGCCGCTGTTGCCGAAGCCTTTGCGAAATTTGATGCCGAAACGGCCATCAGGTTGCTGACGGAGGCTAATATCGCATTGGCCTCGGTCAACGATATGGAAGGCCTGTCGACCCATCTGCACCTGAGGCGTATCACCGTCGACAGCCCGAATGGCCCGGTCTCCTTCCCCGCCCCTGCAGCCATCTTTTCGGGCGAACCGCGCAGCTACGGCCCTATCCCGGCCCTCAAGCCCCTGGAGGCGTGATCATGGACCTCGACATCGACCACCTGCGCGGCTGGATAGGGCGCGAAGACAGCGCCTCGGAGGTCTTGAACCCCGCACTGGTTCGCCAATTCAACGCGACCTTTGACCGGACATCAGGTGAAGCTCCAGGTGATATCGCGCCGCTGCTGATCCATTTCTGCCTTGCTCAGCCGGCCGTTCAGACAGCCGGTCTGGGGCCGGACGGTCATGCAGCCCGTGGCGGCTTCCTGCCGCCCGTGCCCCTGCCCCGGCGCATGTGGGCAGGCGGCGAGTTTACCTTCCAGGGTGACATCCGGATTGGCGAAGAGGTCCGGCGGGTGTCAACCGTCAGGGATGTGGTCCTGAAACAGGGCCGCACCGGGCCACTCTGTTTCGTCACGGTCAATCATGAAGTCACTTCTGACGGCAGACCTGTCTTGAACGAGCGTCAGGACATCGTCTACCGGGAGGCGCAGAACGTTGCGGGCATGAAGTCGACCGCGGCGCCTGCACCGGCTGGAGACGACGTCATGCAGATCACGCCATCGGCCGCTTACCTCTTCCGCTATTCGGCCATGACCTTCAATGGGCACCGCATCCACTACGACAAGGACTATGTCCGCGACGTGGAAGGCTATCCAGGGCTTATTGTTCACGGTCCCTTGCAGGCAACATTGCTTTGCCAGTTCGCTGCGGATCTCAAGGAAAGAGCACCGAAAACCTTCCGGTTTCGAAGTCTGTCGACCATATTCGATACGGCGGACTTCACGGTGAACGCGCAAACGGAGGGAGAAACCATGAAGCTCTGGACCGCGCAGCTTGGCGGCCCGGTTGCCATGGAGGCGACGGCAGCATGGTAACGGCAGTCAGGACACCTCTGTTCGTGCCGGCAAATAGGCCCGACCGGTTCCCCAAGGCAGCCGCAACCGAAGCCGACGCGATCATCCTGGATCTGGAAGACGCGGTTCCCGCATCGGAGAAAGAGGCCGCCCGTACCAATCTGACAACCGGCTTCACCGAAAAACCTATCATCGTGCGCATCAACGCCGTTGGGACTTCGTGGCACCCGGAGGATGTCGTTGCTCTTCGCAAGCTGGCACCGGATGCCGTCATGCTGCCGAAGGCGGAGGCTCCCGGAGAGATTGCCACGCTCCACACTGCCCTGGGCGGCTCGGTCCCGGTTATCGCGCTCGTTGAAAGTGCCAGGGGACTTGCCAATGCCAGGAGCATTGCAAGCACCGATGGGGTGGTTCGACTGGCTTTCGGGTCCATCGACTATTGCGCCGATCTTGGCTGCGCGCATTTGAAGGAGGTGCTCTTGCCCGTTCGCTCTGAACTGGTTCTGGCGTCCCGGCTTGCCGGCATCGCGGCCCCGATCGACGGCGTCACTGCACAGCTCGACAATCCTGCGCAGACATTTGAAGACGCCTGCCATGCACGGGATCTCGGTATGGCCGGCAAACTCTGCATTCACCCAAGACAGCTTGCCGAGATCAAACGCGCCTTCGCCCCGAGCCTAGACGAAATCGAGTGGGCCAGGCGTGTTCTCGCATCGGGTGATGGCGCAGCCAATGTCGATGGCGCAATGGTCGACGAGCCGGTCCGCATCCGTGCCCGGACAATCCTCGCCTCCGCGCAGGAGGCCGATGCATGAGCCTGCCGCAGATCGTCCTGATCCCGGGGCTCCTGAACGATGCGGATCTCTGGCGGGATCAGATCACCGGTCTCGCTGACATCGCTCGCCCCCGGGTTGCGGACATAACACGCGGTAGTTCGCTGGGGGCTCTGGCGGAAATGGTTCTGGCCACCAGCGAGGACCGCTTTGCGCTGGCCGGGTTTTCGCTCGGCGGTATCGTCGCTCAGGAAATCCTGCGCCGCGCCCCGGAACGCGTGACCCATCTCGCCCTCCTCGACACCACCATGCTGCCTGACACGCCGGAACGCGCCGCAGAGCGCGAAGAGCTGATTTCCCAGGCGTCGAAACCGGGCCGTTTCCACGGTTTCGGCAGAAAACTCGCCCAGTCCTATCTTGCCCCGGAAAACCGGGACAATGCCGACATGATCAATCGGGTTCGTGCCATGACGCGGCGCCTTGGCCCGGACGTCTTCATTCGCCAGACCCGCATTGCTCGCCCCGACAGCCGCGCGTCGCTCACCGGCATTACGTGCCCGACTCTGTTGCTGTGTGGCAATCATGATCAGTTGACACCGCCGGAGCTTCATCGGTCCATGGCCAGCCTGATCCCGTCAGCGGACCTTGTCGTCCTGGAACACAGTGGCCACCTGACACCGCTGGAAGAGCCGGAAAATGTTACTGATCACCTGAAACGCCTGCTCCAGCGCCACCCTGTCAGGAAGTGACAGCAGGTAATTGAAATTCTAGCGTGCACCGGGTGATCTATACCTATATCTTTCCCGAAAATTAGTCGGGAAAGTTTTTGAATGCCAACGATTTACCAGCTGAAGTCCCGTTTTCAGGACCTGCTTCGCCCCGTGTGCAGATCGCTTGCCGCAAACGGGGTGACAGCCAATCAGGTAACCCTGGCCGCGCTTGGCCTGTCGATTGGCGAAGGCCTGCTGCTCTGGATCTTTCCCGGCTCGTTCCTGCCCCTGATCCTGCTGCCGCTGGTTCTGTTCATCCGCATGGGCCTCAATGCCATCGACGGCATGCTGGCGCGGGAACACGACCAGAAATCCGACCTTGGCGCGGTGCTCAACGAACTGGGCGATGTGCTGTCAGACGCTGCGCTCTACCTGCCCTTCGCACTCCTGCCTTTTGTCGATGGGCCGATTGTCGTCGGACTGGTCGTACTTGCCATTATCGGTGAAATGACCGGCGTGATCGCAGTCCAGATCGGTGCAAGCCGCCGGTATGACGGCCCCTTCGGCAAGAGCGACCGGGCAGCCCTGTTCGGTCTTTGCGGGTTACTGATGGCCTTTGGCCTGACCGCGCCTCTCCTTTATCAGATCCTTTTCGGTGCCGGGCTGGCGCTGTCCGCGGTCACCATCTTCAACCGCGCCAGGGCGGCAATCAGGGAGAAACAATCCGCATGAACCTCCTGACCATCCATTGGGCCCTGATCGGCATCTGGGCCGTGCTGTGCGTTGCCAGCGCCATCGTCTTCGTGATTTCGAAACGCTCCACCAAGAACATGAGCGAACTGGTTCAGCGCACCGTCAGCTGGTGGGTGATGGTGGCAATCTTCACCGTCTCCTTCCTGGTGAGCAACACGGTCTCGATCATTGTTTTCGCCCTCATCAGCTTCCTGGCGCTGAAGGAGTATTTTTCGATGATCCCCACCCGCCGGGCTGACAGGCGGGTGCTGTTCTGGGCGTATCTGTCGATCCCCGTGCAGTACTTCTGGGTCTACGATAGCTACTATGGCATGTTCGCGGTGTTCATCCCGGTCTACATGTTCCTGTTCCTGCCCTTCGTCAGCCTTCTGACCCAGCAGACCGAGGGCTTCCTGCGCGCTGTCGGCACCCTCAACTGGGGCCTGATGCTGTGCGTCTTTTCCATCAGCCACGCGGCTTTCCTCCTGATCCTGCCGGCGACCGAGGCCAACAGCACCGGCGGTCCAGGCCTGCTGCTGTTCCTCCTGTTCCTGACCCAGTTCAACGACGTTGCCCAATACACCTGGGGCAAACTGTTTGGCCGTCACAAGATCATTCCGGGCGTCAGTCCCAACAAGACGTGGGAAGGCTTTCTTGGCGGCGTTGCAACCACTTTCGTTCTGTCCCTTCTGACCGCACCGCTGGTCACGCCCTTTGACATGATCCACGCCGCTGCCGCCGGCCTGCTGATCCCGGTTGCAGGGTTCGTTGGAGATGTCACCGTCTCGGCCCTGAAGCGGGATCTCGGCGTCAAGGACACCGGCAGTCTTATTCCCGGTCATGGTGGCATCCTCGACCGGATAGACAGCCTGACCTACACCGCGCCGCTGTTCTTCCACTTCACCCGCTATTTCTATTACTGAAGGGGGATGTCAGGATGACCGCTCTCACTCTGCGCACGCAGTCGGCAGGCTTCTCTTTCTCTCTTCTCCAAGCCCACGCGCCTCTCCTCTCGTCATCCCGGCCAAGCGCTGCGCGAGCCGGGATCGGGGAGCCACTAGATCGGCTGAAAGGTGCAGCCACTGATCATGCGCCTGGGTTCCCCGGCCCCGGATCTCCGCTTCGCTGCGTCCGGGGTGACCGAGGAGAGGACGACACTGGAACAAGCGCTCGATCGTCAGCATTCAGGAACCTCCGTTGATGCTCCAGAAGATCTTCTACATTTTCGTCAAGATCGCGGTCCTGTTCCTGCTCGGGCTGAACGTGCGTCGCAAGGAACTGCTGCCGGCCAACGGTCCGGCGATCATTGTTGCCAACCACAACAGCCATCTGGATACGATGGTGCTGATGGCCTTGATGCCCCTGTCGAAGCTGAAGGACATCAAGCCGGTTGCGGCGGCAGATTATTTCTTCTCCTCCCCTCTCAAGGCCTGGCTGTCGGAACATGTCCTCGGCATTATCCCGGTGGAGCGTGGCCGGAAAGAGAAGAATGTCGACCCGCTGGAAGGCTGCTACGAGGTTCTGCGTCAGGGCAAGGTTCTGATCCTGTTTCCGGAAGGTTCGCGCGGCGAACCGGAACAGATGACGGATCTCAAGAAAGGCGTATCCTTTCTTGCCGAACGGTTCCCGGAAGCACCGGTCGTGCCCGTCTTCACCCACGGCCTCGGCAAGGCCTTGCCGAAGGGGTCGTTCCTGCTGGTGCCGTTCTTCTGCGATATTTTCGTCGGGGAACCAATTACTTGGAACGAGGACCGGACTCATTTTATGACCGGATTGAAGGAGCGCTTTAACGCTCTCTCGACGGAAAAGACCTTTGCATCCTGGGAATAGTAAGTGGGCACTTTTCTGCCTGGCTGCGCTCTGGAGCTTTGCCGAGGCAACGCTGTTCTTCATCGCTCCCGACGCGCTTTTGAGCATCATCGCGCTTCGCTCCCTGGGCAAAGCCATGATAGCGGCGCTTCTGGCGTCCTTCGCGGCCGCGTTCGGCGGTCTGCTGGTCTGGACCTGCGCACAGCATTTTCCGGGAGAAACACTTCAGGTGCTGCTGCTGGTGCCCGGGATTTCGGGACCAACATTTGAAATGGCCAGGCAGCTGCTGCAGGCAGGCCTGTTAGAGGGATTGCTCGGGGGAGCCTTCAGCGGCATCCCTTACAAGGTTCTTTCGGCCGAAGCGGGTTACGCCTCGATCCCCGCACAATCGCTTTTTCTTGTCTCGCCGGTGGCGCGGCTACCAAGGTTTGTGCTTGTCGCCCTCATTTCCTGGTCAGTGTCCCGGCTTGTCGGCGCCCGTCTCAGCGACAGGAGAAAGCTCGCCCTTTGCCTTGCGGTCTGGCCATTTGTCTATGCCAACTATTTTCTCACCGCGGGCTGGTGAGCGGGCACAGCCCCCTCATCCCACTTGTGACAACAGCACCCCGCCAAGTGCCGCCGTCAGCAGCACCCAGATCAGCCCCATGTGAAACCGCAAGAGCAACAGGCCACAAAGGGCCGCGAGGACCGGCACGCGCCAGTCGAGGCTGGCAAGGTCCGGGATCCAGAGTGTCACGACACCCCACTTTGTCGCCGTGACCTCTTCGAAGAAGACATGCAGCGCAAACCAGACCGACAGGTTGAGCACGACGCCGACCACCGCCGCAACGATGGCTGAAAGTGCCGACTTGAGCCTCGGCTGCGCCGAGATCCATTCGATGTATGGCGCTCCGGCAAATATCCAGAGAAAACAGGGAGCAAAGGTCGCCCAGAGCGCAACCAGCCCCCCTGCGAGGCCAAGCAGAAGTCCTCCTTCGTGAAAGGCCGCCAGAAAGCCGACGAACTGGGTCACCAGAATGAGCGGCCCCGGAGTTGTTTCCGCCAGGCCCAGCCCGTCCATCATTTCACCTGCGCTCAGCCAGCCGTGAATGGCGACGACGTCCTGGGCCATATAGGCAAGCACCGCATAGGCGCCGCCAAAGGTGACGACAGCGAGCTTTGAAAAGAACCAGCCGATATCCGCCAGCAAGGGCACGCTGCCGGCCAGATCCAGCAGCGCCAGCGGCGCGAGCCAGATGAAGGCCCAGAGAAACACCGTGCGGAGCGTTTTCGCAATCGGCCTGCCAATCGCAACACCAGGCTCACCGTGGCTTTCAGTCTGCGCAGTGCTGAACGCAGCACCGTAAAGCCCGGCGGCCAGAACAATCAGCGGGAACGGCAGAGCCAGAAAGAAAATTCCGACAAAGGCCAGAGCTGCAATGACCCATTGCCGCCTGATGGTGAGTGCACGTCTGGAAAGGCGCAGCAATGCCTCCAGAACCACGATCAGGACGGCCGCCTTGATGCCCAGAAACAGCTGACTGACCAGCGGCACATTGCCGAAGGTTCCGTAAACCGCGGCAAGTGCGAAAATTGCGAGTGCGCCGGGAACGACAAACAGAAGGCCCGCCAGCAGGCCACCGGCAACGCCGCGCAGCTTCCAGCCACAATATGTCGCCAATTGCATGGCTTCCGGCCCCGGCAGCAACATGCAGAACCCGAGAGCGTTGACGTAGCTTTTTTCCGAAAGCCAGCCGGTCTCATCAACCAGCTTGCGGTGCATCAGCGCGATCTGTGCGGCCGGACCACCGAAAGACAGCAGACCAATGCTGCCAAAGACGGACATCAGCCGCCGCCAGGATGCTTCCTGGTCGAAAGCTGTTCCATCCTTGCCCGGAGCGCCTTCACCAGGTGCATGATGTGCGGTCAACGTGTCAGCCCTTTCCGTCGCAGACAACCTGTCGTGACCTTCCTCTAACGCAATCGGGATGGAAGGGTAACTGCAATCCTTACCCGAATGCCGTCAGACCTGAACCGGTGCAACCTAATGGCAGGCGGTAGCGACCAGAGCCTGTATGAAGTGCTATCCCTTGACCGGATAGCGGTTAGGCTCCTCGAAGACATCAATCACCTTGGTTCCCGCCTTGATGATCGCACTGTGCTCCGCCCCACTGGGAATATCGTAGATAGCGCCTGGCCCCATCGTCCTAGTTTCACCAGCGATGGTGAATTCGATCTCGCCGCTCAGGACAGTGCCCCATTGCGCCAGATGCGAATGCGGCGGCAGGACCATGTCCTTCACGAAATCGAAAAAAACGACCAGTCCGGCGTCCGAGCGCACTGCGTAGGATCTGACAACGTCCTCGGGAAAGGGAACATCGAGAGCGGGAAACTTTCGAATGAAATCTGGAAGCTGCATGGACCTCTTGCCTCAAACGGATGGTGTTGAGGCA
This sequence comes from Roseibium algicola, assembly GCF_001999245.1. Lineage (NCBI taxonomy): Bacteria > Pseudomonadati > Pseudomonadota > Alphaproteobacteria > Hyphomicrobiales > Stappiaceae > Roseibium > Roseibium algicola. Next base: position 4,826,383 of record NZ_CP019630.1, on the reverse strand, counting down.
AGTCTGGACCAGGTCGGCCTATCCGTTCAAGACATCCTTCACAGTCGTCGCAAGCTGCTTCAGCGTGAAAGGCTTGGGCAGGAAGAAGAACTGTTCGCCCGGTGGCAGGTTTTCCTCGAAGGCGTCCTCGGCATAACCGGATACGAAGATGATCTTGAGGTCCGGCCGGGTCTTGCGCAGCTCGACCAGAAGCGTCGGCCCGTCCATTTCCGGCATGACCACATCGGAGACCACGAGGTCGATCTTGCCGTCGGTCTCTTCCATGACCTCCAGCGCCTCGTTGCCCGAGCCCGCCTCGTAGACGGTGTAGCCGCGCGACGCGAGGGCACGGGCGCCAAAGGCACGCACTGCCTCCTCGTCTTCCACCAGCAGGATCGATGCAGAACCGGTCAGATCCTTGACTTTTTCCGGCTCGACTTCCTTCGGCTCCGGCTTTTTCTTCTCCACGACCTTGGGAATGTGGCGTGGCAGGAACAGACGGAACGTCGTGCCGACATCGACTTCGGAGGTACAGAAGATGAAACCGCCGGTCTGTTTGACGATGCCGTAAACCGTCGACAGGCCAAGGCCCGTTCCCTTGCCGACTTCCTTGGTGGAGAAGAACGGATCGAAGATCTTCTCCATCACGTCGGGCGGAATGCCGTGGCCCGTGTCGTCCACCTCGACAAGGGTGTATTCGCCCGGTGGCATGCCGCGGATGTTGTCGAACTGTGTGCTTTCAGCTTCGTTGACGTTGCGCGTACGGATGGTCAGACGGCCGCCGTCGGACATTGCATCGCCCGCGTTTACCGCCAGGTTGACGATCACCTGTTCCAGCTGGTTCAGGTCGGCCATCACCGGCCACAGGTCCCGGCCGTGGATCACCTTCAGTTCCACCTTCTCGCCCAGCAGGCGGTCAAGCAGGATGGAGAGATCTGCCAGAACGTCGTTCAGCTCCAGTTGCTGCGGACGCAGCGTCTGACGACGCGAGAAGGCCAGAAGCTGCCGCACGAGGCCGGCTGCACGGTTGGCGTTCTGCTTGATGTTCATGATGTCCTGGAAGGACGGATCGGTCGGTCGGTGGCTTGCCAGAAGCAGATCCGAGAAGCCGATGATCGCAGTCAGGACGTTGTTGAAGTCATGCGCGACGCCCCCGGCCAGCTGGCCGATGGCCTGCATCTTCTGGCTCTGGGCGAACTGGGCTTCCAGGGCTCGCTGCTGGGTGGTTTCAAGCGCGTAGACGATGGCGGCTTCGCCGTCGCCCTCACCTTCCTGCACTGCGGAGACGTAGAAGGTTGCGGAACGCGGGTCATTGCCCTCGACCAGGGGAATGTCTATCGGCGCGATCTCGCCGATCCCGTTGGCGGCGGCCTGGAGAGACTTTGCCAGTTCCTGCCGCCCGCTCTCGGCCACATAAGCCTCCAGCTTGGGAGATTCGTCATCCGTGTCGACCGCACCGAACAGCTTCAGGAACGGCGCGTTGGTTCTCAGGACCCGGCCTTCCTTGTCGAGCGAGGCAATGGCGATCGGCGTGTTGTTGAAGAAACGGGCAAAGCGGACTTCCGCCGCCCGAAGCGCCTCGGAGGCTTCCTCACCGCGAGACCTGTTGAGAACCAGTGTGCGGCTGTCACCCGGCTGGCCGTTTTCGCCAAAAGGTACACGGTGGAGCAGTCGCACCGGCAGGCCGCGTCCGTTGCGGGTGACGAAGTCGAGATCAAAGGTTTCGCTCTTGACCTCGCCCGCCTGACCCTTGATCGAGCGGATCAGCTCGGTGCCGTCGCCGCGCACGATGCTCGAAAGATCGAGGTCGCCCGCATCGAACTGGGCAAGATCGTAGCCAAGCCAGTCGGCCAGGGTGGCGTTGAGATAGACGATGCGGCCTTCCGCATCGCAAGAGAAGAAACCGGCCGGCGCGTGATCCAGGAAATTGATGACACGCTGCAGTTCCTGAAACGAGTTTTCCTGTTCGGCCCGGTCGCGGGTGATATCGGCCAGCTGCCAGACCGCCATGGGCTTGCCGCCGCCGCGTTCCTTGGACACCTGCAACGGGCGGATCGACACCCGATACCAGCGCGCAGCGCCGTCGGCCCTGCCGAGCGGGAACGGCATGCGGATCTCTTCTTGCGCCCTGCGGCTGTCGCGCATGGCCTGGGACAGGCGGAAAATGGCGTCGGCGGCATCCGGATCGGAGGAGAACACGCGCTCGACCACACGGATGTCGGCAGCCGTTTCGGCGCCGGTCAGATCCGCATAGGCCTTGTTGGCATAGACAAGCCGGCCGTCCAGATCGGTAATGAGCGCTCCGTCCTCAAGGGTATCGACAAAAGCGGAGGCAAGCGGATTGGCTTCGCCTGGGCGGGCTGACAGGCGCAGAAAGCCTATGGCTCCGGCAAACAGGCAGAAAACGCCGACGACGGCCAGGATACCGAGCAGCGCAAGAATAAACGGCTGCGCCACTTCGCGGTCCATGACCGCAAAGGCAGCAGCAGCGCCGACGAGCAGCAGTGCGAGGCCTATGAGAAGGCCTATATTACCGGAACGTTCCGGGCGGCTGATCATCGGCCCGCTCGGCGTCCCGTCCATGTCACTCATCAATCCTGTCTCCCGGGCCCGATTCGGTTCTTGAAGGGGCCGTACATAAGCATTCTGTGCTTAATAGCCGATTTCAACTGATATGCGACCAAGTCCTGTTGAAATTCACCTGTTTGCCGCGGACTTTTTCAGTCCGCTATCCTTGAGAGCAACTTAGTTGGCACGCCAGGATGCGCGCTTGCGCATGCGGAAGACGAAGCCGATGACTTCGGCAACAGCCTTGTAGTGTTCTTCCGGAACTTCCTGGTCGATCTCGACTGTCGCATAAAGCGCGCGGGCCAGAGGCGGATTTTCGACGACCGGAATATCGCTTTCCTTGGCGAGCTCACGAATTTTGAGCGCGACCGCATCGGTACCTTTCGCAAGGCAGAGCGGTGCTCCCATGCCTTCTTCATACTTCAACGCCACAGCATAGTGCGTCGGGTTGGTCACGACCACTGTGGCCTGCGGTACCGCCGCCATCATGCGCTTGCGCGACCGCTCCATGCGCAGCTGGCGGATCTTGCCCTTGACCTGCGGATCACCTTCGGTCTGTTTGTATTCTTCCTTGACCTCGCGCAGGGACATCTTCTGCTTGTTGAACCATTTGTTGCGCTGGTAGATGAAGTCGGCCGCGGCAACCACCGTCATCACAGCCAGCACGGCAGCCAGAAGCTGCAGGATCAGGATCCTGGCCTCCTCCAGGATAATGTTCGTATCGGCGAACACCATAACTTCCGCTTCGTCGCGGTGCGGCCACATCACCGCCACCATGATGGCGCCGACAACGGCGATCTTCACCATTCCCTTGGCAAAGTTGACGAGACTGTCGGCGGAAAACAGCCGCTTGAAACCGGAGGCCGGTGAAACCTTCGAGAGTTTCGGCTTGATCGTTTCCGCGGTCAGCAGAGGCTGGTGCTGGACGAGATTACCCGCCACCGCCATGATCACCAGCGCCAGCAGCGGAATGCCGACGATAAGAGCCACCGACTGCCCCGTGTCCCGCCACAGGGCTTTCAGCGCATAGCCGTCCACCGCAATCTGGTGGGCATGTTCCATGTAGCCCTTCATCAACTCGCCCAGCGACACGGCGGTGCTGGGCGCGAAAATGGCAATCATCAGCGTCGCACCGGCCAGTGTGAACCAGGTGCTGACTTCCTGAGATTTCGGTACGTCCCCCTTGTCATGCGCCTCTTTCAGGCGCTTGTGCGTGGGGTCCTCTGTTTTTTCCGAGTCGTCGGTATCGTCAGCCATAGCGCAGCGCTACCCCACGATGAACTTGCCGAGCGATTCCTGAAAATGATCCAGATAGAACATCATCAGGGTTGCGATCAGCACCATGAGCAGGAACAGCCCGATCGCGATATTCACGGGCATGGCGATAAAGAAGATCTGCATCTGCGGCATCAGCTTGTTGAGCAGGCCAAGGCCGAAATAGAAAACCAGACCGACAACCAGAAAAGGCGCGCTCATGCGCACCGCGATGGAAAACACATGCGCAACGGTTTCCGTCGCGTTCTGTGAAAAGTCCCCGACCGGCGGAGCAAGGCCAGGCGGAAAGATCGTGAAACTGTCGTGGAGCGCCGCGATCACCAGGAAGTGGCTGTCGCTGACGAAGACCAACGTAATACCGAGAATGGACAGGAAGTTGCCGAACAGCGCCCCCTGCTGGCCCTGGTTGGCGAAATCCGTCCCAAGCGCGAAGGCAAGGCCGGACTGGTTGGCCATGATCATGCCGGCGATCTGCAATACGGACGTGATCATCTTGGCGCACAGGCCGATGCCGAAGCCGATGGCCAGCTCTCCGAACAGGAGTGCAATCATGCGATAGGTATTGGATGTCAGGTCGGCAGGGTAATACTGCGAACCGACGGGATAGAGAACAATCGTCAACGCCAGGGCAATGGTCAGCCGAAACCGCGTCGGGATCGTGCTTTCGCCCAGAGCCGGCAGCAACATGACCATCGTGCCCATACGTGCGAACATCAGCATGAAGATGGCTGCGATATTCGGCAGATAATCGAGCTGGATGGTCATGAAGGTCCACGTCCTAACCGGTGGTCAGGATCATTTCGGCAACCCTGCCCATGAAGGCCTCCAGAACCTGGCTCATGAAGGGCAGCGCAATCAGGATCGTCACGAAGATCGCGAGGATCTTGGGAACGAAAACCAGCGTCATTTCCTGGATCTGCGTCAGAGCCTGGAACAAGGCGATGACGACACCCACCAACAGACCGATGACCATGACCGGTCCGGCCACCAGGATCATGGTCCAAACGCCTTCACGGGCGAGATCGAGAACTTCACCAGCGGTCATCAAAGGCCCCCTTGCCACATCGGATCAGATCGGCATCCGCATGATTTCCTCATAGGCGGAAATCACTCGATCGCGAACGGCGACCATCGTTTCAAGAGCAACTTCCGTTTCGGCGATCGCGGTGACAACGTCGACCACGTCAGCCTTGCCCTCGACAAGGCCCACAGCCTTGTCATCTGCGACACGGCCCTTGTCGACGACACCGCCGACAGCCTCTTCCACCAGCTTGGTAAAATCGAGACCGGCAGCTTCGGGAGCGCCCGCCTTGTCCTCGATCGCACGCGCCTGCTGCTGCAGCTTGGCGGCCATCTGGTAGGCATTATTTGCGATCGACGGAGTAGACATGACTAAGGCTCCCTTCCCGGATTAGGACTGCCGCTCAGGCGCGCAGGATATCGATGGTCCGCTGCAGCATCCGCCGCGTGGAATCGATGACGTTCAGATTGGCTTCATAGGATCGCTGCGCTTCGCGCATGTCCGTCGTTTCAATCAGCGTGTTGACGTTGGGCTGCAGCACGTAACCGTTGGCATCGGCCGCCGGGTGCCCGGGCATGTGCACCGAACGGAAGTCCGTATTGTCTTCCGCGATCTTGCCCAGCTCGACCATATCAGCGCCCATTTCCCTGTCGAAATGGCTCTTGAAGGTCGGGATCTTGCGCCGGTACGGCAGTTCTTCAGGCGTCTTGGCAGTGGAGTTCGCATTCGCGATGTTCTCCGCGATGATGCGCATGCGCCCGTTCTGAGCTCTCAACCCGCTTGCCGAGATGAACAGGGATTTGATCAGGTCCATGTTATCGGTCCTCTAGCTTGTGCTGCCTTGCCTCATACACTCTTGGAAAGCGCGGTCCGGATCAGACCGAGCCCCTTGGTGTAAAGCGTTGTCGCAGCCTGGTAATCCATCTGGTTCTCGGTGATGTGCATCATCTGCTCTTCCAGATTGACGCTGTTGCCGCTCGGCGTGACTTCGAAGGTGTCGTCTTCCTCGATCTTGGCCGAACCGGTATTTCCCAGCTTCCCGGGAATGTGCCCGGCCACCGTCGTCGTCGTCGCCAGGTTCAGTGACTGCCGCCCGATGTGATCCTTGAAGGTATATTCCTTCACGTCCCGCGCCATGTATCCGGGCGTATCCGCGTTGGCGATGTTCTGCGCCAGCACGCTCTGTCTCGTCTGGTGCCACTGCATCTTGGATTTCAATGCCTGGAACAGCGGCAGATCCGTTATGGCCATTCCGATTCACCATTCGTTAACCAACCCGGCAATGATTGCCGCTCAAATGGTTAATGAAAAGTTAACAGCCATTTACCTCTTCCGGCCCAAACCCTTCAAAAACCAGTGGAGGAGGCAACTTTCCTTTGCATTTCGCAAAAAGAGAGGCGCCGCCAACAGGCAAAATTTGCCTGCCTCTGTTAACTTTAAGTCCTAGAGAGATTCGAAGCAGATCAGCAAGCGGCTGAACCGGTACCGACGGGGCAAAACATTCCCGCCGCAACGGGGAAAAACAAAAAAGCCGAGAGGTTTGCGAGACAGGAGCCTGCACAGGCTCAACCGCCGGAATTACTGGGGATAAAGGCAAACCTCCCCAATTGAGGCAAAAAACCGGAGTAACCGGCACACGCGATCAAACCGCAAGCGGGGCGGCACGAGGGTAAGATGTATAACTGGATTGAGACCACATTCAACGTGAGCGGGGGCATCACGCAGGCTATTGCAGTCATCCTGGCTTTGGCCGTCGTGCTGCTGCTGTTCGGACTGTTTATTTTCATTCTGAAGCGCCTGATGGGAGCAAGTGCTCCACAAAGCCGCAACCGGCAGCCCCGGATTGCCATCATGGACAGTGCTTCTGTCGACGCTCGCCGCCGGCTGCTGCTCATTCGCCGGGACAATATCGAGCATCTCATCCTGGTCGGCGGCCCGAGCGACGTTGTGGTGGAACAGAATATCGTTCGCAACACCCCGCTGGCCCAGGCCCGGCCCGGACAACCGTCTCCTTCGAACATGCCGATGCCGGTCAAGGCCGCAGTCGCCCCAGGACCGGAGATCCCGGCCCGGCCCGACGACTTCCTCGAAGAACAGGAAGTCGCAGCGCCCGCAGTCCAGGCACGTACGCCAGTTCCGTCTGCCGCGCCGCTAGCGCAGCCGTCTCCACCGGCGCCACAGCAGGCCACCCCGGCACCGCAACCTGCCGCTCCGGTGGCACAGCCATCCGCACCGGCCTCACCTTCGTATCAGGCAGCAGCCACCCCGGTTGCCACGCCGGCAGCCCCCAGTGTGAGTTCGGCTGCACCACAACGCAATTATTCCGACCCCGCTCCCTCCCGGCTTACCGCCACGCGTGCGGCCGAGAGTGCTCCGGCAACTGTACAAGCCCCGACGCCTCCAGCCCAACTGGCAACGCCACACAAGACCACCCCCGACAAGCCGGAAAGCGGTGGAGGACTGGGCCGCGCGAGCGATCTGCTACGTGCCGCCACTCAGAACGGCTTCAACCGGGCCGCCACTAAACCAGCCGCTCCCGCGCCTGCTTCGCCGGAAGTTTCGCCTCCGCGAAGCACCGACGAAGGCAAGGTCGACATTGCTGCTGCCCTGGAAGCTGAGATACAGGCGAGTGAACCTGCAACAGCACCCGTAAAAGCGCCGGAAGTGCGTCCTGCCGTTCCGGCTCCCTCTGCGCCGCAGGAAAGCAAGACAACTTCCACATTGAAGTCCCTGGCACGCCCCTTCACGGCCCGTGATCGGCCTTCCTATGGCGGTACGATCTCCCCGCCCGCTTCCGGACCGGCGGCACGTGCCAAAACCGCTCTCTTGAAGCCGGTTGAGCAGGTTCTGCCGGAGCACAAGGTGGAGCCGGTGCTCGTTGCCGCAACCTTGACCGCAGCATCCACACCTCAACAAGCCCCTGCGCAGGAAGCTCCGGCGGAAGAAAGCATGCCGAAACCGGACCAGCCCGCCGACCTTGGCCAGGCGATGGCGGACACGGCGGACGAAAACGTCCAGATGGCCGATGCACAACACTCTTCAAGCGATGTTTCAGAGCCCGAAGTGACTGAAGCAATCGAACCTGCCGACGTCACGGCGGATGATGAAGCCCGGACAGCGGCTTCCTTGGAAGAGGAAGCTGCCACAACCGAAACACAGTTGGTTGCAGAAGCCGCCCCTTCCAGGGAACTTTCGCTGGATATCGGCGATCTCCTGGAAGACGTGCCGGAAGCGTCCACCCCGGCTCAGGACAAGCCCGAAGCGTCTTCCGCAGCGGAAATGCCAGCTGACGAGGCATCTGCCGACGAGGCTGAAGAGGCGCAGGAAGAAACCGCAAGCGCTACTGCAACGGTCGCGCCGTCTGCTGTGGCATCGGTAGCAGCCCCTGCCCCGGTAACCAGCGGCCCCGTGACGAGCTCTGCGCCACCGGTCAAGGCGCCTGTCAGGCCTTCCGCCGGTTTGGGCGACAGAAATCCCATCGAGGAAGAAATGGCGAAGATCCTCGACGAACTGGGTGGACAGTCAAACGGATGATGCGCTTGCAATCGCTCCTGCGGCCTGGCGGTCTGATCCGCCTGATGCTTTTGCTGACCGCATTGCTCGCGGTTCTGGCCGGACCGGCTGCTGCGCAGGAAATCTCGGTCGGTTTTGGCGATGACACCACCTTGACGGAACGCGCCGTCCAGATGGTTGTCCTTCTGACCATCCTGTCGCTGGCGCCTTCCATTCTCGTCATGGTGACCAGCTTCACCCGTATCGTGGTGGTGCTGTCGCTCTTGCGGTCTGCCATCGGCCTGCAGACGGCCCCGCCCAACATGGTGATGGTCAGCCTTGCACTGTTCCTGTCGGCCTTCATCATGATGCCTACCTTGCAGGCCTCCTATGATGCCGGCGTTCAACCGCTCATTGACGGGGACATAGAATTCGAGCAGGCCTTCGAGCGTGCCTCCGATCCGTTCCGGACGTTCATGCTGTCCCAGGTCCGCGAAAAGGACCTCGCCCTGTTCGAGGAACTCTCCGGCAGAGAAGAAGCACCGGAAGGCCCGGAAGACCTTTCCATGGCCACGCTCATTCCCGCTTTCATGATCTCCGAACTGCGGCGTGCTTTCGAAATCGGCTTCCTGCTCTACCTGCCGTTTCTCATCATCGATCTCGTGATTGCATCCGTCTTGATGTCCATGGGTATGATGATGTTGCCGCCGGTGGTAATCTCTCTTCCGTTCAAGCTGATCTTCTTCGTACTTGTCGATGGCTGGAATCTGGTGGCCGGCTCGCTGGTCAAGAGCTTCGGCGGCGGCTGAAGCACCCGGCCAAATCGTTAAAAGTAGAAGAAAATTAAGATAGGACTGTAATAGTTACAGCCGTGCGGGCCCGAACTGTGCCCCTTCGTTAATAGCGGCAGGACAGTGTTAAGAGAACAATTAGAACAGCTCGCCCGGATCAAAGAACCAGAGGCGAGATCAAAACTCATCCGCACGCTCGTCGGCGAATATGCGCGGTCGGAAGACCACGAGCCGACGGAGATGGAGCGGGAACTGTTTTCGCGAATTGTTCTCTCGGTTTTCGACCAGCTGGACCGCGCTGCACGCTACGAACTTGTCGTACGCCTTGCAAAAACAGACCGCATCATCCCCGACCTTGCGGACCGGCTCGCCCAGGAAGATTACGAGCTGTCGGAACCGGTGATCGAATGTTCGCCGATGATCAGCCAGAACAGTCTCATGCAGATCGCCAAAAACGGCGGCAACGACAAGCGCAAGTCAACGGCAAAGAGACCTGATCTTTCCGAAGAGATGACCGACACGATGATTGCGCGGGCCAGCCGGGATGTGGTCCACGAGCTCCTCCATAACATGGCAGCGCCCTTTTCCGTCCGAGGCACACTCGCCCTGCTGATATTTGCAAACACGGAAGCAGACGTGCTCGCCGGCATTGCAAGGCGTGCAATGGAAGACGAAGAATTTCTCCAAACCCAGATGGACATTCTGGAGACCAACTGTCCGCTGATCCCGCCTCCCCTCAAGAAGGCACTGGAAACCGGCGAACTGCAGCGCCTTGCGAAGACCATCGAAGAGCGACACGACGGCAGCATCGACCTCGACGGCATCACCTATTCGCGCCACGAAGCCAGCATCCAGATTGCCAACGGCGAGTTGTCCTTCGATGCAATTCTGCGAACTCTGTTCGAAGAAGGCCGCCTTGATGCGGCCATCTGGCTGATCAGCCGCAAGATCAACCTCGCCGACGAGGTTGTTTCCGACACGCTGAAATCCGATGCGGATGGTGCGATCATGCGCCTGATGCTGCAGACCGGCATCCATGAAAAAACCTATCGCGACTTCCTGAAAGCACGCTGCGAGTGGCTGGACCGAAGCACTCGGTCCATTCCCGAACTCGTCATGCGCTACAAGTCCGAACTCAAGAAACCGCATCAGAACGCTGGTCAGCCGCCGTCTCAGTCGCTACTGAAGGCAGTCACCTGACACGAGTGCGTGGTCAGCCCGCCGCCCTCGGCAAAGTCACGATGCCAGAAGATTTCTGTCCAGAAATGTCAGCAGGTTCTCGTGATGCAGGTTTTCTGCAGCACTGGTCGGGATATGGTCCTGGCCTTCGTAGATATGAACCTCCGGCTTCCGGCCATGGGCAAGAAGCCGCCCTTCCAGACGCTTTGTCATATCCACTGACCAAACCCGGTCGGCCGACCCGTGGCTCAGGAAAACCGGTCCGTCATAGCGTTCTATTTCGATCTGTTTCGTAGGAAGAAGGTTCTCGGAAGACCCGCGCCAGGACCATGCCCGCTCACCGGGGTCCCACGGCTGCCAGCCTGGATCTCCAGCGTCGCGGTAAGCCTTGCTGTCGAACGCCCCGCACACAACGTCTGGCGGACTGTGCACAGCCACCGCGTCAGGCAGGCCGTCAAGACCTTCCTCCGCCATCAGGGCTGTCAGCAAAAGGGCATGTTCAGCCCCCCGCGACACGCCGTAGAATGCCGCCTTTTCACCAACAGCCTCAAATGCACGCAGCGCCCGGAAGGCATCCAGACTTCTGTCCAGTGACACGTTTTCAATGCTGCCGGCATTCCAGGCATTGCCCCCCTTCGAATAGCCGAAAGGAAAGGCAAGATAACCATGTGCTGCCAGGAGAACCGCATTTCGATGGCTCCAGCCTGACCATGCCCCCTCTGAGCCATGAAACACCATGACGGCAGGAAAAGGTCCCTCGCCTGCAGGACCATAGGTCGTGCCCCATTCCGGGATAAGACGCCGGACGATTTTCAAGGACATGAAGGAGTTCCTTTTTCCGGTGTTCCAAAGCCAACGAACCGACACATCCACCGCTGCAAAGCGGAAAGGTGGGGCCACGAGGTCGGATAATCAGGTTCTTTGTGAGAACGTGCGGCGGATCGCGACACGTGTGGAAGGGTGAACGACCGCAACTGAACAGGAGTTGGCACCGGTGCGCAAGTCCCACTGCAACCGGACAACATTCACACAGCGTCAGCTTCAGCCGGCATTTTCTTCGGTGACGGGTGCTGCGGCAGACTGATCCGGGCTGCGATCGGGAGACATGTACTGACGCCGGTATTCTTTCAGGAAGGTTTCCAGTGAATCGACATCGGCAAGCCTGTTGGCGACTTCAAGGAACTCGACACCCTGCGCCTCGATTGGCCGGGTCACGACCTCAAAGGACATTGCCTCGGGGCTGTCGGACATCTTGGACATGTACTTTGTCTGCAGGCGTTCCAGGCTGAGCTGGTCGCCCGCCAGCGAATAGGCGATGGCCGCCCGCAGGATGTCGCGGCGTTCAAGATCGTCGAGCGGAATGTTGTCGGACCAGCGCGAGCCATGCATCGCTTCCAGCTGCTCACCCGCATCCCGCCAGCTTTCGGCTGCCCAGAATGTATCTGCCCTCAACCGATCGACATCCGAACCGCGCATGTTGCGAACCAGTTCCAGCGCAAGATCCGGGCGCCCGCTTTCGGTCAGGGCACGGGCTTCAACGATGTTGCGCTGACGCTCCAGGGTCGACGGAAGGCTCGCCTGCCGTGTCCGGTTGAGCACCCGCAGTGCTTCTTCAGCCTTGCGATCCATCAGGTAGATCGCCGCAAGATCCGCTGCAATCTGTGCCCGCGCCGCACCTTTCAAGCGGTTGTCAACCTGATGGCGCAGCAACTCGGTTGCCTGGTCCAGCAAGTCGACTTCCACCAGTCTCTTGGCCAGAAGGCGGACCATCTCGTCTCCCTGACGACCGATCGGCACAAGTTCGCGGAAATCATAAAAGAGTGCCAGCGCCTTCACCGGCTGCATCTCGTCCGCCTTGCCGTCCAAGAACAACGCGTTGAAGAGGCCGTTCATCTCTTCCTGCAGCAGCCGCGTGGTATCCGCATCGGGTTCAGCCTGAACAGCCGATTTCATGGCTTCGAACGCTTCGCGGTACTGGCCCTGCTCGGCATAGAGCTGTGCCAGGAACCTCAATGTCTTCAATTCGATTTCATCACCACGCCAGGACGTTGCCAGCCCGGCAAGCTGATCGATGGCCTGCTCCATGTTGAGTTCGCCATCCCGGTAACGGATCCGGAGCGCGCGGTATTCCGCTTCGGCCGCCCGCGGCCGGTCGTCGGACCTGGTCACGAGATCGAACACGGTCAAGGCTTCCTGCGACCGGCCGGATGCATCGGCAACGCGGCCACGCAGGATATCGTAACGGGCAGCCTGCGTCCGGGTCACTTCGGCGGGCTCGATCTCGGCCAGAACGCTGTTGGCAATACCGAAATCATTGACCTCGACCATGGCCTGTGCGGCGGCGAGCTTGAATTCTGTCTGGATGGCTTCCGGGTAGTTGCCGACCACGGCACGCCCGCGCGGCATGGCAATACGGGCGGACGTCCAGTTACCCAGCTTCACATCAACAATCGTCTGCCAGACAGCAGCATCGGGGCTGTTCTTCAGGTCTGGTCGGTTCAGATGCGCATAGGCCGCGTCGGGCCTGTTGGCCAGGGTCTGGGCCGCTCCCATCATCAGATTAAAGGAACTGTCTTCGGCAAGTGCCGGTTCTTCTTCCAGCGCAAGCTTCATCAGCCCCAGCGCTTCCTGCGCAAACTGATGCGCCAGATAGAACCGCGACAAAGCCATCAAGGGCTTGCGGCGCTTGCCTGTCGGCGACTTCGCCAGCTTGTCCTGCAGCTCCAGCAGGCGGGTGCGGTAAGCCCCCGGACCTTCGGTGCTCAGGGAAACGAACTCGATGAAGTTGCTGTCTTCCGGATCGACGATTGTCTGGCTCGATCCGGATCCGCCTCGCAGATGCTGGCTGGAAAGCGCAAGACCGCCTTCCTTTTCGATGATCACGTCATCTCCAAGGATCTTCATCTTCAAGCCGTCAGACTTCGGCACGACGGCAATGCCCTGCGCGGAACTCAGGGCGTCCAGATCGACAAACGTCTGAGGCTTCAACAGACCGCGTGGCGGACCGAAGCCGGTGACGATAGATATCGTGTCGCCAACGAACGGGTCAGTAATCTGACGGATGTTCTGCGGATCCTGATAGAGCACACGCAGCACGGAGCCGCCATCGCCTCGCACAGTCCGTTCCAGCTGCAGCGGAATGGAGGGTTCCAGGATCAGGTCGCCGATAACGAGCGACCAGGCATTGCCGTCAACACCCACTGTCGCCAGTACAGGATCGGTCATGTCCATCCGCAGGATCTGGTAATCGTCGAACTGCTGAACCTCGATAGTTTCCGCCGTTTCGGCCAGCGCCGAGACCATCCCCCGGGTGTCGATCGTGGCATCGGTATCGAAGATCAGCCAGATGCTGTCGTTGCGCCGGAACACCGCGCTGGAAACCGGCTCGGAGAACGGGAACACAACGCGGACCGTGTTCCCGATGCGCCGGGCCTCAGCAGAAACGAAATTGCGCACTTCCTCAGCGAAGTTTTCCGGCGGCTGCTCCGGTGAGGGACGCCCCTGGTTCAAATCCTGGCCGCCGTTGGCGCGCCAGGTCTCCGGTGCTGATTGCTGCGTGCCGGGAAGCTGGATCCCGGCTGGAACGTCGCCGCTACCAAGCGTCGGCGCGTTCAGGATCTGCACTGGCGTTGCGCCATACGGCGCATTCGGCTGGCTACCCCGGTTGATTGTCTCGACCTGCTGTAGTGTCGGAATGCCGTTGTTCTCGGGCGCGGCTTCCTGTTGCTGGTCGCCGATCTGCTGCGTGGACAAGTCCAGCATCGGCGCTTCCCGGACGATTTCCTCATCCTCCGGCAGCACTTCGTTCAACGGCAAAGCACCGGGTTCAGCCTGGGCAACGGTTACCAGACCAGCGTTGGACGGGGCAACGGCGTCGTTTCCGTTGGTTGCTTCGGCCGCGGGAATGGCCGCTGTCGTCAGAAATTCAGCTGCGCCATCAACCGAAATCGGCAGGACAGCGGCAGCAAGCTCTGGTGCAGGAAGCGTTTCGACCGCCAAGGCGGTCGGAGTGACGTCAACACCAGCGGCAGCGATCTCGGTTCCGCTACCTGGCCCTGGCAGCGCTTCTTCCCCGACCAACGGTTTGATGCGCGGGACCATGGCAAGCTGAGTTTCGGCCGGAGCGTTCGCACGTCCGGCTTCCGGATCGGGCTCGGCCGACAGTGCGGCGGACTGATCAGAATTCTCAACGGCTGACGGCTGCGGTGCTTGCGGTGCCTCGGCCCCCTCATCCGGCTTGCCACCTCCCAGCGGAACAATCGTATAGGCCGGCGATTCATCGGCCTTGGATTCCTTCAGGACCCCGCCTCCGCTCGCCGTGCTCCCGCCGGACGTCGGATTCCCGCGCGGGTTCTTGACCTCACGCGTGTCGCGCAGGCCCGGTGCGGTAATCATGTCCTTGCGGTTTTCGTTGTCCTCGACGGACAGTTCCTTGTTGATCAGCGCATTTGCCGGATCATTCACTTCCATGTTTTCCGGCGTCACGTCGATAACGTAGGTCTGTTCCTCCCGGAACGCCCGAATGTCGACTGATGGCTCGACGCGCATAAGGAATTTCAGCTTGCCCTGATCCAGGAAGGAGGTCGCGTCGATCACTCCTTGGGGCAGATGCGCGCGCAGGTGGGCAATGTCCAGCTGTGCCGGGTGGTTGAACGTCACCTTGATGATGTCGTTTTCGCGCACGAAAGCGGTGTCGAACTTGATGGACCAGTCGAACACCAGACGGGTGAATGTCGGATGCTCACCCACATGCAGCGTCACCTCCGGCCCTTCCTGAGCCTTGAGTCGCGCCTGTTCGAGGGCACGAACCTTGCGCATCGCCTCTTCGGCACGCTTTGCAAGATCACGCACGACATCGTCGGGAAGTCCTGGCGGCAAGCCCTGCCAGTCCATCGGCAGGATATCGACAAACAGCTTTTCGCCGGCTTCCAGAGTATTGATCTGGAACTGGTTCTTCAGTGCAAAGCGGATGGCACTTCCGTCCGGATCTCGCCGGGCAATGGTCACGTAGTCGCCCAGGTCCAGCGGAACATCGTCAACGTTGATGTCGATCGGATCTTCAAATGAAATCCGCAGGACCCCGCCTGTGATGACCGCATCATAGATCGGAAGCAGCGTGCGGTCCTTGAACGTCAGGACGATACGGCCATAACCCTCCCCCGGAGAAACGGTCAGATCAACCGGTTCCAGATTGTCGGATTGGGCCAGAGCGGCACCCGTGACGCAGGCCAGAACAAGCCAGAACGAAACCAGCAGGCGCGCGAAAGTTCGCACCCTGTCCGAAAACGCGGGAGTTCCGCCGGTCTGGGATGTCAGGAACGGTCCTGGCAAGATGTTCTGTCCTCGGATGACGCCAACACACTATTGTTAGTCAGGTCTTGTTAACGTGCCCTTACGCGATACGCCGAAATCCGGTCTTCTCGGTCAGTTTGACGGAATTTTCGGCAAGGCCTCCGGCGCTTGCGCCTGTGCCTGCACCG
Organism: Roseibium algicola; assembly: GCF_001999245.1. Taxonomy (NCBI): domain Bacteria; kingdom Pseudomonadati; phylum Pseudomonadota; class Alphaproteobacteria; order Hyphomicrobiales; family Stappiaceae; genus Roseibium; species Roseibium algicola. The sequence goes on along the minus strand of NZ_CP019630.1, from coordinate 4,810,598 downwards.
GTTTTGTGTCCGCTGAGGGCAACGGAGAGGCGTTCGCGATTGCCACTGTCATGCGCTCGGCCGCTTCGGGATCCATTTTCCCGAGGATATCTGCCATCTTTCGAGGTTTCATCTGGCGCACCACCTTCAAAAGGACCGGCAGGCTCAAGCGGTCGAAGATCCGGGCGGCATCTTTCGGCTTCATGCTTTCGTACATGGTCACGAGGCCGGCAATTTCGCTTTCTTCCTGCTCCTGCTTCTGTCCGACAGCTGCCTCAATGCGCTCTTCGAGCTTCTTCAGTTCATCAACGCGCTTTTGAATGCGCTCTTCGGTGGCCTGCAAAAGCTTTTCTCGCAGGTCCAGCTGGCCTTCATGCTCCTGCAGCGACTCGCGCCGTCTGCCAAGACTTTCCAGAACAGCGCGCTCCGCGGCCGAACCACCGATTTCAAGACTGTCCGGAAGCACCGGCTGATCGGGCAGCCCGCCCCCGGGCGGTGGTGGCGGCGGCGGACCATCCGCGGCCATTTCAGCCGTTGGATCAGCCATGTCACCGCCGTCAGCCCCCGGCGTTTCCTGTGCGACTGCGCCATTGATGGGCAGGTTGCCGCTTTGCGGGCCCAGCGCGAAGCCAAGCAGCTTCAGGGCCAGCAGAGCGCTTGCCGAAACACCCAACAAAGGCAGCAGTCTCAAGTTCATGCAGCGGCACCGTTCCGTTTACGGAATTGTTCCAGCCGCGCAGTTGCTTCCGCCGCAGCACTGCGAATGTCGGAAGCCCGGCTGCTCCTGCGGCGCTCCGGCTCCACGGCCGGAGCTGCCTGGCCATAGCCTGCAGCCTGTTGCGCGTATTGTTGCGGTTCCGGTTGCGGCTGAGCCGCATAAGGATCGCTCCTCGTCACCGCCTCGCGCTGCGGCGCAGCCGAACGGGCCGCCTCCGCAATCTGCGAAATCCTCGTGAATACTATCTCACCTTCGCCGACTTGTTCGGCAAGAGTGTGAGACATGGTTTCCGCTTGCTTAAGACGGCTGCCAAGTGTCTTGTCAGCCTCTGCCGCGGTCGTCTTCAGACCGAGGATGGCACGCTCGGCAATTTCCGTGGCCGTCATGAGCTCCGAAATGGTTGCACGCAGCACTTCTTCGTCGGCCCGCAAGCGCTGCAGACGGCGGTTCAGCGTGAAGCAGTAGCCGATGGTAATCACCAGAAGAACCGCGACCAGTCCTTCAATGATCATTCCGAGTGGCAAAGTGCTCATTGGTCCCCCATTTCGCTTTGCATGGCGCGCTCGAAGGCGGCCAGCGTCATTTTTGGCTTGCGCAAATTCTTTGCGACACGGATGGCAATGGAATCCTCCACCTTGCCGAGCGTTCCCTCGGTCAGTGGAATGTTGCCGCATTTGATCATCACCGGATCGGTCGGTTCCTTGTCGAAGACGAGCGTCTGGCCGACATCGAGACTGAGCACCCGTCCGAGCGGCAGATAGGTCTCGTAAAGAACCGCATCGACCTCGACTTCCGCGGCATGAATTTCGGTCGCCAAATGGCCTTCCCAGATCGGATCCCGGCCGAATTTTTCCCCCATGAACATCTGCAGAAGCAGATCGCGGATCGGCTCCAGCGTTGCATAGGGCATCATGATTTCGACGGACCCGCCCCGGTCTTCCATGTCGATTCTGAGCTCGACGAGAATGGCGGCGTTTGCGGGCCGGGAAATCGCGGCAAAGCGCGGGTTCGTCTCAAGACGTTCCAGGTTGAAATGGACCGGAGAAAGCGGCGCGAAGGCGTGCTCGGCATCCTGAAGGATCAGCGCCACCATCTGCTGGACCAGACCGGTCTCGATCGTGGTGTAGGGCCGGCCCTCGACGCGCACGGCCGATGTCCCCCGACCTCCACCAAGAAGCACGTCGATAATCGAATAGATCAGGCTGGATTCAACGGTGATCAGACCAAACCCGTCCCATTCCTCGGCCTTGAAGACACCGAGAATGGCCGGCAGCGGGATGGAATTCAGGTAGTCGCCGAAACGAACCGAGCTGATGGAATCGAGCGACACTTCCACGTTGTCGGACGTGAAGTTGCGCAAGGACGTGGTCGTCAGACGCACGAGACGGTCGAACACGATTTCGAGCATCGGCAGACGCTCGTAGGATACCATTGCCGAGTTGATCAGCGCGCGGATGCCGCTCTGGTCACCAGCAATCGTGTCCTCGATGTTGAAGCCGAGGAGGTTGTCGATTTCTTCCTGGTTCAGGACACGGTCAGCACCGCGCGTGGCATTTTCAAGGTCCGGTTCGCTGTCGTCGATCATGGCTGCCCACTGGGCCGCCATATCGTCGGAACTGCCGGCGCCCTGCTCCTCTAGAGCAGCACCCCACGCCGCGGCGAGATCTTCGTCGTCGTCGCTGCCAGCACCCTGCTCTGCAAGAGCGGCGCCCCAGGCATCGGCCATGTCCTCTTCGGACAGGTCGTCATCGTCGTCGATATCAGCCATTCACAAAGTCACTGGACAAGGATTTCCTTGAACAGCACCCCTTCAACTTTCGCCGGATAAACCGACAGATTGATCCGTCTGAGCAATTCTTCCTTCAGGCGGAACAAACCGGCAGACCCTTCCAGGTCCGCAGGGCGAAGCTCGCGCAGATAGATCTGAAACGCATCCAGGATGCGCGGCAGATACGGCTGGATCTGATCGATCATCGCACGGTTCTCGACTTCCAGGGCAATCCTGACCTTCAGATAGGTCGTGCGCCCTTCCGTCGCCAAATTCACCGTCATTTCCGGAAGGTCATAGAAGACCACCGGCTTTTGCACTTCCTGCGGCGCTTCCGTCTCTCCGGGAACCGGTGCCGGAGCACTCAATCCCATCAGGAAATAATAGGCCGCCCCACCCGCGGCGAGCAAAACCACCAGACCGATGCCGCCGAACAGGATAAGCTTCTTCTTGCGGCCACCGCCACCAGCTTCAGCTCCATCCTCGCCGTCTTCTCCGGCTGCGGCGTTTTCGTCTGTCATTCCGCACTCCGATCTGCAGGCGCTCGCGCGCGCTTATTTATTACTAAAGAGTTAATGGTTAACGAATGGTTACCGAGCCATTAACGCGAGTCACCGGGCAAAAATTGCCAAGTGGTTAACTTCTGCCGGAATCTCTTGCCGCGTGCACCCGCCCCTTTTGATTTTTACCCAGATTTCCCAAGGATTTAAAAACTGGCACGCCTCGTGCATTAACCTTAACGAGCCAGCGGATCTGGGGAGATCGGCCGGCTTACTCGGGGAGCACGAAGGGAACCGTTCACTATGGAGAACGCTCAACTAGTTGCCTTATCAAGGCAATCGATCCTGCGGAACCATCTGGATGTGATCGCCAACAACATGGCGAACATCAATACGTCCGGGTTCAAGTCGCAGAATCTGCATTTTTCGGAATACGTCATGCCGGTGGCAGACGGCTCGGCTTTTGAGCCGCAGGACCGCGCCATTTCCTATGTCGACATGTTCACGACACGGACCGACTTCACGCATGGCCCGATCAAGATGACGGGTAACGAATTCGACCTGTCCCTCAACAGTGATGGTTTTTTCGCGGTCCAGATGCCGGACGGTACCGAAGCCTATACGCGCAGCGGCGCGTTCAGGCTCGACTCGACCGGCCAGCTGATCTCGGCAGACGGCAGCCCTGTCATGACCGACCAGGGTCCGATCTCCTTCAACGATCAGGATGGCCGCGTCGAGATTGCCCAGGACGGCACGATCTCAACCCGTCTGGGCATTCGCGGCCGCATCAAGGTCGTCGACTTCGAAGACGTTCGGACGATGGAGAAGATCGGCAACACGATGTTCAAGGCTGATAACCCGATACCGGCCCAGGAAGTCCGCATGGTGCAGGGCGCCGTCGAAGGCTCCAACGTCTACGGCATCACGGAAGTCACGCGCCTCATCGAAGTGACGCGCGCCTACGACTCCACTTCCAAGATCGTGAAAGACCTGGATGAGTTGCGCCGGCAGGCGATCTCCACTCTCGGCAAGATTCAGGCCTAAGCGCCTTTAAGGGATCACTACCATGAAAGCACTTCATATCGCCGCAACTGGCATGAAGGCCCAGGAACTGAACGTCGAAGTCATTTCGAACAACGTCGCCAACATGCGCACGACAGGCTTCAAGAAGCAGCGGGCCGACTTTCAGGACCTGCTCTACCAGAACCTGCGTCGCATGGGCACGGAAACATCGGATTCCGGCACCATCGTCCCGACCGGTATCCAGATCGGTTCCGGCGTGAAGATCGCAGCCACCGGCCGCATCATGTCCCAGGGCTCTCTTGAGCAAACCGGCAAGGAACTGGATCTGGCCATCCGCGGCGAAGGCTTCTTCCAGATCGACATGCCGGACGGAACCACGGCCTATACCCGTGACGGTTCCTTCGAGCGCGATGCCAACGGGCAGCTGGTGACCATCGACGGCTATTCCGTCAATCCGGGCATCACCATTCCGCAAACGGTCAAGGACGTTACCATTTCCAACACCGGTGTCGTTCAGGGCGTCGACCAGGGTGGCAATACTGTTCAGCTCGGCCAGATCCAGCTTGCCCGTTTCGTCAACAAGGCTGGTCTCGAAGCCATTGGCGACAACCTCTACCTGGAGACAGACGCCAGCGGCGCACCCGATACCAGCAATCCGGGCGACGAGAGCTACGGCACGGTGCAGCAGTATTTTCTTGAAATGGCCAACGTGGATGCAGTCACGGAAATCGCCGACCTGATTTCCGCACAGCGCGCCTATGAGATGAACTCACAGATCATCCAGGCAGCCGACGAGATGTATTCCACCACCACGAACCTCCGCTAAGACCGAGGCTTGAGACGATGATGAGACATCTGCTGAAAGTCGGGTTGCTGCTGGCGGGCTTGCTGTCCCTGCCTGCCCTGGCGGACGAAAAACCCGTGCTCCGGTCGCAGGTCATGACCCTGTCGGACATCGTGACGGTAGGCGACTTCTATTCCAATGCCGGACTGCTGGCGTCCAAGCCGCTGTTCCGTTCACCGGACATGGGTACCTCCGGCAATGTGCCTGCGGATGTCGTCGCCGAACGCGCTCGCGCGGCCGGCCTCGAGACGGCCAGCACCGATGGCCTGCGAACCGTCGTCGTCTTTCGCGGGGCAACAAGGCTGAACCGGGACCAGCTTGCCGGCCTTGCCCGCAAGGCTCTGGCAGACCGCAATGCCGGCATCGATGCCGAGCGCCTGGATATCCGCTTGCTGCAGGCGCCGGATCAGGTTCTCGCCGACCCCAAGGTACACGATCCGATCCGCATCGACCGGGTAGAATGGTCCCAGTCGAACGGCCGCTTCACCATCCACGCAGCTGTCGCAGTCGAGTTCGGAACCGAGCCTCTGACCCTGACCGGCGTTGCGACGGAGATGGTCGATGTGCTGGTTCTGGTGCAGCCCGTGCGCCGGGGCGACATTGTTCGTGAAGAAGACCTGAACATCATTCGCGAAGCCCGCACCAAGGTACCGGCAGGTGCCCTCACCGAAATGGAAGACATTGTCGGCAAGCAGGCCCGCACCACCTTGCGTGCGAATTCGCCCCTGTCCCGCAATGACGTCCAGCGCCCGATCCTGATCGAACGCGGTGAGAAGATCACTGTCACCTATGTCATGCCGGGCATGAAGCTGACTTCACGGGCCCAGGCCATGGATACCGGCGCCAAGGGCGACGTGATCGACGTCATGAACCTGCAGTCGCGGCGTATCGTGCCGGCGACGATTACCTCCCGCGGCCAAGTACGCGTTCACGCCGCCAATCCGATTGTTGCAAGCTTGAACAGCGAGAAAAATTAAATGCTGAGCACCTTTCCCAGACAACTGCTGGCAAGCATCGCCCTTTCAGCCCTCGCCGCGGGGTGCGGCACTGCCGACAAACTCGCAAATGTTGGCCAGCAGCCAGCCCTGAACGCCATTCAGGATCCGACCACCACTCCGGGTTACCGGCCCGTGCAGATGCCCATGCCGGAACCGCAGCAGGCCCATTACAATCCGAATTCGCTGTGGCAGTCCGGCAGCCGCGCCTTCTTCAAGGACCAGCGCGCCAGCCAGGTTGGCGACATCCTGACGGTCGTCGTCACCATCGACGACCAGGCCGAGATCGACAACAAGACCGAGCGGAGCCGGTCTGAGTCCAGCGGTGCCGATGTTGGTGGTGCACTCGGAACGGCAATCGACACCATCTTCCTGCCGGCAAGTTCTGCCGCCAGCGACCTTGCCAACGTCAACAGCAACTCCAGCTTCTCGGGCGACGGCAGCGTTGACCGCAACGAAGTCCTGCAGACCACCGTCGCCGCCGTGGTGACCCAGGTTCTGCCGAACGGCAACATGGTGATCGAAGGCCGTCAGGAAGTTCGTGTGAACTTCGAAGTCCGCGAGCTGATCGTCGCCGGTATCGTCAGACCTGAAGACATTACGTCGGATAACCGCATCGCCAGCGAGCAGATCGCCGAAGCACGGATCGGATATGGTGGCCGCGGCCAGATTACCGATGTCCAACAGCCACGGGTCGGCAACCAGGTGCTGGATATCCTGCTCCCCTTCTGATCCCAAACCTTTCACAGTCCCCCGGCCGAATCCGGCGACGCGTTCTAGAAGCGTCGCCGGCCCGGCTGATGACGGGCACGATGTCTCGCTCCCCGAGCATCGTGCCCGTTCTCATTTCCAGGCCGGAAAAGACCGTTTAGGGTGTGGCCCGTTACCTGATTTGTCGCTCATTCCGGAAGACCCCACCGCGTGACCACCACCCTCATCGTTCTCGCCCACCCTGCTCAGACTTCCTTCAATGCTGCCTGGGCGCGCGCAACCGAAGCCGCGTGCCGAGCTGAAGGCGATGAGGTGCTTTGGTCAGACCTCTACCAGCTTGGCTTTGATCCGGCGGAGCGCGCAGTGCACTATGCAGAGGAGATCGTCACCGAACCTTATGACGTCCTGAAAACGCAGGAAGCTGCCTCAAAAACCGGGAACCTTCCCGCGGTCATTACGGAAGAAGTCGAGAAGCTGCGCCTGGCGGACCGGATCGTGTTGCATTTTCCGGTCTGGTGGTTCGCCCCACCTGCCATCCTGAAGGGCTGGTGCGAGCGCGTGCTGGCCAACGGCGGCCTGCACGACACTTCCAACCGTTTCGATACCGGCCATTTCAGGAACAAGCCCGTTCTCTTCTGTGTCACGACCGGCTCCAAGGCGAGCGAAAGTGCCCACAACGGCAAGGAAGGCGACATTCAGATGCTGCTTTGGCCGCTCGCCTACACACTGCGCTATCTGGGTTTCGATGTTCTGGTTCCCAGGATCGTCCACGGTGTTCACGGTTATCACAAGGGGGCGGCACGGGAAGACCTGGAAACGCGACTTCAAAACGAGATCGAAGGCCATCGGAAGACGATCGCAAGGTTCGAAACGCTGCCGAAGATCAGCTTCAATGCCGACAGCGAATTCGACCGCGCCGGCACCCTTAGCCCGGGCGCGCCATCTCACAGCCACTTCATCCGGCACGACCCCTGATTTTGCGACAACCGGAAAAGACGTAACCGGATTTGTCCGCCCACACACCTCTTTTTCCTGTATCTGCCGGATGACGCTACCGCTTTTTCGGATAGAATGCCGGTAATCTTATATTGGCCCAGCGGGGATTCGATGCGCCTCCTTTCTGCATTCGTCTTTGGTTTTGTTCTTCTGTCCGCACCTTCTGCCTGGAGTGCAAGCTGCGGCAATGGCCCGGGTGGTTTCGAAGCCTGGAAACAGTCGTTCATTGCAAATTCCCAAAGCTACGGCCTTAAGAAAAGGGTCGTTGAATCGTCCCTCAAGAACGTGAAATACAACAAGAAGGTGGTCTCGCTCGACCGGAACCAGAAATCCTTCAAGCTCAGCTTCAACCAGTTCTATGCCAAGCGGGTCAACAACGCGATGATCCGGCGGGGCAAGCAGCTCGGCAAGACCTACGCCCGCATCTTCCGTGGCATCGAAAAGAAATACGGTGTTCCAGCACCTGTACTGCTGGCGATCTGGGGGCTTGAAACCAACTACGGCAGCTTCTCCGGCAACATGCCGGTCCTGCAATCCCTTGCCACGCTGGCCTATGATTGCCGCCGGTCCGATTTCTTCACCGCCGAACTGGTCGCCGCGCTCAAGATCGTGCAGGGCCGTGACATGCAGCCGGCCGAAATGAAGGGTGCCTGGGCCGGCGAACTCGGCCAGACCCAGTTTCTCGCCACCAGCTATGTCCGTTATGCGGTCGATTATGACCGCGACGGCCGCAAGGACCTGATCCGCTCGATCCCCGATGTGTTGGCTTCCACCGCAAATTATCTTGCGCAGAAAGGCTGGCGCCGCGGCCAGGGCTGGGGCCCGGGCACTGCCAATTACAACGTTCTCAAGCAATGGAACAAGGCCAGTGTCTACGTGGAAACGATCTCGGTCATGGCTGGCCAGATCAGCGAGTAGACCCCGCTCGACGGCCCATAAACCTGCTTGACAAAACTGACGATCCGGGCAGCAATTTGCGTCATACGGTTGTAATCCTTGCGGACCAAAACCGTGTGCCGCGGAAACATGCCGCCCGGCTGGCACCGGCAGCTGTCGGTCCGGCTCGTGCTGTTCCGCAAGGCTGAACGACACCAATCGCCGAGCGACCGAACAGGAGCCATTCCATGTCCAGTATCAAAGACTTTTCGATTTCACGGCGCACCCTTTTGATGGGCGCGGCGGCAACTGGCTTCACGGCAGCTCTGCACCCCTATTCCGTTCTGGCCAAGGAAGGTACGGCTCACCTTCGCCTGATGGAGACCACGGACCTCCATGTCCATGTCTTCCCTTACGACTACTACAGCGACAAACCTGTCGACACCGCCGGCCTCGCCCGAACAGCCACACTGATCCGCGATATCCGGAACGAGGCGACAAACTCGGTTCTGGTCGACAATGGCGACTTTCTGCAAGGCAACCCGATGGGGGACTATGTCGCCTATGAACGCGGCATGAGCGAAGGTGACCTGCACCCGGTCATCAAGGGCATGAACGTCCTTGAATTCGACGCGGCAACACTCGGCAACCACGAATTCAACTACGGTCTGGACTTCATGATGAAGGTGCTGGCCGGGGCCAATTTCCCCGTCGTCTGCGCCAATCTTGTCAAGGGCAGCACGCTGGCCGGCAACCCGCGAGACGACGCCCTTTTCCTGAAGCCCTATGTGATCGTTGAAAAACAGGTCACCGACGGTGCCGGCAAGTCCTATCCGATCAAGATCGGCTTCATCGGCTTCGTGCCACCGCAGATCATGAACTGGGACCGCCGCCACCTGGAAGGCAACGCCAATGCGCGTGACATTATCGAAACCGCCAAGGCCTTCGTCCCGGAAATGCGCGAACAGGGCTGCGACCTTGTAATCGCCCTCTCCCACTCGGGGATTGATGCCAACGATTATTCCGAAGGCATGGAAAACGCCTCCCTGCACCTTGCCGGCGTGGACGGGATCGACGCCGTCTTTACCGGTCACCAGCATCTGGTCTTCCCCGGTCCCCAGTATGAGGGGCTGCCGGGTATCGACAGCGAGAAAGGCACGTTGTTCGGCAAGCCTGCCGCGATGGGCGGTTTCTGGGGATCGCATCTGGGCGTCATCGACCTGATGATCGAGCGCGACGGCAACGGTTGGCGTGTCGCCAATTTCATGACCGAAGCACGTCCGATCTACGAAAAAGAAGGTCGAACCGTGACACCGCTGGTGGAGAGCCAGCAGGATGTACTCGATGCGGTGAAGGAAGATCACGAGGCAACCCTTGCCTATGTCCGCCGCCCCGTCGGCAAGACGTCGGCTCCCTTGCATTCCTATTTCGCCCTCGTGGCCGACGACCCGAGCGTCCAGATCGTTTCAAAGGCGCAGATCTGGTACATCGAACAGATGCTGAAGGGTACGGAATGGGAAGGCCTGCCGGTTCTTTCCGCAGCAGCGCCTTTCAAGGCCGGCGGTCGTGGCGGCCCGGACTACTACACCGACGTTCCGGTCGGCGATGTCGCCATCAAGAACGTGGCCGATCTCTACCTGTATCCGAACACCATTCGCGCGGTCGCCATCAAGGGCAGCACGGTGAAGGAATGGCTGGAACGTTCAGCCGGAATTTTCCAGGAAGTCGAGCCGGGCAAGGCCGACCAGACACTGATCAACCCGGAGTTTCCAAGCTATAATTTCGATGTGATCGACGGTGTTACCTACCAGATAGACCTGAGCCAGCCGTCGAAATACGACGCGAAAGGCGAAGTCCTCAATCCGGACGCCAGCCGCATCGTGAACCTGGAGTTCAACGACGCACCGCTTGATCCTGAAGCAACCTTCGTGGTTGCGACCAACAATTACCGTGCAGGTGGCGGTGGCAATTTCCCCGGCATCAGCGACGACGTTGTCGTTTTCATCGGCCCGGACACCAATCGCGACGTCCTGGTGCGCTACATTGTCGAACAGGGCACGATCAACCCTTCGGCAGATGCCAACTGGTCGTTCAAACCGATGCCGGATACCAGCGTCCTGTTCGAAACCGGCCCGGGCGGTACACAGCACGCTGCCTCGGTGGAAGGGGTCAAGATTGAACCGGCAGGTGACGGCGCAGACGGCTTTGCCCGTTACCGGATCACGCTTTGAACGGTCTCGACTTTCGCAAGCCTGCTTGAACGAGCAGGCTCCCCCAAAAACTTATCCTGAGGAAGCGCATAGCGCTGTCTCGAAGGATGGGTCGCATGCTTGTGAGCGTGCTGCCCAACCTTCGAGGCGGACCTGATGGTCCTTCTCAGGGTGAGGCGTGCGGGCGGTCGGCATGGGAAAGCTGCCCACAGACATAAAAAAACCTTCCCACGAGGGGAAGGTCTTGAAAGTCGTTACGGATCTGCCGTCTGTGCGGCAAACCGGCCGTTTTCTGGAAATCAGTCGTCGCGATACACTTTTTCCCGACGCTCGTGGGCTTCCTGAGCCTCGATCGACAAAGTCGCGATCGGGCGCGCCTCGAGGCGCCGAAGAGAGATCGGCTCGCCGGTCTCTTCGCAATAGCCATAGCTTCCGTCTGTAATGCGTTCCAAGGCATCATCGATCTTCGAGATCAGTTTCCGCTGACGGTCCCTGGCGCGAAGTTCAATGGACCGATCCGTTTCGGACGACGCACGGTCGGCAAAGTCAGGATGGTTCTGGCTTTCCTCCTGAAGATTGGCGAGGGTTTCCTTGCTTTCCTTCAGGATCTCTTCTTTCCACACAAGCAGCTTGTTCCGAAAGTACTCGCGCTGCCTGTCATTCATGAACGGCTCGTCTTCCGAGGGTCGATATTCAGACTCAATTTCAACCGTCATCGATAGCTCCGGATTACCGTTATGCCGGGCGCAATATATAGGCGGTTCCGCCAGCGGACAACGGTTCATTTGCTAAAAATGGCGTCAAGGAAAGTTTATACCTTTCAAGACGTTGCGTAAATTTTGAACACTAAGCCGACAAATTTTATCGATTTGTGTGCACGCTCAATCCTGGAATCGGCCGAGCTTTGCAAGCTCGACTTTGACCCGCAATTCGATCTCCTCGAGCACCGAATCAACCTCAGGATCACCACTCGACTGGCGTTTGGAAACCTGCCTGGCGAGCAGCTCCAGCCGGTCCTCCGACACGTGTCCGGCAAGCAGATCCGCCCGCACCGACTCCAGTGTGTCCAGCAGATTGTGCCCGTGCTTGGTAGCGCGGGATCGGCGCTCGGCACGGTCGTCAACCTCCTGCAGGGCCAGCAAGGCATCCATGCCCTGAATGGACGCACCGCCCGCGGTCTGGGAAGACTGTGAAACCTCACCCCCAAGGTCCGGTGCGAACTGGTCGCCGCTTGAAGAAACGCTCTTCTTGGCGCCTCGTCCCTGAACGCCGGAAATGGGTTTATTGCCTGTAATACGCATGATCGATCTTCCAGTCGGACTGACGGCAATTCTGGCGCATGGAGTGGCTCTGCCCGTCAGATTCTGCCGAGAAGGGTAAATGAGTCCTTGGGGGTGAGGCAATATTTGCCGACCAACAGGTACAATTCTTTAACCTCAAGCGACAGTTTTGCGTGGATATGCTCGTGATCATACCAGCAAAGAGCCCGGATTTCCGCCACTTTTATGGAAAGAACCAAAGCCTTTGTAAAAAGTGGCACGGCTCTCGCATTGCGCATTTCGAATATATGTATCCCGGCAGCAAAGCCGGAAACACGATGGCGGGCCAGATCAGTAATGCGAAAAATTGGTGAAATGATCTGCGGAGGGTTCAAGCGGCTGGCACTTCTGGGTGCTGCCGCCGCCGTTGCTGCAACAACCTTGCTGGCACCGGTACACGCCGCCTCCCGTATCAAGGATATTGCCGATTTCGAAGGCATTCGCGAAAACCAGCTCATTGGCTACGGCCTCGTGGTCGGCCTGAATGGCACTGGCGACTCGCTCAACAATTCGCCTTTCACGCAGCAGAGCCTGCAGGCCATGCTGGAACGTCTCGGTGTCAACACCCGCAACATCGACCTGAACACCAACACCGTCGCGGCCGTCATGGTAACTGCCAACCTGCCGCCCTTCTCCACACAAGGTACCCGGATCGACGTCAACGTCAGCGCCCTCGGCGATTCAGAATCGCTTCAGGGCGGCACGCTTCTGGTCACACCGCTGGTCGGTGCCGATGGTGAAGTCTACGCTATCGCCCAAGGTTCGATCGCGATCGGCGGCTTTTCCGCACAAGCGGATGCCGCGTCGGTTGTTCGCGGTGTTCCCACCGCCGGACGGATCGCCAACGGCGGCCTTGTTGAACGCGAACTGGAATTCAAGCTGGCTTCGCTGACCACGCTTCGTCTCGCCCTGCGCAATCCGGACCTGACCACAGCGCGGCGCATCGCGCTCTCCGTCAACGAACTGATCGGCATGCCGACAGCCGAACCGCTTGATCCGGCAACCGTACGCATCGACCTGCCGCAGCAATATGATGGCAACATCGTCGATCTTCTGACGGACATCGAGCAGCTGATCGTCGAACCGGATCTGGCAGCCCGCATCGTCATCGACGAGAACTCCGGCATCATCGTCATGGGACAGGACGTGAAGGTTTCCATGGTCGCCGTTGCCCAGGGCAACCTGACCGTGACGATTGCCGAATCTCCACAGGTCTCGCAGCCGCTGCCTTTCGCAAACGGCCAGACCGCCGTGGTACCGCGTTCTGACGTCACCGTGGACGAGGAAGGCTCCAAACTCGCCATCGTTCCGCAAACCGTCACGCTGAAGCAGCTTGTTGATGGCCTGAACGCCCTCGGGATCGGTCCGCGCGACATGATCTCGATCCTGCAGGCCATCAAGGCCGCAGGTGCCCTCCAGGCCGATATCGAGGTGCTGTGATGGCCGAGCTTGTTTCACCGACATCCTTTCAACAAAGCCCGCTGGACACGCTGCGCGGCGTCGACCGGACCAACAAGACGCGGGTTCGCGAGGCCGCCGAAGAGTTTGAGGCCGTTTTCCTGAACACCATGCTCCAGAACATGTTCACCGGCCTTGAAAACGGTGGCACCTGGGGCAAAGGCCACGGGGCGGATGCCTGGCAGAGCCTTCTGGTCGACGAATATGCACGCAACATCGCCCAAACAGGCGGCATCGGCCTTGCCGACAGCGTGGAACGTGAACTGCTCGCATTGCAGGAGGGGTCAAGATGACCGCACAACCCAACGCATCCACCTTTCCATTTTCCCTTGAGCGGCCTACCAGCCAGCAGGAAGCCGAGCAGTTCTGCTCTGCCTTGTCCGGCACCATGGAAGCCCTCCTGTCCGTGATCGAAATGGAAACCGATCTGGTCAGGGCCGGTAAACTCCGGGAAGCTGGCGAGCTGCAGCCCGACAAGGCCCGGCTGATCCACGAATACACCCGCGGCATGATGACAGCGAAGGAACACGCGGTCGCCCTGGGCAATCTTTCCCCGGCATCCACCCAGTCGCTGCGTCGCCAGCACAGCGAATTCCAGCCGGTTCTGCGCATCAACCTGGCGGTGCTTTCAACGGCAAGAGACGTTGCCAATAACATCGTTGCAACCGTCGCGAAGGTCGCCGGCGCCAAGAATGCCAATGCACCGACCACCTACGGACGAAACGGTTCTGCGCCAACCGGACCGCAATCCGCTCGGGGCATCGCTGTCAATCAGTCGCTCTGAGGATTGCTGACAGCTAGCAAGAACCACGCCGGGTATCCTGTAACGATGAAAAGCTCCCCGCCGGGAGCTTTTCGTGTATTTATCCCCCTCGCGAAACCTGCCCAGAGGTTTCCCCAAACGGCAGGACGGGACTGCGAGAGCGAATCAGGAACAGGCGCAACCGGATAGATCGCAATCCTTAAAAGTCTAATCATTCCGTTAACAGACGATTCATTCCCTTACGTTATCTTTCCAGATTGATCGGGTAAAAGTTGTTAGTCACCCGGAGGAAAAGATGTTGGACACGGGATTGGCCCGGCCGCCATCGCCGACATATACGGCGATTACGCCGGTAGCGCGGGCTCCGGAGCGCAATGCTCCTTCAGTTGAGACGGACCTTCCGGTCGAAGAGACCGTAAGACCATCCACCGAGACGCAAAACGCACAGCGCAGTGCGAACAACGAGCGCGACCAGCGTTCGTTTGGCGAACGGTTTTCTTCCACGGTTGAACGCCAGAACATCATCGACCCGGAATATGATGCCCTGGTCTATGTTGCGACCAACACCGAAACCGGTCAGGTCGTCCGGCAGATACCTGCAGAGACATTGCTTCGTCTGCGGGCGTACAACGAGTCGATAGAAACCCGGCAAACCCAGCCTCAGGCAGAACCGGTTCAACGCGTTATCTGATCAGGCGCAGCCATCCTCATACCTTGCCCGTTTCCCGACGGCGCCTGGCTTTGCTGTGACCTTGGTAATCCCCTGTCTACTCGACTTTCCCCAATCCCCTCCCGCAGGTTTGCTGCCCTCCTCCAGCGACGCCTTCAGCTTCGCCCCCACACGGTCTTTGAACTGATCGCTTGCAGCCTCCTCACGCCCCCCTGACGCTTGCTCTATAAAGCTGCTGGCAAACCCCGCGTGCAATCGGCCCGGCGCGTCTTGCCGGCGCATCTGTCTATCGTCC
The DNA here is from genome assembly GCF_001999245.1 of Roseibium algicola. NCBI lineage: Bacteria > Pseudomonadati > Pseudomonadota > Alphaproteobacteria > Hyphomicrobiales > Stappiaceae > Roseibium > Roseibium algicola. The sequence goes on along the minus strand of NZ_CP019630.1, from coordinate 4,795,473 downwards.
TCGATTTCGGCACCTTCACCTGCCTCGTTCCGCACACGAGTTAACAAATCCGTCAGGTTTCAGACAAGTCGACCGCCCTTAGGGGAAATTTGCGCTGCCCGAGCACCTGGCAAGAGGCATTCTTCAAGCTTTCGCTGGTCCCCGTTAAGATCTTTACTCAGCTAAAATTTATCTTTCAAAACAATATACTCAACTTTTTCTGGCAATGATTTTAGTTGCTCGGCTTAGGGGGCTGTTAAGGTTAATTTGCGCTAACCATCTTTGTTTAGAACTTCTTACAAGAAAGCGCCGATAGATGTCCCTCGGACCCAGGAAGGGTCCTCGTATCTTGTACTCCTAGAAAGGACACAAAATGGCCGACATTACTCTGTCGAGCGCGGTTCGCGCGAACCTCAACACCCTTCAGTCCACCGCACAGTTCATGTCGGACGTCCAGAACAAACTGGCGACCGGTAAAAAAGTGAACTCCGCTCTGGACAATCCGAACAGCTTCTTCACGGCTTCCGGCCTGACCTCCCGTGCAAACGACCTGTCCACTCTTCTGGACGACATGGGCCAGTCCACGCAGACCCTGAAGGCAGCCGACCAGGGTATTTCGAGCATCACCAAGCTCGTTGAATCTGCAAAAGCAAAGGCCAACCAGGCCCTGCAGACCCAGAGCCAGTACGAGCGCAAGCAGTTTGCTGCTCAGTACAACGACCTGCTGACGCAGATCGAAGACCTGGCGAAGGACTCCGGTTATAAAGGCAAGAACCTGCTCGCAGGTGAAGGCAACGACCTGAGAACCATCTTCAACGAAGACTCCACTTCGAAGCTCGACATTGAAGCTGTTGACTACACCGACACCGCACTGTCCACCGGTCTGAACCTTTCCGACCTCGCAGAAGGCGAAGGCGCTTCCGCATCCCTGCAGCTGCAGGGCGGCAAGACCGTCATCACCCTGCAGGATTCTGGCGGTTCTGCCCTGAACACTTCCTCCACCCTGTCGGACTCCACTCTGATCTCCACGACCCAGAGCCTGTCCTTCGTCGACGACACTGCCACCAACCCGGCCGTGCTCTCCGGTGGTGTTTCCTCGACGGCTTCCGTTCAGGATCTGGTTGATGGCCTCAACGCCATTGCCGGTGTTCGTGCAGAATTCGACAACGGCACGGGCGAACTGACCATCTACTCCGATGAAGACTTCTACATCGGTGGTAACGGTTCTGCGACCACGAGCTTTGCAGGCACCCTCGTCGACGCGACTGCGTTCTCCTCGACCACGGATGCTCTGATCAACTCCGGTTCCTTCTCTGTTGGCGACACTCTGACGCTGACGGACGGCAACGGCTACGAGCTCGGCTCCTTCGAAGTTGAAGACGACAGCACGGTTGATGATCTGGAAAACTTCATCAACGACTTCAACGGCGTCTCCGCTGACTTCGACACTGGCTCTGGCCGCATCACCATCACTTCGGAAACCGACTTGTCGCTGACCAGTGACAACGACGACTTTGCAAGCTCCGGCTTCACCGCAAACACCACCGGTATCGGCATCTCGGCGATCTCCGACAGTGGCTTTGCGACGGATACGGACATCAACCGTACTGTTGACCGGTTGAATACTGCACTGTCGAACCTGAGAACGCAGGCTTCCTCCTTCGGTACCAACCTCTCCATCGTTGAAAACCGTCAGGACTTCACCAAGAACCTGATCAACACGCTGGAAGAAGGTGCTGGCAAGCTGACGCTGGCCGACACCAACGAAGAAGGTGCAAACCTGCTGGCCCTGCAGACTCGCCAGAGCCTGGCTTCTACCTCGCTGTCCTTCGCAGCACAGGCAGACCAGAACGTTCTGCGTCTCTTCTAAGCCAGACATTTCGGTTAGAACGACATTGGAAAGCGGGCCACGGCCCGCTTTTCTTGTTTCCGGATCCTCAAGCGCGTTTCCCGATCCAGCCGTTCGCGCCCGCGGAAAACTTTAAGCGCATCTATATTCGGCCCCACTCCCCAAGCTCACTCCCAAGACACGCCCCCAGCCCGAATCCTCCCCTCTTCACGAACATCGGTTTCAAAGCCTTGCCTGATCCCAATCGTTAAGATTCTGGCTCAGGTGGATATAAACGCAGCTCGCAGCCTGCGCCCATTCATTCAAATTGCCATGGCTGCTCGGGCCCTCTCTCGACGCCAGCGCAAACATGCAAGGCCGGCACCGGCTCCCATGACGCCTCGCATTGAATTTTTTTGAGAACGCTTGTCCCGCCAGAACCCGACGAGGACAAAACCCGCCGGACTCCGGGCTTTGCATGCCTATCGCCGTAACCTGGCACCCTGCCCTCGCAGTAAAGACACTGGCACTTTTTGGAACCCTGCCTCGGCACTTGAAGGCAATCGTCCTGACAGTTCAGACAGGGCGCAAAACGGCGTTAACCTCCTGATAACCCTATTTTTCAAGCGTTTAACCATTGATTAAGGTTAACGCTCGATGATCGGTCCCAACCTGCTCAGGAAGAGCAGTTGAAATTTGACCCAGGAAAGGGATAATTCGATGCGTGACATTACGCTGTCAGCCGCCGTGCGGCAAAACCTCCTCACACTTCAATCCACTGCAGACCTGATGTCGGGCGTCCAGAACAAGCTGGCAACCGGCATGAAGGTGAACTCCGCGCTGGACAATCCGAACAGCTTCTTCACGGCATCCGGACTGAACTCCCGCGCAGGCGATCTCAGCACCCTGCTGGACGATATGGGCCAGTCCCTGCAGACCATCAAAGCCGCGGACAAAGGCATTCAGACCATCACGGATCTGGTTGAAACCGCGAAGGCGAAGGCCAACCAGGCCCTGCAGACACAGAGCCAGTACGAGCGTAAAACCTACGCAGCACAGTACAACGCCCTGCTGGAACAGATCGAAGACGTCGCCAAGGACAGCTCGTACAAAGGCAAGAACCTGCTTGCAGGTGACGGCAACGACCTGACCACCATCTTCAACGAAGATGCGACCTCCAAGCTGACAATTGAAGCGGTCGACTACACCGACACCGCACTGTCCACCGGTCTGAACCTTTCCGACCTGGCAGAAGGCGAAGGTGCAACCTCTTCCCTGCAGCTGCAGGGCGGCAAGACCGTCATCACCCTGCAGGATGCAGGCGGTTCTGCCCTGAACACTTCCTCCACCCTGTCGGACTCCACTCTGATCTCCACGACCCAGAGCCTGTCCTTCGTCGACGACACTGCCACCAACCCGGCCGTGCTCTCCGGTGGTGTTTCCTCGACGGCTTCCGTTCAGGATCTGGTTGATGGCCTCAACGCCATTGCCGGTGTTCGTGCAGAATTCGACAACGGCACGGGCGAACTGACCATCTACTCCGATGAAGACTTCTACATCGGTGGTAACGGCTCTGCGACCACGAGCTTTGCAGGCACCCTCGTCGACGCGACTGCGTTCTCTTCGACCACGGATGCCCTGATCGACTCCGGTTCCTTTGCGGTTGGCGATACTCTGACGCTGACGGACGGTAACGGCTACGAGCTCGGCACCTTCGAAGTTGAAGCAGACAGCACCGTTGATGACCTGGAAAACTTCATCAACGACTTCAACGGCGTCTCGGCCAAGTTCGATGACGGCTCCGGTCGTATCACCATCACGTCGGAAACCGACCTGTCGCTGACCAGTGACAACACGGACTTCAACAGCTCCGGCTTTACCGCGGACACGGATGGCATCGTGATCGAAGCGATCTCCGACAGTGGGTTCGCAACGGATACGAACATCAACCGCGTCATAGACCGGTTGAACACCAGTCTGTCAAACCTGCGGTCCCAGGCTTCCGAATTCGGTACCAACCTCTCGACTGTTGAGATCCGGCAAGACTTCACGAAGACCTTGATCAATACTCTGCAGGAAGGTGCAGGTCTTTTGACCCTGGCCGACACCAACGAGGAAGGTGCAAACCTGCTGGCCCTTCAGACCCGTCAGCAGCTTGCTTCCACCTCTCTGTCCTTCGCCTCCCAGGCGGACCAGACCGTGCTATCCCTCTTCTAATTCAAAGAGAATCAGTCGGACGCACGACTCACAGACAAGCATCAGAAACGGCGGGCCACTGGTCCGCCGTTTTCGTTTACGCCGTGAATTACTGTCTGAACCCGAAATTTTTTATCATTGAGAATCAACATCTTAAAAGAAACCTTTTGGTAACTTTTATTTACGGGACGTTAATACGTGCATCAGTGATTAACTTTCCATTTAGATTTACGGCAAAGGTGCATGCTCGACTTGGATTACCCGCATGTTGCCTTTGGCGAGACCTGAATAGGGAAAGCGGTGAAGTCTGATGCCTGATATTGTTCTCTCCAGTGCTGTCCGGGACAATCTCCTGTCGCTGAAACAGACGGCGGATTTGCAGTCGATCACGCAAACGCGCCTGGCAACGGGCCTGAAGGTCAACACGGCGCTCGACAATCCGAACTCCTATTTCACGGCACAATCCCTGAACGACCGCGCGAGTGATCTGTCCAACCTCTTGGACAACATGGGCCAGGCGGTTCAGACGATCCGGGCAGCGGACAAGGGCATCACGTCGATTACCAAACTGGTGGAATCGGCCAAGGCCATCGCGAACCAGGCCTTGCAGACCTCCAGTGAATACGAACGCAAGCTGTTCACCAGCCAGTACAACGATCTGCTCGAGCAGATCGAGGATATGGCACGGGACTCCAGCTACAAGGGCAAAAACCTTCTTGCCGGTGCCGGCAACGAGCTGGAAGTTATCTTCAACGAGGACAGCACCTCGAATCTGACCGTTAATCCGGTAGATTTTACAGACACTTCACTAGATGATGGTCTCAATCTGGATGACCTGGATGCCGGTGGCACCGGTACGTCGTCCTTCAACCTCTTCAGCGGCACCACCTCCATTTCCCTGTCGGGCCTGCAGGCGTCCTCGAATCTGACGGACCTCGCCGACTGGGCAACCGGCAACGTTGTCAGCATCACGGATTCCTCCGGCACCACCAACCTGACGGTCGGTACCGACATCACCACGGTGCAGGACTACGTGGACGCATTGAACGATCTGAACGGCGTTCACGCCACTTTTGACGAAGCCACGGACTCCATCACCATCACGTCCGGTCTCGACAACGCTCTCTATATCTCCAAGGACAACACCGGCGGTGGCGCAGCGACGGACGGTGGCGACACCGGCGGCACAACGACCACGATGACGGTGTCTCCTCTCAGTTCCACGGCAACGCTGGTCTCCTCCGGCGGCTTCCAGGCCGGCGACACGATCACGATCACCGACGGCAACGGCTTCGAGCCGGCCTCTCTGGAGATCGACGAAGAAACCACGGTCAGCGATCTCGTGACCTTCATCAACAACGTAAAGGGCCTGGATGCCACCTTCTCGGGCGGCAGCATCAGCCTTATCGGCGAAGTCTCTTTCGACATTTCCAGCAGCAACAGCGACTTCAACCGAACGACGCTCGGATCGACGACAGGAATCGTGTCACTGACGGCAGCGCCGTCCGAATTCAAGTCGGATACGGATATCGATCGAACGCTTCAGGCCATCAACGCGGCGCTCGACGAGCTTCGCAATGCGGCCCGGTCGATGGGTACGGCTCTTTCGACTGTGGAAATCCGGACCGATTTCACCCAAAATCTGATCAACACGCTGGAGGTTGGCGCTGGCCACCTAACTATTGCGGACATGAACGAAGAAGGTGCTAACATGCTGGCGCTGCAAACCCGTCAGCAGCTTTCTTCGACTGCTCTGTCTCTGGCCAACCAGGCAGATCAGAGCGTCTTGAGCCTGTTCGGTTAACACCGGCGGCAGTTATCATTAAGGTATCGGGGGCAAATCGTTAACGATTTCGTTAACGTTTCACAGCGATACTTCTGCGTGGAGGTCACGGAATGGCGCTCAAGGTCGAGCTGAAACCGGGCGAGCGAATTATCATTGGGGAAAGCGTTATCACCAATGACAATCAACGCACTCGCCTCTTTATCGAAGGCCAGGCTCCCATTCTGCGAGAAAAGGATATTCTCACGCCGGCCACTGCGGATACACCAGCCAAACGGGTCTACCTGGCCGTTCAGCTGATGTATCTGTCAACTGACTTGGAGAAGATACAGGAGAGTTACTTCAGCCTCGTCAATGACATAGTGAAAGCCGCGCCGAGTACGATCCCTTTTGTCACCAGGATTAGTAACGCCATACTAACCGGCGCCTTCTATAAAGCACTGAAAGAAGCACGTAAGCTCATCGAGTACGAAGGGACGCTGATCAGTCATGTACAAACAGGCAGCGCAGGCTTACCAGAAAACAAGCCAGGTGGCGATGTCACCGAGGGAGCTGGAAGCGAATCTGCTGATGAAGGCCGCAGCCCGGCTTCAGTTGATCAAGGATGAATGGGCAAATTCCTCGCTTGCGGAAAAAGATGACGCCCTGGTGTACAATCGCAAGCTCTGGACAATTCTCGTGACGTCCGCGACCAGTCCTGAAAGCGAACTGCCTCAGGACATCAAGAACAACATCGCCTCGCTGGGCGTGTTCGTGTTCAAGCAGACCATGACAGTCATGACGACTGACGACGAAAACAAGCTCGATACCCTCATCAGCATCAATCGTTCGATTGCCGAGGGTCTGAGGTCCTGATCCCGGTGCGGCCGGTTCGAGAACAGCCTCGGAAAACACGATAGAAGATCAAGAAAGGCCGCCAGGGTAACCTCGGCGGCCTTTCTCTTGACTGCAACGTTCACCTGCCCTCCTCCAGCGGAAACGGAGGAAGCCTCCACCGGAGATCAGCGGGTCCTCAAGCTGCGGGCAGGATTTGCAGCCATGAGATATTCAGCACCGGCCCAGTGCGAGCCCGGCAATCCATTCAGAACCTCCGCGTTGGCCGGGCTTTGAAAGCCCAGCCTTCCGGAAGCCGGCCCTCACGGGACTACAGATTGCCGGCACTCATTTCCCGGGCGATATGATCGGCCTGACGGATGGCTAGTGCCACGATCGTCAGGGTCGGGTTTTCGGCAGCGCCCGTGGTGAACTGGGACCCGTCCGACACGAACAGATTGGCAATGTCGTGGGTTTGCCCCCAGCGGTTGACCACCCCGTCCCGCGGATTTTCCGACATCCGGTTGGTGCCCAGATTGTGGGTAGACGGGTAAGGCGGCGTCGGGAAGGTCCGGGTCGCCCCGACGGCATCGTAGATGGCCATCCCCTGCTTGTAGGCATGATTGCGCATTGCGACGTCGTTGGGATGATCATCGAAATGGACATTCGCAACCGGCAGGCCAAAGCTGTCCTTCACATCATGATTGAGCGTGACCCGGTTGGTTTCCTGGGGCATGTCCTCACCGACGATCCACATGCCTGCCATGTTCTCGTAACCGTCGAGCGCACTTGTGAATTCCCGGCCCCACGCTCCCGGATCAAGGAACGCCGCCATGAACGGCAGTCCAAGAGCCAGGGTTTCAAGTTCATATCCGCCGACGAAGCCGCGGGACGGGTCGTGACGGGCTTCGTCCTGAATGATCCCCGCCATCGTTGTTCCACGCCACATCTTCACCGGCTGGTCGAAAATGGCATAGACCGAGCCTGTGGTATGGCGCATGTAATTGCGACCGACCTGGCCGGAGCTGTTGGCAAGACCGTCCGGGAACATGGAAGACGCTGAATTCAGCAACAGCCTCGGGCTTTCGAAGGAATTGCCGGCAACGCAGACGACACGGGCTTTCTGAAGCTGCAGATTGCCGTCCTTGTCGAAATATTCGACCCCGGTCACCTTGCCTGCATCGTCGTGCAGGATTCGTGCGACATGGGCCTGGTCGCGAACTTCCAGATTTCCGGTTGCCTCGCCCCGCGGAATATCCGTGTAGGCGGCGGACCACTTCGCTCCCCATTTGCAGCCCTGAAAACAGAAACCGGTCTGCTGGCAGGCGATACGCTCGTCGTAGTCGGCCGAGTTGATGGCCATCCGGCCTGTATGGACTTCCTTGTAGCCGAGCGCCTTGGCGCCCTTTTCGAACACCAGGTAGTTGTTGTTGCCCGGCAGTCCGGCCCGCCCCCCTGTGCGCGTCACGCCCAGCTTTGTTTCGGCAAGCGTGTACCAGGGATCCATTTCCTCCGCATCCAGCGGCCAATCGAGCAGATTGGCTCCCTGGACGTTGCCGTAGGACGTTTTTGCCTTCCATTCATGTGGCTGGAAGCGGATCGACGCCCCGGCCCAGTGAACGGTGGTCCCCCCGACGGCCTTGACGATCCAGGCCGGCAGGCCGGAAAAGTCCTTTGCAACCCGCCAGTCGCCCGACGTGGTTCTGGGGTCGACCCAGGCAAGCTGCCCGAAGCTTTCCCACTCGTCGTTGACATAATCATCCGGAAGATAGCGTCCGCCCGCCTCCAGAGCCACGACACTTACGCCCTTCTGCGCCAGCTCGTTGGCAAGCACACCGCCACCGGCGCCCGTTCCGATCACGACGACAACCGTGTCGTCATTCAGGTCAAATGGTGCAGCCATGGTTTCCTCCCTAAGGCTCAAAGCCAGTTGATGTCGTTGAAGCCCCGGTCGATGTAGCCGCCCAGTTCGTAGGAAGCTCCCTCGTAGCCAAACAGCGGCCAGACTGCTTTCTGATTGTAGAGACCCGTTACCAGTCCGCCCCTGACCCTTTGAAAGAACGGGCTGTCCTCCATGGACCGCAGCAGGTCCGCCCTGTCACGCTCCCAGCCGATCGCAAGATAGGAAGTATGCCCTCTCCCCTGGGCTGCTCCGTTCAGGGCCTCGATACCGGCCTCGATATCCTCGGCGTGGTCGGGCGTGTCATATCCCTTGACGGCAATGACATAGTATTCGTCGCCGACATGGTCGTGCGGGTAGATGTCCCGCGCCATCTGCACCAGCGTCGCGAAACTGTCCGGCTTGAGTGCCGTCAGCTCCGTCGCCCAGGCGCCGTCCCTTGCTGCCAGAAATCCGGTCCCAGTGACGAAGGCAGCGCCTGCCGCCGTCGCCCGGGCCAGAAGCTGTCGTCTGGTCAGACCTCTCGGACTGTTTTCGGTTTTCATGCTCTCCTCCCGTTCAATTCATTCGTATCGACCGCCGCGCTGAAGCACCTCGATCTGATAGCCATCGGGATCCGCAACGAAGAAGAAGCGCGCTATGACGTCTCCCGCCGGTGCGAAATCGACCAGTTTTCTTGGATTGAGACCTGCTGCTTCGAAGCGTGCGTGTTCGCTGTCGAGGTCATCGACACTGAACGCCAGATGCCCATAGCCGTCGCCCAGGTCATAGGGCTCTGTCCGCCCCTTGTTGACGGTCAGCTCCAGCTCGAAGCCGGAGTCGCTGTTGCGCAGGTAGATCAGGGTAAAATCGGGAAAATCCAGACGATCCGCTACGGTCAGCCCGAATGCTTTTTCATAAAAGGAAAGAGACCTGTGCTCTTCCAGAACACGGATCATAGAATGTATTGCTTTCGCCACGCGTTACTCCGCTCTGCTTGTATTTGCATGACGGAAGCGTAGCGCGTGGCAACTATCGCTCGGGTAGTATGCTTATACTGCGAGCGGTAAAACTTGCGCTGCAGCGCAAAATGTCATTCAGCGGCAATCGAAGCCGCATGCTGGTTCGACGAAATCTCGAGGAACTTCAGACAGGCGCAACGCAACAGCGATGTGAAATTCTTCGGTTCACCGCGCAGTTCGATCACTTCTGAATGCAGCGTCGAGATGAAATGCGGTGTCGTCACCCCTTCCGATGCAGCAATCTGATCCAGAATTGCCCAGAAGGAATTTTCCAGTCGGATGCTCGTGCTCTGTCCGTTGAGCCGCAACCGCCGGGTCTGGCTGGCATAGCGTTCCGGATCCTGTCCGGCAAATACGTGACACATCGGCTCTCCCTCCCATGGTGTCTATCTTTACGCGGTATGCCGCGATCTGTTTTTTGAAAAGGGATAATGAAAAGAACGCGCCGTTGCCAAAGGCCCCGGCGGCAAACCGGTTGGAACTGGACACCAGAAGATATCCGTCGGGAAGAAAGGCAACCAGAAGAGTGTTTCCCCAAAGGGGGAATATTTCAAGGCCTTTCCCGGCCCTGACCGGCAGTCCAGGCAGCAGGTAGCGAAGACCGCCCGGGGAAAAGCCGGAAGTTCCGTGCGATCCTAGAGGTAATCGGACAGGGTCAGGTTGAACACGATCGACGAGGCCCTGTAGGAAACCTCGATATTGGTCTGCAATTGCAGGATCTCGGCGGCGACCTGATCCTGGTCGATTCCCTCGATATCCGCGATCGTGCCTTCGTAGCTGCTCTTCATTTGCACGTGCCGGTCATCGGTCAGCGACACTGTCCGATGCGTGATGGCAATGTCCGTGGCAATATCGGTGATCCCGGACTGATCGACACCTGGCGGCTGCAAGGTCGTGCGCAGGTTGGTCGACAGGGTATTGTAATACTCTTCGTCGATCGTCGAGCCGCCCGAAAAATCCGCGGCAATGAAAGCCGCAAGCGACTGGACCAGTTCCTGCAGCGGTGTTTCATTGGCCCGGACGCCGTAGCTCACCGTCAAATTGCTGTCGATCACTGCGTTCTTGTCCGTGCGTGGATCGTCGGTGGCCGTGTTGCGGCCCGTATACCAGGCGACAGTCGTCGAGCCGCCACCGATCAGCGCGGTTGCGCTGTCGAAGGGAGGTCCGTCGACCCGCTGCGGCTCTTCCCCGCCGAACGTCCTGAAGAACTCTTCTGCCGCCCATTCGTCCGACACGGCGCGAAGGGTTGTCTGAGCCTGGTGCTCGATCTCCGCTTCCAGGGCATCGCGCAGGTTCTGCGCCGTTTCCTCAAGATCGGCGCCGATCGCGAAGGTTCCGTCTTCAGCCGTGCTGTTTGCTGCCGTCAGCTCGATGGAGATCGTCTCGCTGTGGTCAGGCGGCAGGGAGAATTCCACCGTGATGGTCTCGCCAAGTTCCGGCTGACCGGTGAACTGAACGTCGAAGCTGTCCGGATCGGTGCCCGAAGGCCCGGTGATCGCGACGTTGGTCAGGGTCGAGGCAACCGATGCTATGTCGAAACCGAAATCATGTGCACCATCTTCGGCAATGGTGAAGGTGGAATCCGTTGGCACGGGGCCAGCGTAGTTGGTTGTCAGCGCGGAGGTCGATGTGCGGCCATTGTTGCCGGCACCCAGATTTGCCTGGGAATACTCGCTCATGACTGTTTTCAGCCCGTCCCGGCCGTTCGCCCCTTCCAGAATGGCATCGATCTTGGCAACCGGATCCTGAACGGCATCCGTGCCGCCAAAGACGTAAAATCCGGCGACTTCCGTGTTCAGAATGTTGAGCGCTTCGTTCAACAGCAGTTTGGCGCGGGACTGGGTCTGCGTCTGCCCGTCGTCCTGCAGCACGAAATCGTTGGTATCGAGCGCGGATTTCGCATCCTGCCGGATATCCTCCAGACGCTCCAGCGACATGGTCGAGGTCTTCAGGTGCAAGTTGGCGATGGTGATGGTGTCCTGGTAGCTCTCTATCATGCTGACTTTCTGTGTCAGCTGAATGTCCAGAAGCCGGCGGTCGCCTACTTCGCCGTATGTGGTACCGACCTTGCCTCTGGCGAGCTGGGTTGTCTTGCTTGCCAGCAGATCGTTGAGCTCGCCGAGCTGGCGGGTCAGGTAAGTCCGGGAGGTGGTGATATTCGAAACAGCCATAACGCACCCAACCTTAAACGATGTTCAGGAGCTCTTCGAAGAGTTCCTTGATGGTCTGCATGACGCGGGCATTGGCCGCATAGGCGTTTTCCAGCTGAACCATGAAGGCCAGTTCGGCGTCGAGATCGACCGAGTAGCTCTGCTCGTAACGAATGGCGAGGTTCATGGTCAGCGCTTCCTTGGAATCCGCATATGTGGCTGCGTCTTCCGCCTGGTTGCCCTGAAACGCGACGGTCTGGTTGACAAAGCCCAGCAGCGTTCCCTGGAACGGTGTCGACGCGCTGCCGATACCCGAGCCCGGGTCATAGTGTTTCGTGCCGACGCTGAGGGCATCCGACAGGAACTGCGCACGCGCAGGATCGTTGGTCGTGTTCGGTGTCGGCGTGGTCTGATAGTTCACCAGAAGCGCGCTATCGGCCAGAAGATCCGGATTAACGCTGATTCCGGAGGCATAGCCGAGCCGCTGGCCGCCGCCTTCAAGCGCATCGGTGAAGAGGTCCGTTCCAGCCCGCTGGTCAACGAAGATCGCAAGGCCCAACCCCTGATCGGAATTCGCCGTCACGGTGACATTCGCACTCAGGCTTTCAACGCTGGTCGGCGCCGTGTTGTCGCCCAGAACCCGAAGGTTGTCCGACCCGTCATTGCTGACCAGAAGACCTGTACCGGCAAGTGCTGCGGTGATGTTGGTGATATAGGTTGCCGGAACACCGCTGGAAATGTCTATACCGAAGACCGTGTCGCCCGGATTTGCCGTAGCGGAGTTGTCCAGCGGCAGCAGTGCGGGATCGTCCACGGCCACAAGAGTGACTGACTGCGGATTGCCGCTGCTGTCGGTGTAATCCAGCGTGATCGTGTTGCCCGGTTGAAGCGCGGACACATCGAGATCGAAACCGCTGTCCAGACCGACGGTCGCAGCTGTGCTTTCAACATTCACATTGGAAAAGGCAAGTGACAGTTCGGCAGCAATCGTGTCGAGCTGTGTCTGCGCCTCGACCAGGATATCATCGCGCAATTCAGCAGTTGCCTGTATCGAACCAGATTTCGACGACGCGATGAGATCGAACTGGGTGCCGCCTGGCGTTCTCACCATCACCGAGTTGCCTGCCTGGCCCGGCTGCAGTAGATGCGTGGCATCGAAGGTCAGCGTCGATGCCTGGCCGTCTGCGTAAAGCTGGTCGCCGCTGGCGGTGCGGATGGAAATTGAATTGTTGTCGTTCTTGGTGACGTCGATATCGATATAACCGGACAACTGCTCAATCAGCCGGTCGCGCTCGTCTTCCATGTCGGCAGTCGAAACACCGGACTGGGTCGCGTTCTGGATCGCCTCGTCAATGTCTTCAATGCTTGAGAGCAGGCCATTCACGCTATCTGTCTGGGAAGCCAGTGCGTTGTCCGCTTCCTGGCGCAGGTCCGCAATCTGCTCATAGGATGAGTTGATTTCGCGCGCAAAAGCTTCGGCGGCTGACACCACATCCTTTTGAACGGCATAGTTGCCCGGATCATTTACCAGGCCGGCAAGTGCAGCTGAAAGATTGCCTGCAAGGGACGACAACGAACTCTTGTCGTCGATCGTGCCGAAAATATCGTCCAGACGGTCGGTAAAATCCGCAATCTGCCGGGAGTAGCTGGTGTCGGCGAGAGAGTTGAAATAGTCGGACTGGATCTGCTCGTTGACAATCCGGCGCACTTCCGTCGCATTCATTCCGGCGACGTTGCCGTTGCCGTCGAAATAGACATTCGCCGAAATTATTTTTTTCGAATAGCCGGCCGTATCCGCGTTCGCAATGTTGGACGCGGTGACGTCCAGCTGACGCTGATTGTAGGTGATTCCGAAAACCGCGGTATTCAGGGCACTTGTAAGACCCATGGCGGCTTCTCCTTCCTTATACGCGACCAGGCCAGATGGCCGGCGGGTCAGTGCCCCGCCGGCCTAGGCGGTGTTACCGGACCATATTCAGGGCATCGTCGAGCATTTCGTCTGCTGAGGTGACGATCCGCGAGTTTGCCGAATAGGCCTGCTGGGTGATGATCAGTTTGGAAAACTCGTCCGCGATATCGGCATTGGAGAGTTCCAGCTTCTTGGCCAGGATCTGCCCGCCTCCGGAAAGATCCGCGTCTCCCGATCCGGCCGTTGCCGCAAACGCGGCACCGTCAACGCGCTGCAGGTCCTGCTCGGCCTCGAACGTCGCAAGCGGGATCTGGTAAACCGGACGCTGCTGGTTGTTGGAATAGCTGGCAATGACACGGCCGGAAGCGTCTACAGCCACCCCGATCAGCTCACCTGCAGGATATCCATCCGGATCCAGCGACACGGAGCTGGCCCGGCCGTCCTTGTCGGAATACTGGGTCAGGGAGCCGTCGGCAAAGGAGAACTCGACGTCCGTTGCCGTCGTGCCGCCGATGGTCAGCGAGGAGATTGTAAAGCCGTCGCCCGTACCATTCACTGCGGAACCGGCCATGGCACCGGCGGTCAGGGTCGTCATCTCGCCGGTATCGTCGAATTGGACGGTACCAACATCATACCAGGCATCGGTCGCATCGCCGCCAGTACCGATATACATCGACCAGGCGTCCTCCACGATGGGCGGGCCAGCATCGTAGTTCGCGGTCTTGGCATAACGGATTTCGACGTTCATCGCCGTGCCGTTCTGATTGTAGATCGTTGTGGATCCGCCGGAAATGGAGCTGTTCAGGAAGTCGGTTTCATCTGCAACGGCAACGTTACCGGCACCAACCGAAGCGTTCAGGAGGGCAGTGGTTTCATCCGTGCCATCATAGTCGGTAGTCGCGGGAACCCGAGGAAGGTTAGCCTGGTAGTCCACAGTCGTGGTTGCGGATGCTGCCAGTGGCTGGTTCTCGATCTGGATGACGGCCGGGTTGTCGCCGATCGCATTTCCGGTGTTCGGGTCCAGCGGGAAGCCCTGCAGATAATAGCCGGAGCTGTTGATCAGATAACCTTCCTTGTCGCGCTCGAAATCACCGGCGCGGGTGTAGTAGGTCTCATCTGCGAAGGTGGTCGAGCCGTCGACCACGTCGGACGCCTTGGTCACGACGAAATAGCCAGCGCCGTTGATGGCCATGTAGGTATCGACGTCGACCGACGTGATATCACCCTGCACGGTGTTGGTGGCGCGGGATGTGGCGAAGGTGGTTCCGGAAACCTGCTGGGCCTGCTTGGCCCCACCCCCGGAAACCAGATCCGAAAAGGTCGTGTCGAGCCGTTTGTAACCGGTCGTCTGCGAGTTTGCGACGTTACCGGAAATATTCTCCAGAGCCGTAGCCTGCGCAGCCAGTCCGGAGACAGCCGAGTTGATAGCCCCATAAATACCCATTTGCGGTCCTCTTTATAGATCGGGCACTGCGACGCGGGCTTACGCCCATAATCGGCCTTCCTCCGCAAAGGCCGTGCCAGTTTGACGAGGACATAATTTATCGTTTTGTTTCATAGACTTAGGAAATTTTCCTTTTCCAGAAGCGGAAAAAAGAACCCGGCAGGTCACGACCCGACAGGCAAAAACTTCCGCTCTGGCCGGTGGCAGATGTTCAAAATTGCCGTGCGCCGGCACTCCTGCCTTTTACGGGCTTGCACAGCCGCGCGTGGCCTGCCACCTTGCGGCCAACCTAGGAAAAACGGACGGCCAAATGCGCTTTGAAGGAACTGAAAGCTATATTGCCACGGAAGACCTGAGGGTCGCGGTCAACGCCGCAGTCGCCCTGGAGAGGCCGTTGCTGATCAAGGGTGAACCCGGCACCGGCAAGACCGTGCTCGCCGAACAGGTTGCGGTCGCCCTGAAAGCCCCGCTGATCGAATGGCATGTAAAATCCACCACCAAGGCTCAGCAGGGCCTGTATGAATATGACGCCGTTTCGCGCTTGCGCGACAGCCAGCTCGGTGACGAGCGTGTCAAGGACATCAACAACTACATTCGCAAGGGCAAGCTCTGGGAAGCATTCGACGCTGAAGAGCGGCCGGTTCTGCTGATTGACGAAGTCGACAAGGCCGATATCGAGTTTCCGAACGATCTTCTCCTGGAACTCGACCGCATGGAGTTCCACGTCTACGAGACCGGTGAAACCGTCCGTGCAAAGCGGCGCCCGGTGGTCATCATCACATCAAACAACGAGAAGGACCTGCCCGACGCCTTCCTGCGCCGGTGCTTCTTCCATTTCATCAAGTTCCCCGATGCCGATACCATGGCGGAAATCGTTGAAGTGCATTTTCCCGGCATCAAGCAACGGCTTCTGTCGGAGGCACTGCGCCTCTTCTATGACGTACGCGACGTCCCCGGACTGAAGAAGAAGCCCTCTACCTCGGAGCTGATCGACTGGATCAAGCTGCTGCTGAACGAAGACATCGATCCTGAAACCCTTCGTCAACAAGATAGCTCCAAACTGATACCGCCGCTGCATGGCGCGCTGTTGAAGAACGAACAGGACGTGCACCTGTTCGAACGCCTGGCATTCATGGCGCGGCGGGAACGGTCCTGAAGATCCGGGCATGCCTCAACGTGAAAGCTTGTCGAGGCTGAACGCCCGGGCGGCTGACCGGGCAAAACGCGATCTTCGGGTCGGGGTGACAAGGAGACTGACTTGGTGAAACAGGCCACCGCTCTTCTGGTGCTGGCGATGCTCACGCTGCCGATAGCGGCGAGCGGGCCTGTTCTTGCACAAGTGCCTCCCGAAAAGGACGCAGGCTGGCAAAGCGATGTCGGCGGATTGCGCCATTTCACCGGCCTGCGCTGCCCCGACATGATCGGCGATTACTACCGCATCAAGGTGATGGAGGGTGATGCCGTCAGCCAGGCGGGATGCATCTACACCGGCCGCGACGGCATTACCGCTGTCCTGCGCAAACACCTGCAGGGCACCGGCCGCCGCGAAGCGCTGACATTTTCCCGCAATTACAAGGCAGCCGGTTTCGAACCGATCAAGCTGACAGGCGCTGCCGCCTCCGGCATCTCCTTCCGGACCCGCAACTGGACGCCGACAAGCCTGTGCGAAACGATGTGGTACTTTTCCGGTGCCACATCGGACTATACATTGTGGCTGTCCTACACGCTGCCGACTCAGGAAGTGGAGATCGGACCGGCGGTAACCGCCTTCACCATGGCGCTTGCCAACCAGAACTGACCGGCAGTCCGGCTTTTGACCCGCCGGCACACTTTCCACTTTCAAGGAACCAGGAAAGACAATGCGGCTCCTTTTGTTCAGACACGCCAAATCAGACTGGGGCGACGCGAACCTGGCCGACATCGACCGGCCTCTGAACAGCCGCGGCAAGACCGCCTCCGTCAAGATGGCCCGTTACATGAAGGAACAGGGCCTGCAGCCCAACCAGATCCTGTGCTCTACTGCACAGAGGACCCGGGAAACCCTGGCCCGACTTCTGCCTACCCTCACACAGGAAACACAGATCCACCTGGTGTCCGACCTCTACCAGCAAAGCGAAGACGACTATGTCGGGCTGATCCGCCGATATGGTGGCCGGGCCCAGAACCTCATGGTCATTGGCCATAACCCGGCAACCGAGGATACGGCGTTGAGCCTCAGCGGCACGGCATCCAGCGACGCGATTGCCGATATTCAGGAAAAGTTTCCGACCGGCGCTCTTGCCGTGATCGATTTCGACATTGCCGACTGGTCAGAGCTGCAGCCGAAGACCGGCCATCTGGAACGTTTCGTCAAACCACGGGACCTGAAGGAAGACCTCGACTAGAGCATCAGCCGAGTCCCGGATTGTACTTGTTCCCGCCTGCGCCTACATGAACGCGCTGGAGGCCCTTGTGAACCCATTGACGACACTTGCAGAAGAAACCCGGCTGACACTGGCCAATCTTGCCGATGCGGCAACCGATCTGGCAGTGCCGAGCGTCCGGCTGGGCGTGACCGGACTTGCGCGCGCAGGCAAGACCGTCTTTCTGACCGCCCTCGTGCATAACCTCGTTCATGGTGGCCGCCTGCCGCTCTTCAGCGCCGCTTCCGGGCACAGAATGACCGGCGCAAGGCTTCAGCCGCAACCTGACGACGCCGTGCCGCGCTTCGACTATGAAGCGCACGTGCGTGCCCTGGTGAGTGAGCGTATCTGGCCGGATTCGACCCGTCAGGTCTCCGAGCTGCGCCTGACCATCGACTATGAGAGCGCCTCCTACTTCCACCGCAAGCTTGGTCCAGGCCGCCTTCATCTCGACCTGATCGACTATCCCGGCGAGTGGTTGCTGGATCTGCCGCTTCTCGGCAAGGACTTTGCCACCTTCTCCGCCGAGGCAATGCGGCGCGCCCGGGCGGAAAACCGGGCGGAGATCGCCGCGCCGTTTCTGAAGATCCTGGCAGCTACGGATGCGAACGCGGAGGAAAGCGAACCGGCGGCACAAGAGCTGGCGGCAAATTTCAAAACTTATCTGGCTGCCTGCAGAGCCGACGCCCACGCCCTGTCCATGCTTCCCCCGGGACGCTTCCTGATGCCCGGGGATCTCGACGGCTCCCCGGCCCTGACCTTCGCACCGCTGGACATTCCGGCAGACGCCGCCCCGGCCAGGACAGGCACGTTGCGGGCGATGATGGAGCGGCGATACGAGGCCTACAAGACCCACGTTGTGCGTCCGTTCTTCCGCAATCACTTCGCGCGCCTCGACCGCCAGATCGTGCTGGTCGATGTCCTTCATGCCCTGAACGCAGGGCCGCACGCGATTGCCGATCTGGAAACCGCCCTCACCGAAGTTCTCGGAGCTTTCCGTCCGGGCAAACGCAGCTGGCTGTCCTCCATCCTGTCGCGCCGGATCGACCGCATCCTGTTCGCGGCGACCAAGGCAGACCACCTGCACAGGTCGGATCACGACCGACTGGAGCTGATCCTGAAGAGACTGGTTGCCCGAGCAGAAGAGAAGGCAACATTCAAGGGTGCGGAGGTCGAAGTATTGGCCATGGCCGCGGTCCGTGCGACGCGTGAGGCAACGGTCAAACATCGCGGCGAAGCTCTGCCTGCGATCCTTGGAACACCGTTGCCGGGCGAACGGCTGAACGGTGACACCTACGACGGAAAAACCGAAATCGCCATGTTTCCCGGTGACTTGCCGGACGACCCTGAATCACTTTTTGGACAAGCTGACTCAGTTTCTGAAGCACTTCGAGCAAGCTTTCAAACCGCTCAGGCAGACCTTCAGTTCCTGAGGTTCCGGCCGCCGGAACTCGACAAGACCGCCGAAGGCCTGACTTTGTCTCTGCCGCATATCCGGCTTGACCGCGCCCTGGAATTCCTGATCGGAGATCGCCTGGCATGACCGGTTCCCAGCCCCCGTCCAATCGCAAACCGACCGCCTTCCGTCTCGATGATTCCAAGGTGCGGATGACCGATGACGAAACAAGGATGCCCTCGGCCGGCGAAGCCCTGGTCACCCAGGCCTTCATTGATGACGAGGAACCTCGCCTTCCCCGCGCTGCCAGCACTCCCAGATCCGGATTTCGGTTCGGCAAGTGGCTGATGATCGGCTTGTCCGGCCTCGTCTCGC
This sequence comes from Roseibium algicola, assembly GCF_001999245.1. NCBI lineage: Bacteria > Pseudomonadati > Pseudomonadota > Alphaproteobacteria > Hyphomicrobiales > Stappiaceae > Roseibium > Roseibium algicola. The sequence goes on along the minus strand of NZ_CP019630.1, from coordinate 4,776,297 downwards.
TGGCTGTCGGCCTTGCGGTCGACAGCCTGATACGGGATCTCTTTGCCCGGACCGACTGGCTGGGATGGCTGGGTGTGGCTCTTGCCGTTCTGGCGGCGCTTGGCCTGCTCGGCCTGGTCATTCGCGAGATCGCCGGCCTCATGCGCCTCGGCCGAATAGACCACCTGCGCGACCGGCTGCAGAGCGCCGCCGAAGCAGATGACGCGAAGGCGGCATCAGTCGGCCTGAAGGAACTGCTCACACTCTACAAGGACCGTCCCGAAACGGCCCAGGGCCGCAAGGCGCTGGCGGGGCATATGCGGGAAGTCATCGACGGCCGTGATTTGGTGAAACTGGCCGAACGCGATCTGCTCAGCCCGCTCGACCTGGAAGCCCGGCGCATCGTGATGAACAGTGCAAAACGCGTTTCCATCGTCACGGCCGTCAGCCCACGGGCACTGGTCGATCTGCTGGCGGTCCTGTTCGAGAACCTGCGCACGATCCGGCGCCTGTCCGCCCTTTACGGCGGGAGACCCGGCACACTTGGCTTTCTGCGCCTCGCAAAACACGTCATGGCACATCTGGCAGTGACCGGCGGCATGGCAGCAGGCGACAGCCTTGCCTCGCAGGTGCTGGGACACGGTCTGGCGGCTCGACTTTCCGCCCGCCTGGGCGAAGGCGTGGTCAATGGACTGCTCACTGCCCGCATCGGCATTGCAGCAATTGCAGTCTGCAGGCCGGCACCGTTCGTGGCCGGCACTGGACCGACCATATCGGACTTTATGGGTGAGCTTGTCTCGTTTGCCAAAAAAGAAGACCCGGCCGACAAGTCTTAAAGTTTAGATTTCAAATAATACACGGCATGGTTACACGCACAACGTAACCAAATCGATTGCTATTTCTACCGATGACACATAAACGTTTCATTCGTTAAGGTTTCTGCGGACGAGCAGTGGCGTCTTCCTCGGAATACAACAATAATAGCCAGGTGAGACGTTAACTTGTGTAGCGACAGGCCGTTGCCAACCCAGACGAAATCCGCCCTTCAGCATCGCCGCCAACTCAAGGCTTTTCTGCTTTGCAGTTGCGCCCTGGTTTTGCTTGGTCCGGAAAAAGGCCTTGCCGGTGACATTACCATCGGCTCAGGCACCACGGTCACCACAACACAGACGCTGACGGACGTTGGCGACACCGGAACAGTCGAGAGCGGAGGAACCATCGAGGTTACCGATCAGGATGGCCTCGTTCTGGACAACGACGACCAGACAGCAACCAACAACGGCACCATCCGCGTCACCAAGACAACCATTGGCACACCTAATTTTGCCGGTATTGGGTCGAACGAAGACGACGCCACCGTTCACAACAATGGGTCCATAACCACTAACGGCAGCCGTGCCTTCGGCATTGCCGGTGACGGGGACGACTTCACGGTCACCAACTCGGGTACCATCACCACAACGGGCAAGGAATCCGATGCAATCTTGTCGCTTGGTGCGGACACGGACATTACCAACTCCGGCACGATTTCCACCACTGGTGAAGCTGCCTATGGCATCAATGCCGAGGGCGACCGTCCGACTGTCTTGAACTCAGGCACGATCACCACGACAGGTGACGACGCCTATGCGATCGACACCGATGAAGACGACGCGAAGATAACCAACACCGGAACGATTACAACGACTGGAGAGGACGCAGACGGCTTTGACAGCGACGGCGACGATGTCATCCTGATCAATACCGGTGTGATGACAATGTCCGGTACGCTGGCAGACGGCATCGACAATGACGGTGACCGCGCCGCGATCACCAACTCGGGCACGATTACTGTTTCTGGGGAAGACGCCAACCCGATCGAATCCAATGGCGATGACGTCACCATCTCCAACAGCGGCACGCTACGTAACACTGGCACGATTTCCGGAGATCATGACGATGTCGGACATGGCATTGCCGTTGATGGCGACAATGTCACGATCACCAACTCCGGCGAGATCTACAGCAGCAACGGGTCCTCGATCTATGTCGATGGTTCTGATGCAACCGTTACCCTGAACAATGGCACCATACTTCAGGGTGTTCTGACCTTTACCGATCCGACCACCGCAACCCTGAACTACGCGGCCGGGCGAACGGCGATCCTGACCTTCAGCGGCATCCCGGGAACGCTGACGACAGCAGGCCTCACTTCAGCGACCAACGGCAACACGATCACCATCCTCAATCCGGACGACTTCCGGCTGGACACGGTTGCCCAGACCTTCAACACCATGACGCGCGCTGTCACCGGCAGCCTTGAACAGCAGATGGACCTCAATCGACTGGGCGGCACGTCCTTCGTCGCAACCAACGGTCCGGCTCCGGAAGAGCAAAACGCCACCGCTCTTTGGGTCACGCCTCTTGGCGGTGTTCTTTCCAGGCAAGGCAGCGACGGGTTCGACCATACATTCGGCGGCATCACTGCCGGGGCTGAGAAGACATTCGCCGAAGGGCTTGCCGCCGGTGTTGCCGGTGGTTTCACCATCGGCAGGACGACCAGCGACGGCGACATTCACTCGGCCTCCAGCTACAGCATCCACGCCGGTGGCTATCTCAGCCGCTCCTGGCAGGCGACCTTTGCTCAATTCAGCCTTCTCGGCGGCTACCTGAAGAGCGATGAAGACGTCACCGTCCTCAACAACATGGTTGTCGGTGGCCTGCAGGACCTTTCCATCGACTACGACTATGTCTACGTCACGCCCTCCGCGCGCCTCGGCCATGCCCTCGCCCTGAGTGAGGGTACGCTGACACCCAGCGCTCGTGTGCGCTACTCGGGTCTCTGGCAAACGGGCGACGCCGATGAAAGCGCAACCGGCCTTTCGGTTTCCGGCCGGTCGCTGCACGTTCTGGAATTGCGCGCGCAGGCGACCTACGATCATGCCCCCATCGTCCAGAATGGCGGCACGCTCTATCTCAGTGCGAATGCGGGTATCGACGGCATCTTCACGCTAAACGACAGTGTCGACGGCACCCTGCAGGGAGCTGCCTTGAACCTGTCCGTCGACGACGACGATGCGGTGCTCCGCGGTTTTGCGGCAGCCGATGCCGTGTGGCAGGTCAATGACGGCACGAAATTTCTCGCCGGAATAGAAGGCGGTTACGACAGCGCCGATACACTATCCGCATCGGTTCGCCTGGGCGCCAAGATCAGTTTCTGAGGACTTGGGAAAGCCCCCTTCCCTCAAACGCTGTTCCGATGCTGGCCTCCACATCGTCGTGAAACCTGTTAGTCTGTCCCTGGGTCCGGATGGGCCGCGAAGCTTGCGCGAGAAAAACGGTCGTTGGGGTCTGGCAATTCGATGAAAACCGAAGAAACGTCAATTGAAGGCGTGATTGTCCATGACCTGGTTTCGCACATCGATGATCGCGGCAGTTTCACCGAAATCTACCGGGAGACCTGGCTCACCGGTTTCAAGTCGATCCAGTGGAACATCGTCACCTCGAAAGAAGACACATTGCGCGGTGTTCACGTGCACAAGGATCACTCCGATTATCTGATGGTCCTGTCCGGAAAGATGCTGCTTGGTCTGCATGACATACGCCGCGACAGCCCAACCATTGGAACATCACAGTTTCTCGATCTTTCAGCGGAAAACAGACGAGCTGTTTCAATCCCACCGGGGGTTTGCCACGGGTTTTATTTTCCGCAAGCCGCGACGCATCTTTATTCCGTTTCCACCTACTTTGACCCGACGGACGAATTGGGCTGCAAGTTCGATTGTCCGGAACTGAACCTGTCTTGGCCAACGAAGGACCCCATCCTTTCCGATAGAGACAGAACAGCCGACAACTATTCGCAGATGCTTGATAAATTCTATGCGGACGCCAATGCCTGATTATGCAGTCACCTGCAATTTCACATCGCCGGCTGTTGGACACAGCCATGACTGATATCGGTCTGGTTGGCTTTGGCCGGTGGGGAAAGCTCATCTTTCGCGATCTGCGCAGCTTGGGTGTAAACGTGCATGTGGCGGTGCCCGGTTCGGAGAGCCAGCACGCAGCCCGGGAGGCCGGAGCCGTTTCGGTGTGCGATAGCGCTGCCAAGCTTCCTGACTGCACGGGATATGTCGTTGCGCCACCAACAGTGCTTCACGCGGCCTGCATCGACGCACTTGCACCGCGGAACCGGCCGATCTTCTGCGAGAAACCGGTCACCAACGACGCACAGGCGGCGCAAAGACTTGCCGATACGCTGCACGAACGTCTCTTCGTCATGGACAAGTGGCGCTATCATCCCGGCATTTTGAAACTTGCGGAACTGGCAAAATCCGGCGCTCTGGGCCAGATCGAAGCGGTGCGCACCTATCGGCTCGGCTGGGGCAATCCTCACAAGGATGTCGACAGCCTCTGGATCCTGATGCCGCATGATCTTTCGATCGCACTCGAAATCCTGGGAACATTGCCCAAGGCACATTCGGCGATCGCCCAGATCCCGGGCCTGGGTGGTGAGGACCTGATTGCCCGTCTTCAAAACGATGGGGAACCGCTCACCGTCACCATGGAGATCTCTTCCCTCCATCCGGCTCCAAAACGCTCCGCCGTCGTAATCGGCAGCAAGGCGGTGGCCCAACTGGCCTCATCCTATGACGATCGCATTCTCCTTGCTCCGAGAGATCACGGCCAGAAGCCTCAGCAAATCGAGGTTGGCACGAAAATGCCTCTTCTGGCCGAACTGGAAGCATTCGTCGCGCATCTGGAAGGGGGGGCTGCTCCAAAGTCCTCGGCTGCAGAAGGCGCATTGATCGTCAGGCGGATTGCCGAACTCAGAGCGCTCGCAGGATTGCCGTGACCCATCAGCGCTTCACCGTCCTGCTGCCGGTCAACAGACCTCCCGCGCTTCTGCCATTCGCCGTCGAGAGTGTTCTGGGCCAGTCCCTGCAAGATTTCGAACTGTTCATTGTTTGTGACGGCGCGCCCCAAGAGACCGTGCAGGAAGCGGAGAAGCTGGCAGGGCGTGACGAGAGGATCCGCGTTTTTTCCTTCCCGAAGGGAGAAAGGCACGGCGAAGCTCATCGGGACACGGCTCTCAAGCAGGCAAACGGCAAATTTGTTGCCCAGATCGGCGATGACGACATTTGGTTTCCCGAACATCTGTCGGAACTGGGCCGCCTGCTGCAAACCTGCGACTTCGGTAATCTGCTTCAAGCTGAAATTCTGCCCAACGGGACATTCACAGTTCATATTGGAGACCTGTCGGACGCGGACACGCGCCGCAAGATGCTGGAGACGCGTTGGAACTTCTTCGGCCCGTCGACAGTTGGCTATTGCCTTGAGGCCTATCGGTCTTTGGATGTTGGCTGGAGCCCGGCACCGCCTGACTTCTGGACCGATCTCTTCATGTGGCGGAAGTTTCTGGCACGCCCGGACTTCACCTTTGCAACACGGCCCACGGTTCAATGCATCAAGCCTTCCGCCGTGCACCGTCAGGACATGTCGCTTGCCGAGAGGCAGGGTGAAATGATGGCTCTGATGCAAAGGTTTGCCGATCCGGCGGAAAGGCAGGATTTCCAGACCAGTTGCAATGAAATGCTGATCAGCCACCTCAGGTCCGAAAGCCGGCACCATGCGGACAACGCGGCCCAGCAGACGCAAACGGTTTCCGCCCAGCAGGGGAAAATCCGCGAATTGCAGGCCGAACTCGACCTGCAGAAGCGCCGTTACGACGCAATCCTCACCTCGTCGTCCTGGAAGATGACAGCGCCCTTTCGCAAAAGTGGCAAGCTGCTTCGCAAACTCCTGTCGAAGCGTCCTTTTTGACCCCTCGACAGGCAACTGCCAGGAACTTACCTTTCGCACATGTTCATTACCTTCTTCACCGAACTGAAATCGGCCGGCATCCCGGTCTCGCTCCGCGAATATCTGACGCTCATGGAAGCGTTGGATAAGGATCTGGCGGAAAAGAGCGTCGAGGATTTCTACTATCTCGCCCGGCTCACGCTGGTGAAGGACGAGAGCAACCTGGACAAGTTCGACCGCGTCTTCGGCCACGTCTTCAAGGGGCTCGACCTCATGAGCGAGGTTGCCACCACCGAGATTCCGGAGGATTGGCTGCGCCGCCTGGCAGAAAAGCACCTCAGTGAAGAGGAAAAGGCCCAGATCGAGGCACTCGGCGGCTTTGAAAAGCTGATGGAGACCCTGCGCGAACGCCTCAAGGAGCAGCAAAAGCGCCACCAGGGCGGCAGCAAATGGATCGGGACAGCCGGCACGTCGCCGTTCGGTGCCTATGGCTACAATCCGGAAGGTGTGCGCATCGGCCAGCACGAAAGCCGGCACCGTCGTGCGGTCAAGGTCTGGGACAAGCGCGAATTCAAGGATCTCGACGACACCCAGTTGCTAGGCACCCGCAACATCCAGGTCGCCCTCAAGCGACTGCGCAACTTCGCACGAACGGGCGCTGCTGAAGAACTGGACCTCGACGACACCATCCGTGCAACAGCCCACAAGGGCCTTCTGGACATCAAGATGCGGCCGGAACGCCACAACGCGGTCAAGGTGCTGTTGTTCTTCGATATCGGCGGGTCGATGGACGATCATATCCGGGTCTGTGAGGAGCTGTTTTCAGCCGCACGTTCCGAATTCAAGGTGATGGAACACTTCTACTTCCACAATTGCCTTTACGAGTATGTCTGGAAGGAAAACCGCCGCCGCCATACCGAGCGCATGCCGACGATGGACGTGCTGCACAAGTACCCAGCCGACTACAAGATCATCTTTGTCGGCGATGCGTCCATGAGCCCCTACGAGATTGCCTATGCCGGCGGCTCGGTAGAGCACTGGAACGAGGAAGCCGGAGCCGACTGGATGCAGCGGATCACCGGGCTTTACAAGAGTGCGGTCTGGCTGAACCCGGTTCGGCAGGAACACTGGCACTACACGCATTCCATCCAGATGTTGAACGAACTGATGGAAGGCCGCATGTTTCCCATGACGGTCGAAGGCCTGACGGATGCCATGAAGGAACTGGCCAGGTAGATCTTCCGCACACAAGGCGCAGAAAGGGATGAAATGGAACCGACCCCGAAACCCGAGCACCCTTTCTCGCAACCTGTTTCCCACGCAACCACCACCGGCATGTCCGGCGGGGGATTTTACAACGCCAACTCGGCTGCCCAATGGTCTGCCATCGAACAGATATTGCCACTCGTTGAAGAGGCGATTGCGAACCTGCCGGTTAAGGGTACCGGCCCCGTCGGCATTGCCGATTACGGCTGCTCGGAGGGCCGCAATTCTGTTGCGGTCATGAAACACGCCCTCCCGGCATTGCTTGCGCGCACTGAACGGCCAATCCAGACCATCCATTCAGACCTTCCCACAAACGACTTTTCTGAACTTTTCCGCAGCCTCAGACCGGATGGCGGCTCGGTCTTCGGGTCTGAGAGGGTTTACTCGGCCGCAATCGGTGGCTCGATGTACGATCAGCTCTACCCGCCGCAGAGCTTGCACCTTGCCACCACCTTCAACGCCATCGGCTTTCTCTCCTGCCGTCCCGTCGACAGGTTGCCCGGCTATATCCTTCCCAACGGCCCAAGTGTGGCACGGGCAAACGGTTATGTTTCCGAAGAAGACCGGCATGCCTTTGCCGAACAGGCGAAGAACGATATCGCCCGTTTCCTCACCGTCCGCGCAAGGGAGCTGGTTCCAGGTGGCAAGCTGCTGGTCCAGGTGTTTGGCTCCAAGGGACCGGCTCGAACCTGTGACGGCCTTTATGATCTTCTGAATGACGCGGTTCTGGACTTCGTCGAGGCCGGAGACATAAGCAGGGAGGTCTATGACCGCTATTACCAGCCGGTGTACATGCGAGACCTGCAAGAACTTGCAGACCCGGTCACCAACGATATGTATAGAGCTGCCGGTCTCTATTCACTCGACCGGTCAATGGAGTACGAAATTGCGGTCCCGTTCATCGACCGCTTCAAGCAGGACGGCGATCTTGACCGCTATGCCCGCGACTATGTCAATTTCTTCCGCGCCTTCACCGAAGCGGTGTTGCGCGCAGCCCTGCCTGAAAGCCCGTCGCGGGAGGATCTGATCAACCGGATCTTTGCAAGGGCCGAAGACCTCCTGAAGGCTGACACCAGCCTCTACCCCTTCCGTTATGCAGCCGTCGCCATGCTGCTGACGCGCAATGGCTGACGGCTGAGGTTCACCAGCCGATCGACCTTCATAAGCCCGGCATCGAACGGCCTGATCGCTGCATGTCGCTCTAGCTGCGCAGCACCATGACCGAGCACGGTGCATGGCGGACAATGTGGGCAGCATTCGAGCCGATGAAGTAGGTCGACAGGCCCGGCTTGTGCGATGTCATCAGCACCAGGTCACAATTCGCCTTTTCGGCTTCCTCGATCACTTCATGATACACCGACCCCATACGCACGGTCACATCGACAGTGCCTTCGGGAACATCCAGATCAGATGCGATCTTGTCGAGGATTTTCGCGGTTTCCTCGAATTCCCGCTTTTGCCAGCCTTCCGGAAGCTGACTCGCCACGAAGCTTTGAACTTCCGGGCAAACCGCCATCAGATGGATCTTTGCGCCATAGTCGCGGGCAATCTGCGAGGCTTTGGCAAGCGCCTCCGTGGCAAAGCCGGTTTCGGCCGGGTCAACGGGAACGAGGATTTTCTTGAACATGTCTTGTCTCCCCAAAAAATCAGGTCGACTTTTTGTGCGCCCGGAAGACATGGGCCGCCATGACAAGGATCAATCGGCTTCGACACCGTCAAAGTATCGGCCGGGTGTCACGCCGAAGGCCTTCTTGAAGGTCGAGACGAAGGCACTCGGCCCCTCGTAACCGAGCTTGTGGGAGACGTCGGAAACGCTTCGCCCGGACGCCAGCAACTCCAGAGCCCGGAACAGTTTCACCTGGCGGCACCAGGTTCGGTAGCTGAGCCCCGTCTCCGCTTTAATGCGCCGCTCGAATGAACGCACGGAAGTCGCACACCGGTCCGCGGCCTCGCTGAGCGAGGGAATATGTGCCGGGCATCGGACGACGCCTTCGCACAGGTCGCGCAGTCGGGCATCCTGCGGCATCGGCAGCTGCAGGGGGGCAACCGGCAGCATCTTCAACTGATCCAGGATAACCGCGGCGATCCGTGCCGCCGGCCCCTTGTCCGTCTCGGAGCGCGGATAGGACATGAACTCGAGAATGAGTGCCCTGAGCAGGGTAGTCACCTGCATCACCTGCGGTGTTTGCGGCAGATCCCTCGTGTAATCATACTGGACATAGATGTAACGCAGCTCCGTGTCGGTCAGATACCGGGTCTGGTGGCTGACCCTGGGCGGCAACCAGACCGCCCGCTCGGGTGGCACGAAATAGGTGCCCATCTCCGTGTCGATGGCAATCGACCCCCTGATCACATGGAAGAGCTGCGCTGCATCATGCGAATGCCAGCCATTGTTCCGGCCCTGCAACTGGGTCCGCGCGTATCCGATAATCGGTGCGGCAACCGCCTCTTTCGGAAACTCGGCAAGTTCGGGATGAATGCTCATGCGCCGGATCGTATACCTTCACCCCGATATTGCACAGAGGGCCAATAGCACCGGAGGACCCGGCAACTATGCCCGGTTCCTGCCGGCAAGGTGAAAGGCTTTCCTTGCGCCAAGCCATGATCGACAAGGATCATTTCGCTTTTTTGCCGGATGCCTAACGCTGCCCAGCCAGAATTTGGCGTGTCGGAAACATCTCATGACAAAACAGCGCTAACACGCAAACCACAATTGGCGTTAGAAACGGCTCGCAACACTGCCGAACGTTTTCTTTTTCCACGGCCACACAATGTCTTACTTCACCCAGAATGCCCACCCGAACGAGGCGACCGGCTGGCGGTCTCCTGTGGTTCTCCTGATGATCATGGCAGGTGCCATGCAGCTCTCCTTTGCTGCCTGGTGGAACCTGATGAACAACTTCGCCGTCCAGGAGCTGGATTTCACCGGCCGGGAGATCGGCATTCAGCAATCGATCCGGGAAATCCCGGGCTTCCTGAGCTTCCTTGCGGTCTATCTCTTGTTGATGATGCGCGAGCAGACGCTCGCCTATGTGTCGCTGCTGCTCCTGGGCGTCGGCGTTGCCGTCACAGGCTATTTCCCGACCGCGATCGGCTTTTATGTAACGACGCTGATCATGTCGATCGGCTTCCATTACTATGAGACGATGGCGCAGTCACTGTCGCTGCAATGGCTGCCCAAGGCAACGGCCGCTGCAAGCATGGGCAAGATCCTGGCCGTTGGCGCCTTCGCCCAGTTGATCGCCTATGGTGTCATCTTCCTGGCGTGGAAGATGTTCGAGCTGTCCTTCACGGTGGTTTTCGCCATTGCCGGTGGCCTGACGCTGGTTGTTCTTGTTTTCCTGATCTTCGCCTATCCGCATTTCCGTGAAGGCGTGCCGCAGCACAAGAAGCTGATCCTGAGAAAACGCTACTGGCTCTATTATGCCCTTACCTTCATGGCTGGTGCGCGGCGGCAGATCTTTACGGTTTTCGCCGGCTTCCTGATGGTCGAACGCTTCGGCTATGACGTTCACGAAGTTGCGGGCCTGTTCCTCCTGAACGGCGCCTTCAACATGGTGCTGGCACCCAAGATCGGAAAACTGATTGTTCGCTTCGGCGAGCGCAAGGCGCTGGTTCTTGAGTATGTCGGCCTGGTCCTGGTGTTCATCTGCTATGCCTTCGTCACCAACGCGACACTGGCGGCCAGCCTTTATGTGATCGATCACGCCTTCTTCGCGATCGCCATCGCCATCAAGACCTACTTCCAGAAGATCGCCGACCCTGCCGATATCGCCCCCACAGCCGGTGTCGCCTTCACGATCAACCACATCGCCGCGGTGTTCATTCCGGTGGTATTCGGCTTCATCTGGCTGGTGTCCCCGGCTGCGGTCTTCCTGGCCGGCGCTGCCATGGCCCTGGTCAGCCTTGTTCTGGCAACCCTGATCCCGAGCAATCCGGAAGAAGGCCATGAAGTCGACTTCTGGTACCGCAAGCCTTCTGCCCAACCAGCAGAGTAAACTCTGCACCTGGACAAACCAAAACGCCCGCCGGAGTGATCCGGCGGGCGTTTTGTTTGAAATCCTGTCTGAACTGACCTGATCAGGCCTGCCGCTCAGGCACATGCACCACAAGGCCGTCGAGATCGGAAGTCACCTTGATCTGGCAGGACAGGCGCGAGGTCGGCTTCACGTCGTAGGCAAAGTCGAGCATGTCCTCTTCCATCGGTTCCGGAGATCCGGTCTTGCCGCTCCAGGCATCATCTACATAAACGTGGCAGGTAGCGCAGGCGCATGCACCGCCGCATTCCGCTTCGATGCCCTGGACCATGTTCTTGATGGCGTTTTCCATCACCGTAGAGCCTTCAGCGGCGTCAACGTCGGTCCGGGTTCCATCGGCGGTTACAAATGTGATTTTCGGCATATGTCGCGTCCAAGCCTGAATTTGCGGGTCTTCGAAGCACGACATAAAGATTTACGGCAAAAGGTCAAGGACCGTGCCATTTCCACGCGGCAATCTGCCTCTCCCGTTCTGGCCGGGGTCTGACCTTCAACCTTCCAGAAGGTCCCGGATGTATCGGTTTGCCTCATCGACTGCCGCAATCAGGCCTTCGGTGGCCGTATCGGTGCTGGAGCGCATCTTGCCTTCCAGATTTTCGCAAACGATCGCGACCCGCTCCGCGCCGATGGCCCGGGCGGACCCTTTCAGGGTATGCACGAGGTCGAGGCGAACGGAATTGTCGGTTTCCTGTTTCAACCGCTCAAGCGTCGAGATGGACTGTGACTTGAACAGATGCAGGACCTGCACTTCTAGATCCCGGTTACCCAGCGTATTGGTTGCCAGTTGCACCAGATCAATCGGTGCCTCCGGACCGGCGCGTCCGGCGACGCGGGCCATGGAAGAAGGGGCCATAAGGGTGCTCCACATTACTCGATACCTGCCTGACGGCACCCCGCCGCAAGCTGTAGAGCCACAACAATGCGCCCCAAGCCCAAACACCCGGTTAAACCGGTTGCTCAAACCGTCCCTTTCGGCCCATGTCCCCAAAAAATTGATTTCATGGTTAATGCGTTTTAACGCAGGTTACGAAACAGGATTAAAAAAGTCCTTGCGTTTCCGCCGATTTCCTGAATCGCTAAAATTTTAATGATCTGATTCGCCGTTAACTTTTTTTGACTTTTTGACTTGCAGAAAGTGCTTCGATGGCGGCGGGCGTGAGCTTGCAGACCAGCCAGTCGGGCTTGATTGGGTTGGAAAACCAAGGCTCTGCCCAACCTGCATCGATACAGGCGCGGATTGTGCGCGCCGGAATTTCCCGGCCGTTGTCATCGAACAGAGGCAGCTTGCCCCCCGCCTGCCCGAGCCCTTTTTGCAACCACCGCTTTTGCGCAGCCGTCAACTTTCCCGCTTTGAGAGTAACTTCCAGAACCGTATTTTCAGCATCTGCCGATGCGTCAACCTGCTTTGAATCCGGCATCCAATCCGCCCCCTAAGTGACTCACGCTATTGCCGTTTCTTGTTCGTTAGGAGAGATTGTGCCATTACAGTTACTGATGCGGCAAGGTGGGGAGTGTACCGTCGAACGGAAAGTTCACGGTCGGTCAGCGGCGGCCCTCTCGCACGAACAGGTTTTGCGGCGTTGCCACAGCTGGGCAACGCTCGCAACGAGGACGCATCCGGTAGATAACTGTAAGGAGCTGCGCCAGCGGCTCTGCACGATTACCGGTGTGTAATGAGTACGGATGTGAGGCGACCCTAAATGGCAAATCCGACAAAGGCGAAAGATCCGGCAGAAGCGGCTCTCTCAGCAGTTGAAGAAGCCCTGAAACTTGATTTCGGCGGCCCGGATACCACAGAAACAACCTCCGCGGCAGAGGCTAGCCCTGCCCAGGCGGAACCGGCACGCCGGTCCCAGGGGGAAACGCGAGGCCAGTCCCAGCGCGAAGAGCAGCGTCAGTCAAGACGCCGTGGCCGCGGCGGACGCCCGCCGGCAGCCAACGACGATCGCCGGAACATCGGCAACCTGATCTACTCCTTGCAGCGCCGTCCGTCTTCAGCGCCGTTCTGGGGCGCCCTCGCCCTCAGCGCCCTTTGGGCCGCGCTTGGCAGCAGCCTCTTCATGACAGCGTTCCCCGACAAGGTCGGATCGCTGACCGATCCCCAGACGCTGCTCAGCTCTCCTGAAATGATCCTGGCCGTCGTCGGCATCGTCGTTCCGATCATCTTCTTCTTCGTCATGGCCATGATGATCTGGCGCGCGCAGGAAATGCGCATTGTCGCCCGTGGCATGACTGAGGTGGCCCTGCGTCTTGCCGAACCGGAAGACATGGCCAAGGAAAGCATCCTCAGCGTTGGCCAGGCCATCCGCCGCGAAGTCGCCGCCATGGGCGACGGCATCGAACGCGCGATCGCGCGCGCCAGCGAGCTGGAAGTCCTTGTCCATAATGAAGTGTCTTCGCTGGAACGCTCCTATAATGACAACGAACTGAAGATCCGCGCCCTGATCGACGAACTGATCAGCCAGCGCGAGTCCATTGTCATGAACGCCGAGCGCGTGCGCGAAACCATCGCCGGTGCCCATGAGAGCTTCGCCTCACAGCTCTCCAGCACCTCCGGTGAACTCGGCAGCACCGTGGACCATGCAACCCAGCGCATGATCGATGCGGTCAACAGCCGTGTTGAAGAACTCACATCCACCGTCGACAGCCGCATCGAGTCTCTCGGCGCAACGCTGAACGCCTCCGGCAATGAACTGGTCGACAGCCTCACGGTCCGCGCGGAAGACTATGTTGCCCGCCTCTCGTCTACCGGCAACGACCTGGTAGACAGCCTGGCGGAAACCGGTTCCACCATGTGGGAAACGCTCACGGCACGTGGCAACGAGGTCAACGAACGCTTCGCGGACACCGCGAACACCTTCGTGGAAACCCTGTCCGCTCGCAGCACGACGATCAACGAGACCCTGGCAACCTCCAGCAACTCGGTGATCAACACCTTGAGCGAAAAGGCGGACGAATTCCGGCTTACCCTGGAAACGACCGGCAACAACGTCGGCGAAGTGATCACGGCGCGCGGCGAGGAAATCAACGCCAACCTGTCGCTCACCTCCGGCCGTCTCATCGACACCATTACCTCGCGCACCGAGGAACTGGTGGCAACCGTCGACAACCGCGTGACCACGCTGGACGAGTCCCTTGCCGAAACCGGCAACCGTGTGGTCGAGAGCATTTCCGAAAAAGGCCAGGCAGTTACCGACACCATCTCGATCCGAGGTGCGGAAATCGTCGAGACCCTGTCCAGCCGGTCTACGGAAGTTGCGGAAATCCTGCGTGGCACCGGTGAGAGCATCGTGGTCGATCTGTCGCTGCGCGGCGGTGAAATCGCCTCCAAGCTCGACGAAACCGCAGGGTCCCTCACCCAGACCATCTCCGTTCGCGGTGGTGAGCTGGCCGAGAAACTCGACAACATTTCCGAACGTATCTACACCGCCATCTCCATCAACGGCAGCGAACTGGACGAACGTCTGGCTGCCCGCAGCAACGAGATGGCCACCATCCTGGAACAGCAGACCATTGGCTTCCGGGAGACCCTGGAAAGCGTCTCCGGCGAATTCTCTGCGAGCCTCGGCGACCAGACCGGTGCACTTACCCAGAAACTGGCGGAAACCGGAACCCAGCTTGCCGAACTCATCGGCAGCCGCGGCGACCGTGTAGCCGGCGACATCAACCAGATCAGTGGCAAGATCGCCGAAACTCTGGAAGTACGTGGCCAGGCGCTGCAGGACGGCCTGTCGAGCCGCCTCACCGAGCTGGAAACCATCGTCACCGATCGCGGCGGCCAGCTGATCGACGCTTTCGACACCAAGACCCTGCTGTTGTCCGAAGCGCTGGATTCACGCCTGTCCACGCTGGATACGACGTTCGCCACCCGTATCGACTCCATGGACGCCTCTCTGGGCGATCGCATCGCGACAATGGATGCATCGCTCGACCAGCGCTATTCGGCAATCGATGCAACCCTGACCGACCGTATCGCGGCCATGGATGCGACCCTCGAGCAGCGTTACACCGCCATCGACACGACCCTGACCGATCGTATCGCCACCATGGATGCGACCCTCGAACAGCGTTACACCGCCATCGACACGACCTTGACCGACCGTATCGCCACCATGGACAGCTCTCTGGAGCACCGCTTCACCACCATGGATGCGGGCCTTGGCGAGCGGATCGGCACCATGGACGCTTCGCTGGAACAGCGCTACGCCCTGATGGACGCCACCCTCACCGATCGCATCAGCACGCTGGACAATTCGCTTGAGCATCGCCTCTCGTCGATGGACAGCTCGCTCAGCGAGCGGATCTCCACGATGGACTCCTCTCTCGGCAGTCACATCAACACCCTGGACCTGACGCTCGATCAGCGGACCGCGGCCTTCGAGGCAACACTGGAAGCCCGTACGCAGATCCTGTCCGATGCCATCGAGAACCGCACCACCGGCATCAGCGATGCGCTGGAGGAAAAGACCCGCAACATCACCGATGTACTTGCGGACCGTTCCGACGCCATCACGCTGCAGCTTGGTCAGCGCATCGAAGCGGCCGGCAACACCCTTGCCGAACGCGCCGAGGAAATCGGCCAGTCCCTGTCGCAGCGCGTTGATACAGCAACGTCTGCAATGGCTGACAAGGCCGAGCTGATCTCCGCCTCCATGACCAGCGGTACCGACCGGATCGACGAGACCCTCGATGCGCGTGCCCGCCAGATCTCCGAAACCCTGATTTCCCGCACAAAGGAAATCGCCAAGGCCTTTGTCGACGGTCAGGACGAGATGACCTCTGCCCTCGACAACCGTCTGGCGGAAGCCGGCAGCGTGCTGGGCAAGCAGAGCGAGCAGCTGACGGAATCCCTGTCCGAGCGGATCGCCGAGATCAACGTCTCCCTGGGTGCCAAGGTGTTCGAGGTTGCCGAAACCCTCGACAGCCGCGCCACCCAGCTGGAAACGCTGCTGAATGAGCGTCTGGAAAGCATTTCCGGCACCCTCACCGGCGAGAGCGAGCGTGCCCGTGACATTCTCACGGCCGTTATCTCCGAAGCCGGAGCAACGCTCTCCACCGAAAGCACGCGTCTGCGTGATGTGGTTCAGGAAGCGGTCACCGCCGCTGTCCAGACCCTCTCCGACGAACGCAATCGTACGGTCGAAATCGTCGACAGTGCTCTCAGCCAGGCGACGGAGAAGCTCTCCGGTGAAGGCGATCGCATGCGCCAGATCGTCCTGGGCTCCGTCGGCGAAGCTCGCGGCGTCCTGGTTGGCGAAAGCCAGAAGGCAGCCGATGCGGTTACCTCTGCAATGAGCCAGGCTACCGGCGCGATGTCCGGTGAAAGCGGCAAGATCCGCGAGCTGGTTCTCAGCGCGGTTGGCGATGCCGCCCGCGCCATGGCTGCTGAAAGCGAAAAGGCCCGTACACTCTACGCTGGCACCCTGGCCGAGTTCTCCGGGTCTCTGACCGGCGAAAGCGACAAGGTCCGCAACGAACTGTCCGGCCTGATTGCCGAAATCTCCGGCAACCTGTCCGCCGAAAGCGAGCAGGCCCGCATGACACTGGCGAAAACGCTGGAGGAAATCCGCGGCCAGATGTCGAGCGAAGCCGGTATGGTTCGTGCCCGCGTCAACAGCGCCGTTACCGAAGCAGCAGATCTTCTGGTCGGCCGCGGCAACGAGGTCGCCAACGAACTGCTCGACAAGGCAACGGCGCTCAACGAAGCCTTCGGCGCCCGTTCCGGCGAACTGGCGAAGATCGTCGGCACCGACGGCAACGAACTCATCAGCGCCATCGAACTGCGTGCCAACGACCTTACCGGACGCCTGTCCGAGGTCCACACGGCGATCCTGGAAGCCATCACGGTCAAGGGCCGCGATGTCACCGATACATTCGCCCATACCGGCCTCGACGCGACCCGCTCGCTGGTGGAAGCCGGCGACCGTATCGTCGCCAGCATCAACGAGCGCAGCGAACAGGCAACCACCCTGCTCACCGACACCAAGCGTCGGCTGGAAGCGGACGTTACCGAGATCCTCAACAAGATCGAGACGTCCAACAGCAACCTGCAGGGTATCGTCGCGACTGCGGGCGAGAACCTCAACGAAGTGGAGGGCAACCTGGCCCGCCGCGCCGGCGAGTTCCGCTCTGCCGTCGACCGGGCGGTTTCGGAAACCAACTCCACCACGGCCCTCATCACCGAACAGGTTGCAAACCTGCGCGATGTGACGGACACCACGCTGGCGGACATCAAGAACCTCACCGGCCGCTTCGGCGACCAGTCGGAGGAACTGACCAAGGCAGCCCGTCACCTGGAAGACACCAACCGCTCCGTCGAGAGCCGTGTCTCCGAGCGCCGGACTGCGATCGAGGACGTTGCGGACACGCTTCTGGCGAAGACCGAAGCCGTCGACACGCTCATGCGCTCCTTCACCAAGACCCTGTCCGAAACGCTGGAAACGGCAGACGACAAGGCACGCGATGCAGCCAACATGCTGTCCGCGGCGGCTGAAGCAGCGTCCAAGCAGGTGTCCGAGCAGTTCGAATCCATGCGCCTCACGGCAGGCATGGAAGGACAGAAGGCCCGCGAAGCTATCCGCTCCGCACAGGACGACATCATCGCCGAGATGACCCGCACCGTTACCGAAGCGTCCGATCGCTTCAACGATGCGGCCGCCCGGATGCGCGATGTTGCCCGCGACGTTCACCGCGAGCTGGAAGCAACTCGCAGCGAACTGAAACAGGGTGTCCTGAACCTGCCGGAAGAAGCGGAAGAATCTTCCGCAGCGCTGCGGAAGGTGGTCAACGAGCAGATCCGCGCTCTGACGGAACTCTCCGAGATTGTCGCCAAGCAGTCCAACGCGCTCGACATCTCCCGGCCGCAGGCCCAGGCAGCAGTGGCAAGTGCCGCTCCTGCTCCTGCCCCGCAGCCGCAGGCTCCGGTGAACTATGCTCCGGCAGCCCCTGCCCGTCAGCAGAGCGCCCCGGCAAGCGAACCGCGTCCGGCACCGGTCACCAGTCGCCGACAGCAGCCGGCCCCTGCCGAAACCACCAGTTCCGGTGGCAAGGGTTGGGTTGCCGACCTGCTGCGCCGCGCCTCGCGCGACGACGATGCCGGTTCGGACACGGACATGAGCCGCACGCCGCTGCACACGGTTGAAAGCCTCAACTCGCTGTCGGTCGACATTGCCCGCGCCATCGATCACGAAACCTTCGTCGATCTGTGGAACCGCTACCGCAATGGCGAACGCCACGTGTTCACCCGCCGCCTCTACACGCTGCAGGGTCAGCAGACCTTCGACGAAATCCGTCAGAAGTACTCTCGCGATCCGGAGTTCCGCACTGCCGTCGAACGGTATGTGGCAGACTTCGAGCAGCTCCTGGCCCAGGTATCGCGCAACGACCGCGACAACATGCTCGGCCAGACGTACCTGACGTCGGACACCGGGAAGGTCTACACCATGCTGGCCCACGCCAGCGGCCGGCTCGACTAAGAGACGGACAGTCAGACACGAAAAAGGCGGCCACTGGCCGCCTTTTTTATTTGCAGGGGCAAAAAACGGCCGCCGACTTCATCGCTGGACGCAAGCAACCCATTCAAGGCCAATTACCTGCATGAGCTCAAAACGGCATCAAAATCCTCCCAAGCGAAGCGGAGCGTCGGGGGACACCCGCATTTCCGCTTGGATGGAACTGCGGGCATTCCAAAGTAACGCCCGCACCGACACACCAACGCTCTGCAAACGAGTAGGCCCCGGGTCTCACTTCGTTCGCCCGTGGTGACGACCTGCCTGGATTGATCCAGGGACGCAAAGCGACCGACGCCGCTTGACTTGAAGATGCAAAACGGTTGTACCGTCAAATGCAATTCACTTCAGAGATGAAGCTTGACCTATTACGTTTACATCCTGGCAAGCCGGATGAACGGCACGCTCTACATTGGGGTGACAAACGATCTTTCCCGGCGCGTTGAGGAGCATCGCGGTGGGGCAGGCGGCGATTTCACCCGCAAGCACGGCATCGGCAATTTGGTATTTGCAGAAGCGTTCGACGATGTGAGCGAAGCCAGCGCCATGGAGAAACGCCTCAAGAAATGGCGCAGATCCTGGAAAGTTCAACTAATCGAGAAGTCCAATCCCGAGTGGCATGATTTAATGGCACCCTACCCCCGGTGTCACCCCGGGCGAGCAGCGCGAGACCCGGGGCCTACTCGTTTGCAGAGCGTATGAGAGTTGGATGAGGCGATGCCTCTTTCAAGTCGGACGCAAGATCCGGCACGCAATGCCGTCTTAGGGCATCGCCCGGCCGCGGGAAGTCGAATGACCACCGCCTCTCAATCACTCACCCCGTCCAATTCGTCCGAGAGGTTTTCCCGGATCCGCCGGGTAACCGCGAGAAACCCCTCGATTTCCGCAGGTGAGAGGCCGCTGAGCATTTTCTGTTCGACGGCTTTCAGCTTGGGAGCAAGATCCTCGAAAGCCGCGCGTCCTTCCTCTGAAAGCTGCAAAAGAAAACTGCGGCCGTCGGCCTCGTTGCTTTCGCGTGTCAGAAACCCACGCTCTTCCATACGTTTCACGGCCCGGCTGACAACCACCTTGTCCATGCTGGAGCGGGCAACGATCTCGCTTGCCTGCAGTCCGCCAGAGGCCGAGCCGAGAATGGCCATGGTGCGCCATTCGGCAGGCATCATGCCGTAATCGCGCTGGTAAACCGCTGAAAGAGCCCGTGTGACGTCGGAATAAAAGACACGCACCCGGTAGGGAAAAAAAGTTTCCAGCTCGAAGTCGGGCAATGGCGTCTCCGGCGTTTCGCTCGCAATCCCAATGGCTTCTTGGGTCTCGGTCTCCGGATTGGTCAGCTTGGTCATCGGCGCTCAACAGTATTGGTTAGGTCGTCTGCACGATTTTACGATTGACTTGGTTTCATGTGTAACTATTTTGTTGCATATGTAACTATGTTTGGCATCACGTTTCAAGTCCGGGATCATACCGGCAAGAACGGCCTTCATGAAATGAAGGGGAGGAGAAAATCGTGAAACAGTTGAAGTGTCTTTCCATTCTCGCAGGTGTGGCAGCGTCCGCATTGACCGGTTTCATCGCCAGCGCATCCGCCGACGAACTGGTTCTGTCGTCCTGGCTGCCGCCGAAACACCCGCTCGTTACCGACGTGATGGAGCCCTGGGCAGCGGAAGTCGCCAAGGCTACCGATGGCCGCGTAACCGTGCGCATTCTGCCCAAGCCGGTCGGCTCGCCGCCCGAGCATTTCGACCTTGCCGCCGAAGGCATCGTCGACATCACCTACGGCCTGCACTCCTTCACGCGCGACGACCGTTTCCTGCGTTCGCGCATTGGCCAGTTCTCCTTCATCGCAAACACTGCGACAGAAGGCTCCAAGGCCTATTGGGACGTCTATGGCGGTACGCTGGACGCGCAAGGCGAACACAAGGGCACCAAGCTGCTCGGCCTTTGGGTTCACGGCCCCGGCATGTTCCACAACAACCAGCGCAAGATCGAAAAGCCTGAAGATTTTGCCGGTCTGAAGATCCGCACTCCGGGCGGCTATGTTGCGGACCTGTCTCAGGAACTTGACATCATCACCCAGTTCATGGGCCCGGGCGAAGTCTACGAGAAGCTGTCCCGCGGTGTCATCGATGGTGTCACCTTCCCCATGGAAGCGTTGCAGGCCTTCAATCTGACCGACTACACCAAATACTCCATGAGCCTGCCGGGTGGCTTCTACAACACCTCCTGGTTCATGGTCATGAATGAAGATGTCTGGGACGGCCTGTCGGAAGAAGACCAGGCGGCCATCGACAAGATTTCCGGTGAAGCCCTTGCCGAAATGGCCGGCGGCGTCTGGGATGGCGCGGATGCCCGTGCGGCTTCCTACATTGCCGACAAGGACATTGAGGTCTACGACGCACCGGCCCCGGTTCTGGAGGCGGTCAAGGAACTTGCAGCCAAGCATGAAGCCACCTGGGCAGCTGCCGTTGCCGAAACCGGCTTTGACGGCACCGCCGCTCTGGCCGAGTTCCGCGACAAGACCGGCATCAAGCACTAAGCATGTCTGCCGAATCCAACGGCCAGGCCCCTCGCCGGATCGATACGATCCGGCGAGGGGCCGGTTTCCTGCTCGGGCTGGCCTGTTTATGTGTGCTGGCCGCCCTGATCGGGCTAACCTGTGTCGACGTCGTCGCACGCTATGCCTTCAACAGCCCCGTGAACGGTGCCTATGAGCTGACGGAGCTGCTGCTGGCCACGCTGATCTTCCTGGCCCTGCCACTGACGACCGCTGCCGGCGAACATATCGAGGTGGAGCTGCTCGACGGGCTCAAGAGCGTCCTTCTCAAACGGCTCGGCACCTTGGTTGCCGCTGTTTGCACGGTCGGTGTCCTGGCCCTGATCGCGTTCAAGCTGTTCGAGCATGCCGAGAAGATGGACCGTCGTGGACAAGTGACGGATTCCCTTCAGATCCCGCTCTCGCTGATCGGTTGGCTGGGAGCTGCCTCCTTCGCGCTCTCCGCCATCGCCGCCATAGTCTTCGCGGCCAGGCGGTTCCGCGAAAAAGCTTGATACCAGTGAGTATTGAATATGCTTGAAGCTCTGATCGGTTTCGTTGCGCTCTTCGCGCTCGTGTTGCTGCGCGTGCCCATTGCCATTGCAATGATCATTGTCGGCACTGCCGGGTTCGCGGCCCTGCGCAACTGGAATGCCGCGCTGAACCTTCTCGGAAATGCGGCCTTCGAAACCGGCCTTTCGTTCACCCTTTCGGTGATCCCGTTGTTCATTCTGATGGGCAACCTCCTGACCATTTCCGGTGTCAGCCAGTCCCTGTTCTCGACCGCTCACCACATGCTTCACCGCATGCGTGGTGGCCTTGCCATGGCGGCCATTGTCGCCTGTGGCGGCTTTTCGGCAGTTTGCGGCTCGTCTCTGGCAACGGCCGCCACAATGTCCAAGGTGGCCATGCCTTCCATGCGCAAGGCAGGCTATGCCGACAGTCTGGCAACCGGCTCCATCGCTGCCGGTGGCACGCTTGGCATCCTGATCCCGCCTTCTGTCATCCTGATCATCTACGGCCTGCTTACCGAGGCCGACATCGGCAAGTTGTTCATTGCCGGCATCATCCCGGGCCTGCTGGGCGTATTGTTCTATCTCGGCGCCATTTACGTCACGGTTCTGCTGAAACCCGAGCTTGCGCCAACCGCGTCCGAAGACATGAAGCTCGAAAAGCGTGACGTCTGGGGTGTTCTGGCAGTTGTCGGGCTATTTGCCGTGATCATGATCGGCATCTACGGCGGCTTCTTCACGCCGACAGAAGCAGCCGGCATCGGTGCTGCCGCCGCCTTCGTGATCGCGCTCGTGTCCGGTGGTCTGACGTTTGAAAAGCTCTACACCGCCGCGCTCAACTGCGCGCGCACCACGGCGATGATCTTCGCGATCATCATTGGCGCGGAAGTCTTTTCCAACTTCATCAGCTATGCCGGTGTGCCTGACGCATTGTTGACCTTCGTTCAGTCGCTCGACGTCAACGCCTATGTCGTCATTCTGGTTCTGGTACTGATCTACGTGGTGCTGGGGGCAGTGCTGGAAAGCCTGTCGATGATCCTGCTGACGGTCCCGGTCTTCTTCCCGCTGGTCAGCTCGCTCGATTTTGGTGGCGGTTTGCTGGCAGATCCGGAAATGGTGCTGATCTGGTTCGGCATCATCGTGGTGGTGGTGACCGAAATCAGCCTGATCTCGCCGCCGATCGGCCTCAACGTCTTCGTGCTTCGCTCTGTGCTAACGGACGTGCCGTTGAGGACGATGTTCGCCGGCATTCTGCCGTTCTGGCTGGCCGATATCCTGCGACTGGCGCTGTTGATTGCTGTTCCGCTGCTGTCACTGGCGCTCATCTGAGGCTTTACCAACCGGTGCATGGCCAGGAAAACCGAATTCCAAAAAATTGCCGGGCGGTGGCCACACCGCCCGGCATACCTTTCATCAGGCCGCCAGCGCCTCTGCGTCGCTGCCGGCAGGAAGGTGGGCGGGACACGACGGATCGGTTACCGCCTGCCAGATGGCTTTGACCACATCTTCCGACCGGGTCGGTTCCTTGTCGGCATCTGCCATGAAGGCCCCCATCACTTCCTCGACAAAGGGCTTGTAGGCCGCAGGCGCCTCCATCGCGTCCGCCATCAACGCTCGTGCATTCGTGCCAAAGCTGGTCGAAGGTGCGCGGCCCGGCAAAACCAGCTGGACGCGGATGCCAAGCGGCGCAAGCTCCAGAGCCAGGCAATCGGTATAGGCATTCACGGCCGCTTTGCTGGCGGTATAGACCGGCAGCAGCGGCAAGGACTTCAGCGTGACACTGGACGACACGTTGACGATAACGCCCTCGCCCTTCTCCCGCATCTGCGGCAGCACCGCGCGGATCATCTCGAAAGTCCCGAAGGTGTTGGTGTCGAATATCCTGCGCACCACGTCTTCCGACGTTGCCTCGAAGGGCGACAACCAGCCAACACCAGCATTGTTGACCAGCACGTCAACCGGACCGGCGGCAGCGACGGCCTCGGCAATGCTGGTGTGATCTGTCACGTCCAGCGGCAGAATGCGCAAATGTTCGGAGGCCGGCAGCAAGGTGGCGTCGGGTTTGCGCATGGTCGCAACCACCCGCCAGCCCTCATTCAGAAAATGCCGCGCCGTTTCCAGACCGAAGCCGGAGGAACATCCAGTAATCATGATGGTCTTCATGACAAAGTCTCCTGTTGTTGGATGCTCCCCATATCGACACGACGGACAAAACTTTCTATCATGAGAAGTCTCAGTCTTTTTATCGAAAGTCCGAAATGGCAGATCCCCTGTCCGAAGTGATCACACTTCTGCGGCCCAGAGCCCCCTTCTCGAAAATCGGGGAAGCCTCCGGCCCCTTCCGGGTGCGACGGGACGATGTCAACGAAGCGTTCTATTGCCTGGTGCTGATGGGGCGGCTCAACCTGGAAGTGGACGGAAGAGCACCGGTGATATTGTCAGCGGGCGATTTTGCGCTGCTGCCCGCCGTTGGCGGGCTGACTGTCACCAGTCTCGATCCGCCACCACCTCCAGGCTATTTCAGCCAGCCTGTTTACGGGGAAGATGGTGTTGTGCGCGTCGGCATGCTGGACCCGCGTGAATCCCCGCCCCAGGTTCAGCAGTTGGTTGGCCATTGCAGCTTCGGGAGCCCGGATGCCGAACTGCTGGTCTCTCTTCTGCCGGAGATGGTGGTTGTGCGCGGCGAAGATCGTCTGGCGTCGCTGGCAGCCCTGGTACGCGACGAGGCACGAGCCGATCGCCCTGCAAGGGATGTGGTGCTGGAAAACCTTCTGCAGGTCCTCCTGATCGAGGCCTTCCGTTCAAGCGTCCAGTCCACCGCTTCCACCGGGCTTCTCAGCGGCCTGGCGGATGCTCGGGTCGCCCCTGCCCTGCGTGCCATGCACGGCGCGCCGCAACAGCCTTGGTCGATCCGGGCGCTTGCCGGCGAGGCAGGCCTCTCCCGCTCCGCGTTCTTTACCCGTTTCAACCGCATTGTCGGCCTGCCGCCAATGAGTTACCTGCTCAACTGGCGCATGACGCTAGCCAAGCACATGCTGCGCTCAGGCCTCCACAGCATCGGCGAGATTTCCAGCCGCACCGGCTATGGCTCCACCAGCGCCTTCAGCACAGCCTTTACCCGGCACGTTGGCTGCCCGCCCGTCAGATACGGCAAGGCAGGTGCAACGACCTGAACCGTCTATTGTTCCGAGAACCCCTCCCAGGATGGCTTCACCCGGCGCGTAATCGGCAGAAATTGACCGGCTTCGTAGTAAAGGTTCGGCGATATGTACCGGGCGCTGACCCAACCTGTCTGCCCTTCGAACTGTCCCTGGTACCAGATGCCGACCTTGTCTCCGCGGATCATGCAACCGGTCAAGGAGAGCGTGGCGCCGGCAGGTAACATACCCAGTACCTGCCCACCCACATCAGGGCTGGAGCGGAAATTCACATTGCTTTTCACCCGGCCGGACGGGCCACCGTTTTCGCCAGCCCAGCTGTTTTTGGAAACAAGCCTGTTGTCCGAGCACCCAAGGACGTTCCCCATCAGACCCAGCGTTACAGGGGCTGAAACGACTTTCCTGGAAGCACACCAGCCCTGCAAGCCACCGTCGACCTCCTCGTTTCCGGGGCCCTGTTGCAGACAAAGAGGTTTGCCACGCCAGAGTGCAACGGACAGAGCCCCTTCTGGCGTCATCGACAGCTGGCACGAGAACGTATCGGTATAGAGGGTTGCCGTTCTGCCTTTCAAAGCTTTCAAGTCCAAAAGCGAGAACTCCGAGTTCATGAACTGAAACAGGTCGGCGACCTCATAGTAGGCCTTGAAGGATCGCCCCGCCACGTTGACGGCATTGCAGATTTCGTTGGCATCGTAATCGACACCATCTCCCACATGGACAAGGTTTGCTTCAGCTTCGTTGGAAACGGGAGAAAAGCCGAGATTCCAGGTATTAATTCCGCCGCGCAGATAGAAGAAGCTGTCTGCCGTCGAATGCTTCAGGGCTTCCATCATCAGCTCAGGCGGATTGATGTTGAAGCCAATCAGCTTGCTGTATTGTTCGGTCACCTGGTAGCCAAAGGCCAGGATCTTGTCGATACGCTCGACCTGCGCGCCCTGATCTCCGGCAAGATATGCCATGTGAAAGCCCAGTTCCGCGCCTTTTTCGACATATCTGGCATCGCTGGCAAAGGGGTGCACCATGTCCACGGACAGGGAGAATGCCAGAGCACAGGCAGACACACAGCTGGTGTTCTTCAGTACGAAGACACCACCAATGTTCGGGTCCTGACTTTCAAGATTGTACCGGATGCTGTCAGCGATCTTGAACCCTTCGAGGAAATCGCCACCAGGACTGTTGAAAACGAGGTAGCGCATCGACGGGCCACTTATGCTGTCCAGAAAGGCAGACAACTTGCCGGCATCCCCCTTTACGATCGGGCCTGAAAGCTCGATCACATGCGTTCCCATTTCCGGTTCCGCAGGATAAAGCGCAAACTGATCGATCTGCCTAACCTCCCCGTCTTCCAAGTTCGGAAGCTGCGCCAGAACGCTGTGCGGTCCTTCAGGGGGATAGATAAGCTTGAGGCTTCTCAGGTGCGGCTCGAGATCCGGCCGCAGCCTGAAGTCGGCTGCATTTGCAAAGGGCATGGAAAACGCCCCCAGCAGAACAATGAAAAGCACGGCACCAGCCTTGCACCAGAGATCACCCGCAACTCTCGTCATGTTTCGTCTCACGTTGAACATTGGCCACCTGACTAGCAGGCAGCCGCCTTGTTCACTGCCCCCAGATAGGGAAGACGGCAACGATTATTTTTTCAGGACGCTGGATGTCAAACTGCATCAAGCAAACAAGCGCACACCGGAGAACGAGGATCATTCTCCGCCGCATGAGAGCCGGAGGTAACATGCGGATAAGGTTTCCAATTGCGGCTGTTAAGGGCACACGCCTCAGACGTTCTGCAGCGTCCAGGCAGCCATTTCTGCAAACACCCGGTCCGCTGAAGCGTTCATGGCCTCGACCGCCTTGTCGACGGTCGTGCTACCGGAAGACGTTTCCGCCCGGAAGACCTTGTTGGCAACTGTGCGACCGTTGCGGTCGTTGACGATGCGGGCCGAAATTTCGACGACACCGCGATTGGCCCCCGCCACCTGCAGTTCGAAGGCACGGATTTCCGTCTGGAGCTGATAATCGATCAACAGGCCGTCGCCCGGCAGACCAACCCCGCGCAGGCGGTTGGTGTTTTGCAGGGTTTCGACCAGTTTCAGCTGCACCACGTTGGGTAGCGTGTCGGCCCAGGCAGAATCCGGGAAGTAGCTGTAGACCGGCCCCTTGTCGACAACCGCGATGTAACTGGTGTCGAGCGCTTTCAGTGCCCGGGGCGCGGAAACGAGAACCTGAACGCGGCTGGACCGGCCCTGAAGGCCACCGACGTCAGCCGCACCGATGCTGTAATAGGCCGACGGCGCGGAACTGGCGCATCCGGACACAAGCACGCCGAGCCCGAGAGCGGTCAAGACGCCCCGGCGGGTCATGTCAGTGGTTGCCTTCGTCATACGCCCCTGCCTCTGCACATTCAGTCTCACCGGCGCCGCCCGCCGGAATATGTCGGCACATCTTCACCGCCGAAGATCACCCGGTTCGGACTGCGTTCAAAGCTTTCCGCCGCCCGCTGGATCGAGATCAGTGTCCGGTTAACCTGCGCCAGCGCCGCGGCGAAATCCGCAGAGCCCTGGGTCGCAAACTTGGAAAGCCCGCCGGCGATCGAATCTGCCCGGCTTTCAAACGCAACCGCAACCTTGCGGATTGCCTGCGCGGCCAACGTCGCTTCCTTGATCAAGCCTTCACCATCGCCGTCCACCATGGTGGAAACCTTCTCGACCAGGCTTTCGACGCGCACCGAGGTGGAATTCAGCGTCGCGGTCATCTGCTTGGCATCGGTGATGATCTGGTCGACGTCAGGTGTCCGCTTCGAAAGATCGTCCGTCATCTGCTGAACGTTGTCCGCAGCCTTACGGGCACTTTCCAGGATGGCCGGAATGCCGTCTTCCGGATTTGCAAGACCTGCTGTCGCCGTTTCGACGGAACCGACGATATTCGCAACCTTTTCCGGATCCACGGCCTTCATCAGGTCATTCGCGGTCTGAAGCGTCGTCGCAAAACGTTCGGCCGCCGCCTGAACATCCGTAATCAGCGCCGCGATCCGGTCATCCTGGCCACGAACCGTCGCTGAAACCGCCTCGAAGTTCTGAACGGTGGACTTGGTGGAAGCGATGATCTCGTTGATCTGCGTCTGCTGATTGTTGAAGTTGTCGATGATGCTGGAAACATTGTCGACGGCCTTGCTGACCTTCTCCGGATCGACACTCGCCACAAGCTCGTCGACCTTACCCAGCGATGCATTGAGGCTGTCGGTGAAGGTGCTGACATTGGCAACCACTTCCTCGACCTTCAGCGGATCAATGGCAGCGGCAATTTCCACGCCGCGCGTCATGATGGCATCCACCTTGACCACGACATCACGCCCGCCTTGCACGATATCCTTGATCGCGCCTTCCTGGTTCCGGATGTTTTCCACCACTGCATTGACGTTCTGCATGGTTTCGCTGGTGGAACTGATCAGCTTGTCGATGTCCCCGGTGCGCTTCTGCAGCACCTCGCCAAGGGCTGCGGCCCCTTGCACCACCTTCTGGACATCTTCAGGATCAACCGCGCCAACAATCTTGTGAACGCGATCCAGCCCTTCATTCAGGTTCACCGTGAAGGTCTGCAGTTCCTTGGCCGCGCTCTGGGCATCGGCCATCAGGAGATCGATGTCGCTGCTGGCCTTGCCGAGACTTGCAGAAAACTTGGAAAGGTCATCGACAATGGCGGTGACCTTGTCGGAAGGCACGGCAGCCAGTAGGCGTTCACCTTCCTGCACCAGCGTCTCAAGCCGGCCGGACAGGCTGGAAAACGCATCGGAAGCCTTGCCGATGCTGGCCATGAAATCCTTCACGCCATCGGAATTGGCGGCCAGCGCGGCGGAAAAGGTCTCGGCGTTGTTGACGATCTCGGTGATTGCGGGGCCGTTGTCCTTCAGCAGGTCGTCGACCGTCTTCATGGTCGAATCCGCACGCTTGAGAACATCGCGGGCGCCATCAACGATGTCATCGAAAAAGGACCGTTCGGCGTAGATGACCGGAACTTTGTCCTCGTCCTGGTCGTCGGACATGCTCAGCAGAAGCGGCGATTCAGATGATCCGCCACTGAGGTCGACATAGGCGACGCCTGTCAGGCCGGTGAAATTCAGTGTTGCCTTGGTATCTTCGCGCAAGGGCGTCGAGGGCTTGATGCCAACGGTGGCCACAACCTTGGTCGGATCCCCCGGTGCAAAGTCCAGCGATTTCACATCGCCGACCTTGATGCCGTTGAAAAGCACCTGCCCCCCGACCGGAAGCCCCGTCACAGGTCCGGGATAGACGATTTTCAGTTCAACATTCTGCCTGGATTCCGCGGTGACGGCGAGCCAATACACAAAGCCGAACGCACCGATCAGGATTGCGACCATGAAGGCGCCGATCAGAATATAGTTCGCGCGGGTTTCCATTCAGTCCAACCTATACTCGGCGCAGGGCCCGTTCACCCCTGAAGTAAGATTTAATCCAGGGATCATCATTTTTCATCATATCGTCCATCGTGCCGATGGCCAGAACCCGCTTTTTCCCAAGAACAGCAATCCGATCACAGATAGAATGCAAACTATCAAGATCATGGGTGACCATATAAACGGTCAGTCCGAGGGTCGAACTGAGATTTGCAATAAGCGAATCAAAGGCCGCCGCCCCGATCGGATCGAGTCCGGACGTCGGTTCGTCCAGAAACACCAAATCCGGGTCGAGTGCAAGGGCGCGAGCCAGGCTGGCCCTTTTGATCATTCCCCCTGAAAGTTCAGACGGCAGCTTGTCGGCGGCATCTTGCGGCAGCCCGACCAGTTCCAGTTTCAGGGTCGCCAGTTCGTCCATCAATTGCGGCGAAAGTTTCAGGTGCTCCCGCATCGGCACCTGAATGTTCTGCTTGACCGAAAGCGAGGAAAACAGCGCGCCCTGCTGAAAAAGTACCCCCCAGCGGCGTTCGATTGCCGTGCGTTCCTTCGGGCTCGCGGTCGACAGGTCGTGTCCGAAAACCGAAATCTGCCCGGTTCGCTTGGGAGTCAGGCCCAGGATGGTGCGCATAAGCACCGACTTGCCGGTTCCCGATCCACCGACGAAACCAAGCACCTCGCCCCGGCGCACATCCAGGTCGAGATCCTGCAGAATGATCTTGGAACCGAATCCGACGGTGATGTCGCGCACGGACAGGACATTGTCCGACTTCTCGCCCGTCGCGGCGGTCTCTTTTGCAGGCGTCACGCTTTGGCTTGGCGTCATCGGTCGGTCAAACTCCAATCGCGGCAAAGAATATGGCGAAGAAACCATCCACCACGATGACTAGAAAAATCGCTTTCACCACCGACATGGTGGTGTGACGGCCAAGAGATTCGGAGGAGCCTTCGACTTTCAGCCCTTCCACACAGGCAATCAGGCCGACGATCAGTGCCATGAAGGGCGCCTTCACCAGCCCCACGACCAGCGTATTGATCGTGATTGCCGCCTGCAACTGGGTCAAGAAGGCGGCCGGTGGAATGTCCAGATAGGCCCATGTCACGATGCCGGACCCCAGCAGCGCCGCAAGATCCGAAATGAACGTCAGGATCGGCAGAGCAATCATTAGCGCCAGAATTCGTGGCAAAACAAGGACTTCAGTCACGCTAAGGCCAATCACATGCAGTGCGTCGACTTCCTCCTGCATCCGCATCGCCCCAAGTTCCGCCGTGAAGGCGGATCCCGAGCGCCCTGCCACCATGATGGCGGTCAGGATCACGCCGATTTCCCTGAGGACCAGGATGCCTGCAAGGTCGACCACGAAGATATCGGCACCGAATTGCCTGAGGTAGAAGCCACCCTGCTGCGAGATGATGGCGCCTATGAGAAAACTCATCAGCGCGACGATCGGCACGGCTCCAATGCAGCTCCGGTCGAACTGAACCGCGATCGATATGCTGCGCAGGCGTTTGGGCTGCAGCAGAACTGTCGACAGAACCAGGCCGAGCGAGCCGAGAATATGCAGCATCGCCAGGGCGTCGTGATAGACGTCCACCATCTGGCGGCCCGTTGCCTCCAGGAAGCCGGCAATGGAAAATCCGTTCCTGTCAGGCTTGTATCTCGGAGGATGGTGGCTCTCGATTTCCTCGAACAGGGTCTGGCGGACGGGAGAGACACCGGTCAGGCCAACCTTGCGTCCCTCGAATTCCAGTCGGCCGCGCGTGCGGTGGATCAGCCAAGCGCCGCTCGTATCCAGATGCTCGATCTGGGACACATCGATGCAGGTCAGGCTTTTTTTGTCGATCGTGAGGCTGTTCAGCTCTTTTTCTGCGTCGGCGATGGTGCTGACAGTCCAGTCGCCGGAAAGGGCAAGGTATTGATGATCCGGCCCGTCTGCTTCCAGAACCATCTCCGGTGCGATGTTTTTTTCCAAGAATGCCATTCCGGCTGGCTGCCCTCTTGCCGCTGGTTCACCATCCCTCGTATACCTGATGGAGAAGTTCAATACCAACCGTCATTCACCATGAAGTTGGTAAACCCTCCAGCAGCCACTTGAAAGCTTAATCCATGGAAATTGCACGTCCTTACCTGTTGTTTCTCGGTGATGTTCCCGATGCCCTCGCCGCCAAGACCGCGATCGGCATCGTCGATTGGCGCAAGGACTGGTGCCTGGGCCAGGTCCGCATGCCCGGATGCGCCGCCGACACAGGCCTTGCCGACATGTCGATTGCAGAAGGGGCGGAAGCTGGCGCCAAGACGTTCATCATCGGAGCTGTGAATGCCGGTGGGCGCCTGCCGGAGCACTGGGTCGAATCTGTCGTCGAAGCACTCGATGCAGGCATGGACGTCGCTTCCGGCCTCCATGTGCGCCTTGCCAGCGTGCCGGCGATCAAGGAAGCCGCAGAACGGAACGGTCGACAGCTCCACGACGTGCGCCACAGCAGCATGGCTTTTGCCACCGGCAAGGGCACCAAACGCGCCGGCAAACGGATCCTGGCCGTGGGTACCGATTGTTCCGTCGGCAAGAAATACACCGCCCTTGCCATGGACAAAGCAATGAACGACCGGGGCTATTCCAGCACCTTCTGCGCCACCGGCCAGACCGGCGTGTTCATTTCCGGCCGCGGTGTCGCACTTGACGCGGTGATTGCCGACTTCATTTCCGGAGCTGCCGAGTGGATCTCTCCGGAGACCGATCCCGATAACTGGCAGATCATCGAAGGCCAGGGTTCCCTGTTCCATCCGTCCTTCGCCGGCGTCACCCTTGGTCTTCTGCACGGCTCCCAGCCGGACGGTTTCATCGTCTGCCATGAACCGACACGCACCAAGATGCGCGGCGTCGAAGCGGCACTGCCGACGATCCAGCAGGTCATCGACATGACCATTGCCTGCGGCAAACTCACCAATCCGGACATCCGCTGCGTCGGTATTGCGGTGAACACCACCGCACTCGATGACGATGAGGCCCTCGCTTACCTGGCAAAGGTCGGTGAAAAGCACGGCCTGCCGGCAACCGATCCGGTCCGCTACGGCATGGAAGCCATCGTTGACAAGGTCTCGGCGGAATTCGGTGCGCCATGAGCCTTGAGGTCAGCATCGAAGCGCAACGCTTCGAAATCGCGGGAGGTTTCAGGATCTCCCGCGAGACCCGAACCCATGCCCAGGTCGTGGTCGTCACCCTGAGTGACGGCAAGGCAACCGGCCATGGCGAAAGCGTGCCCTATCCGCGTTACGGCGAATCGCTCGAAACCGTTCAGACGCAGATCGAGGAAATCGCGCCCCTTTTGAAAAACGGCCTCAGCCGGGAACAGCTTCTGGAGGCGATGCCCGCCGGAGCAGCCCGCAATGCCGTCGACTGCGCACTTTGGGACCTGGAAGCAAAACAATCCGGAACACCGGCAACGGACATTGCCGGTGTCGGTCCGCTGAAGCCGGTCACGACAGCCTTCACCATCAGCGTCGACACGCCGGAAAAGATGGCTGAAAAGACCCGCGCTGCAGCTCACCGCCCGCTTTTGAAGATCAAGCTTGCCGGCCCCGGTGATGACGAGCGGATTGCTGCCGTACGCCTTGCCGCTCCTGAAAGCACCCTGATCGTCGATGCCAACGAAGCCTGGGACGAAAGCTGCTTTGAGATCAACATGGCCGCCTGCGAAGCTGCGGGCGTGGCCCTGATCGAACAACCATTGCCGTCAAAGAACGACGGTTTATTGGCAGGGCTCGAGCGGCGTGTGGTGATCTGCGCGGACGAAAGCCTTCATCCGGGCAAGAGCATCGATGGGCTGCGCGCAAAATATGACGCGGTCAACATCAAGCTCGACAAGGCAGGTGGTCTGACGGCTGCGCTGAAGCTCTGCGATGAAGCACGCGCCCAGGATCTCAAGGTCATGGTCGGATGCATGCTCGGCACGTCTCTCGCGATGGCGCCTGCGGTCCTGATCGCCCAGAAGGCGGATTTTGTCGACCTCGACGGACCGCTGCTCCTGGCCGAAGACCGCTCACCGGGACTGAAGTTCGAAGGCAGCACGCTCTATCCGCCTCAGCCGGAGCTGTGGGGGTAAGCGCTTCGACCTCGGAAAACAGAAAAACGCCGGTTCCTTCTCATTGGGCCGGCGTTTTTTGTGGGCATGCGTATCTGCACTATCGAAGGGCGCTGAAATCCCTCTTCAGCGGGAGAATACGGACATTCCCCAACCTCACTCCGCCGCCATGCGATTTCGCAGCATTGGCGTCATCGCCAGTGTCAACAGCGTGCCGATTGCCGCAACCACAGACATCACGAAGAAGGGCCAGTCCGGATTGATCTCGTAAATGGCGCCGGAAATGCTGAGGCCGATCGCCATCTGGATGCCTACGGAAGTCGCAAGCAGCCCCTGCCCCGTTCCCGCCCAACGGCTCGGCACGACCCGTGCAAGGATCGCGACGGCCCCCAGATGGGCCGCGCCGAAAGATAGGCCGTGCAAAGTCTGCAAGGCAGCCATGGCGGGGAGCGTGTCGGCGAAGGGGAACAGCAGCCAACGCAAGGTTGCCGCCACCCCGGCGGCCAGCAGAAAGATTGGCGGATCAAACCGTTGTGCCAGTTTTCCGGCAACCGTGAACAGGGCGATTTCAGCCGCAACACCCGTCGCCCACAAGAGACCGATCGCAAAGTCAGGGACATCCATCGCCTGCCAGTAAAGCGTCCCGAAGCCGTAAAAGGCTGAATGGCTCGCCTGGTACAATCCAAGCACCATCAACAGCGGCCAGAACCAGACGCTTTTGAACGGCGTGTCCTTGTGGTCGTCCGAAGTCCCGTCAGCCGCTTCGGAAGGCGTTTCACCACGTTTTTGCCGGGGAAGCGACATGGCAACAGCACCCGTTGCCAGGGACGCAAGGCCGACGGCAACCACGATGAGCCAGGACGTACCTTCCGCAGCCAACGAACCTCCGAAGATGCTGGCAAACACGAAACCGGCTGAACCCCATAGCCGCATGCGGGCGTAATCCGCTCCCGTATTGCGCTGGACATCCAGCGCATAGGCATCGCTGAGCGGCACCACCGGCGCATTCATGACCATGTAGCCGATCACCGCGACGGACAGGAACACCAGCCCTAACGGCAGAAAGTAGAGCCCGATGAAAAACGCGGCGGCCAGCGAATAGATCAGGATCGACAGACGGCGCTGGCCGGTGCGGTCGGAGAGATTCGACAGAAGCGGACTTGCCGCGATCCGGGCAATCGTGCCTATCCCCAGAACAAATCCGATTTCAGCCGCTGTCAGCCCGCGAAACCCGAGCACGACCGGAATAAACGGCAGAAACAGGCCAACGCCGAAGAAATGGCTGGCGAACAGGGCCGAGACACGGCTGCTGATACTGGAACGGTCGAGCGACATG
Organism: Roseibium algicola; assembly: GCF_001999245.1. Lineage (NCBI taxonomy): Bacteria > Pseudomonadati > Pseudomonadota > Alphaproteobacteria > Hyphomicrobiales > Stappiaceae > Roseibium > Roseibium algicola. The sequence goes on along the minus strand of NZ_CP019630.1, from coordinate 4,741,711 downwards.
GGATACCGGGCGAAGTAGCGCCCTAAAAGGATGTTAACGTTTTCCGCCTTACCTTGGGGGCGAAGTTGTCCGTGTTACGGCAATAAACGACCCTTAGGCAAGTTGAGATTCGCGTCCACATGAAAGCGGAAGCAGCACAGGAACAGCCGGAGCTGATCGGCGAAGCCGAATACCAGACTCTCGAACAGACCCTGATGGAGTCCGATCGCGGGCGCAGGTTTCTGAAAGAGTTTCTCAATCGCAACAAGACCCCGGAAACCACCGAGATCCTGACCGCGATTGGCCGGCTAGAGAAAATGATGACCCGGCAGCGCAAGGTGCCGGATCTCGACAAGATCCGTCTCGACATTGCCGACATGCACGAGGCTATCGAGCGTACCAAGGCCGAGATTGCCAACATCAAGGCGGAAGGCGAGGAAAGCAACCGCTTTGTCGACGCCTCTCACGAACTCGATGCCATCGTCACCCAGACCGAAGGCGCGACCCAATCCATTCTGGAAGCTGCAGAGCAGATTCAGGAGAAGGCCTGGGTCCTGCGCGAGAATGGTGCGGACGATGCCGTGTGCGACGACATCGATGCCAAGGCGACCGAAATCTTCATGGCCTGTTCCTTCCAGGATCTGACCGGCCAGCGGACCAACAAGGTTGTTCAGGTACTGCGCTATCTTGAAAGCCGCATCAACCTGATGATCAACATCTGGGGCATCCAGGAGCTGGAAGCCGAAGCAACGGCTGGCCCGGTCGACACTCGTCCGGATGCACATCTCCTGAACGGTCCGCAGCTTGCGGGCGGCGTTTCCCAGAACAACGTTGATGAGCTGATGTCCGTCAGCGACGACGTGTTTGACGCCGCACTGAAGGAAACCGGCGCGGAAGCAGCCCCGGCAGAAGCTCCGAAGCATGCCAGCGAAGCTGATGTTGATGCCATCATGGCAAGCGAAGCCGACGTCGATGCCATCATGGCCGGCGGTGACGAGCCGATGGACGCAGCCGCTATCGACGACATGTTCGCCTCCGCTCCTGCTGCCGACGAAGAGGAAGAAGACGACGAATTCGCTGGTGCCGACCCGGACGCCACTCTGGATGAAGCTGCCATCGAACGCCTGTTCGACAGCGAAGTGGGTGGTGGCACTCATGAAGCGGCAGACGAAGCCGAGGCCGACGCCGAATGGGAGCTGACCGAGGAAGTCAGTGAAGAAGATGGTGAAGATCCGCTGAAACAGCTGTCCGAAGCCGAGCGCCAGGCACTCTTCAACTAAGTCTGCATCCGGCAGGATTTTCGAAAAAGGCGCCCGTTACGGCGCCTTTTTTATTGCCGCTCCTATCGATTCTTGCGGATGGAACGCTACGGATTTCCGGGATCGGGGAGCCGGGGCGCGCGAGCGGAAGACCCTTTGCCTCCGAGGTCCCGGCGCAAGGCCGGGACAGCAAGGTGGCGGTCAGCGGCCGGAATTGATCTTGGCGAAGAACTGTTCCGCCTGCTGGCCGAGCTGGCCGGCCTGGTCTTTCAGCGCCGTCGACATGTCCTGAATGGTGCCGACAGTCCCCTCGACATTTTCGACCGACCCGCGCACAGCGGTAATCTCGTCGGTAAAGGCTTGGGTGCCCTGTGCAGCGATCTGGACGTTGGCCGAGATTTCTGCCGTTGCCGACGCCTGTTGCTCCACCGCGGAGGCAATGCCGGTCGCGATTTCGGACAGGGCACCGATTATCGAGGTGATGCCTTCGATATCCTGCACAGACTGTCTGGTCGCCTGCTGAATGCTGGCGACCTGTTCGGTGATTTCTTCCGTCGCCTTGGTGGTCTGGCTGGCGAGTTCCTTCACTTCGGCTGCGACAACCGCAAATCCGCGGCCCATTTCCCCGGCACGCGCCGCTTCAATGGTGGCGTTCAGTGCCAGCAGGTTGGTCTGTTCGGCAATTTCAGAGATCAGCCCGATCACTGATCCGACCTGATCCGCGAAGCCGGCAAGTTTCGTTACGGAGTCGTTTGTGCTGCGTGCACCTTCCACGGCCTTCAGTGCCATCTCGCGGGACTGGCCTGCCTGGCGACCGATCTCGGTGATGGAAGCGGACATTTCCTCCGTTGCCGTCGCGCTTGACTGGACACCGCTTGCGGTTTCGGCAGACGTGTTGTCCATCTTGACCATCCGCTCGCCGATGGAGCCCGTCTCGCGGCGCAGACTGCCCGAAGACACTTCAAGTTGTTCGGATGCCGCGCCAAGCGTGCCGACCGTACCGCCCAGAACGCCCTGAAACTCCTGGATGGCGGCCTTCAGTTCGGTCTCGCGTCCGACAGCGTCTGCCACCATTTTCTCGTGATAGGTGGAGATCGCGACATCCATGTCCAGCATGACCAGCTTCGTCATCACCTGCATGGCCCGAACGCGCTTGCCGGTCGACATGAAGCGCTTCTTCAGGACCGTCTCCGTCAGTTGCGTGAGGGCGAAGGAATAGCCACCGATGTACCAGCTGGGATCGAGGCCGATCCGCACATGTGTGAGGCCGATCTGCACAGCGCGCTTGTGGTAGGCTTCATCCGGGCCCGTTGCAAACAGCCCTTCCCAGTGGCTCATCTGTGCCTTCACCAGGCGCGACTGCTGGTTACCGACCAGTGCCGCCAGATGCGGCACGGTTTTAACGTGTGCGTAGAACCCGTCCAGAACGGTCGGCAAGGCTTCCTTGATTGCCGGCCACATGGACTGGGCCACAGCCCGATCCTCGTCCGTGAAACGGAAAAACTTCAGCCGATCTTTCAAGGTGTTTGTCTGCATGAATGCCTCTTGGATCAGCCGATGGAGGTCCGGTTTGACGGGCCCGTGAGCTGATCGCTCTTCAGTTGCCGGATCTCCGAGCCTCACAGTGAAGAGGCAGGAGATCCTGATTCAATAAAGCACGTGTCACCTGTTCCCTCGCGAACCCATGCGGGCTGTTTAAAGGCACAACAAGGCGTTCCGCGCCATGCTCGATGCATCGGTACGCTGGCAATGTTCAGGTGATGAAAGGAGAAGACGCGGCGCCGTTGCCTGGCAATCCACGCTGGAATTCAATTTTCAGCAGCCCTGTTCGCGCCGTCCCGACGAAAAGGCAAACAGGACTGCCTGGTCCGGTCTCCTCCACCCGACTTCGGCAAGCCATGCTTGTGGAACCGCTCTAGCGGGTAGCCCCCTAAAGGCGCGTTAACGGGAAAGCGCAGTCTTTAGCATTTGTGGATCGATGTTTCCGCCCGTCAAAACGATACCGACGGTCTTGCCCTTGAAAGGCAGCTTTCCGGCCAGAAGTGCTGCAAGTGCAACGGCTCCGCCGGGCTCAACGACGAGCTTCAGTTCGGTGAACGCAAAGGCGACGGCAGCCAGAGCTTCCTCGTCCGTGACAGTCACGCCTTCGCCCGCAACGCGGCTTAGAATTGAAAAGCCGATATCACCCGGCGAATCGGACAGGAGCGCATCGCAGACAGAGCCGGTCTTTACGGCATTGGAGAGCCGCTCACCGGCGTCAAGCGAGCGCTTGTAGTCGTCGAACAGCTCCGGTTCAGCCGTATGGAAGACCGTACCGGGCGACTTGGCTTCCAGCGCCAGGGCAATGCCGCTGGACAATCCGCCACCGCCGGTACAGGCGAGCACATCGTCCAGATGCAGGCCCAGCGCAGCTGCCTGGGCTGCCATCTCCAGTCCGACTGTACCCTGCCCTGCGATGACACCGACATCGTTGTAGGGGTGGACAAACGTCGCCCCTGACTTGGAACACAGGTCGCCTGCAATCGCGTCACGGTCTTCAGTCTCACGATCGTAAGTGATGACGGTCGCCCCGTAGCCGCGTGTGCGCTCCAGCTTGATCCTTGGAGCGTCCGACGGCATGACGATGGTTGCGGGCATGCCGAGCAGCTGCGCGCTTGCAGCAACGCCCTGCGCGTGGTTTCCGGACGAACAGGCCACAACGCCCCTGGGTCGGTCTGCCGGCGGGATGAGGCTGAGGCGGTTGAAGGCGCCGCGAAACTTGAACGAGCCGCTGCGTTGCAGGTTTTCCGGTTTCACGACGACAGTTGCCCCGGTTACCTCATCCAGCAACGGATGTCTCAGGAGCGGTGTCACCAGCGCCTCGCTTCGGATCCTCTCCGCTGCAGCTTCAACATCCTCTATGGAAACGGTTTTACCAGCCAACTTCGAACCTGCTTCAGACACAGGCAGCGATTGCATATTCGTCATCGGAACTCGCTCTAAACGTCAAACAACTGCTTGGAGGCCTGCCGCAGAAGCGTACAAGGCAATGCCTCGGCCCCTTTCAGGGCCGGGTCTCGATGCAAGTGTTTTCACAGGAAAGCGGGCAGTTCCAGCGGGAACTTGTCTTGGTGTCAATTTCGTTTGCCGCACTGCGCGACGTCATTGCACATCAGGGCAGCCGCCTTATTCGGCGGCTTTTCCCTGCGTCGTACGGGCGTTGTGTATGTCCTGGGCTTCAATGCAATTGTCCAGGAACTGACGTGCGCTGGCCGCCCAGGTGTAATTCATGGCAATCGTGCGGCAATGTTCGCGTGGGATATCCAGCGCGGCTTCAGCCGCTTCGCGCAGATCTTCCGACAAGACACCCGCCCCCGTATCGCTGATGACGTCGAGCGGGCCCATTACCGGGAAAGCGGCAACCGGCACGCCGCAGGCCAGGGCCTCAAGCATCACGTTGCCGAAAGTGTCGGTGAGTGAGGGAAACACGAAGACATCCGCGTCGGAATAATGCCTTGCGAGATCCTCGCCCACCTTGGAACCGGTAAAATGCACCCCCGGGTACTCCCGGCGCAGACTGTCAAGCTGTGGGCCTCCACCGACCACCACCTTCGAGCCCGGCAGGTCGAGATCCAGAAACGCCTTGATGTTCTTTTCGATTGCGACCCGGCCGACATACATGAACACCGGACGCGGCAGGTCGGCTGGCAGAACGGAGCCCTCGTAAGGCTTGAACTGCTGCTCATCCACGCCGCGCGACCAGCGCATCAGATTGGTAAAACCACGATCACGCAGATCCTGCTCCAGCGACCGTGTGGCGACCATGCAGCCGCAGCCGGAATTGTGGAACCGGCGCAGCCAGCTGTAGGACCAAGTCAGCGGAACCGGGAGCCGGGCTGAAACATATTCGGGAAACCGGGTGTGGTAACTCGTGGTGAACGGGCGCCCAGCCTTCTTGGCGACGCTTGCCGCCAGAAGCCCGAGCGGGCCTTCCGTTGCAATGTGCAGATGCTCGCAACCGTAATCCTCGATCTTCCGGCGCACGATGCCGCGATGGGTCAACGACAGGCGAATTTCCGGATAGGTCGGACAAGGCAGCGTCGTGAATTCCTGAGGGGTCAGGAATTCCACCCGCACGCCGATCTTCTCGAGTTCTTCGGCTGTGCGCTCCAGCGAGCGAACCACACCGTTTATCTGGGGATGCCAGGCATCCGTCACAATCAGAATGGAACTCATGCGGCGACCGGTGCTTCCTTGGCTTTCGCCGGCACGGCCTCCTCCTGGGTACGGTCCACCCATCGGATCACCTCAAATGTTCCATCGTGGTGCTCGGCAACCGCAGTGCAGCTTTCCACCCAGTCACCCGTGTTGATGTAGTGAATGCCGTTCATATCACGGTCCGCGGCGTGGTGAATATGACCACAAATGACGCCATCGACGCCCTGCCGGCGCGCCTCGTCGGACAGGGCTTCTTCGAAACGTCCGATAAAGCTGACCGCGTTCTTGACCTTCAACTTGGCCCAGGCGGACAGTGACCAGTAAGTCAGGCCGAGACGGCGGCGAACCACATTGAGCCAGGTGTTGACGCCGAGCGCGGTCACATAGGCCTTGTCGCCAAAGAAGGCCAGCCACTTGGCATGGCGGATCACCACGTCGAACTGGTCACCATGAATGACCAGATAGCGTTTGCCGTTGGCAGCTTCGTGAATGATGCTGTCGGTCACTTCGACACCGCCGAAATGCGTACCGAGGAAGCTGCGCAGAAACTCGTCGTGATTTCCCGGAATATAGATGACCCGCGCTCCCTTGCGCCCCTTCCGCAGGATCTTCTGCACCACGTCGTTGTGAAGCTGTGGCCAGTACCAGGACCGCCGCAGACGCCAGCCATCGGCAATGTCGCCGACCAGGTAGATGGTCTCGGCTTCATTGTCCTTCAGAAAGTCCAGCAGCATCTCCGCCTGACAACCGCGCGTGCCAAGATGGACGTCGGAAATAAACAAGGCCCGGTAATGCCGCGATGCCTCAGCGGTAGACATAGCACTTCTCCAAATTCCCTTTGGAGCGCTATAGACGCGATTCAAGTATCACTATTATGACAAACGGCGAGACTTCCCCGGGCCTGTTTGTTTTCCAGCTTAATGATTAACACCGGCACGGATCGGGTATTGGCCTCCCTCACTTCATTCCGTTGCTTCACGAACATCTTGCCGGATGCTGACCGGCTCCATATGTCCCTGACGGCATTTGACAGCATCGGGTTTTGCCAGCCACAAAGCATGTCCAACCTGCATCAAGGAGAACGTTCATGGACCTCGGCCTCAAGGGCAAAAAGGCAATCATCTGTGCGTCAAGCCGCGGCCTCGGCAAGGGCTGCGCCGAAGCACTGGCGGAAGCAGGCTGCGATATCGTCCTGAACGGACGTAACGAAACGGTTCTGGAAGAAACCCGCACCCTGCTGCAGAACCGCTTCGGCGTGAGCGTTGCCGCCATCGCAGCGGATGTTTCCACACGGGAGGGACAAGAAGCGCTTCTGGCGGCCTGCCCGGATCCGGACATCCTGGTCAACAACAACGGTGGCCCGCCCCGGCGCGACTATTCCGAGCTGGACCGTGCGGCGCTGATGGAAGGTGTGGTGCAGAATTTCGTCACCCCCATCGAGCTGATCCAGGTGGTTGTCCCCGGCATGAAGGAGCGTGGTTTCGGCCGCATCGTCAACATCACTTCGCTTTCGGTAAAGATGCCGATCGAAGGGCTCGATCTGTCCAGCGGTGCTCGGGCGGGGCTCACGGCATTCCTGGCCGGCGTCTGCCGCCAGCTTGCCCCCCACGGCGTGACGGTCAACAACTTGCTGCCCGGCAAGATGGACACCGACCGTCTGAAAGGCGGCTTCGAGCGCGCCGCGCAGCAGTCAGGTAAAAGCATCGAGGATGTCCGGGCGGCACAGGCAGCGGAAATCCCGGCAAGACGTTTCGGTTCAGCCGAGGAGTTCGGCCAGACCTGCGCTTTCCTGTGCTCCCGCCATGCCGGTTACATCACCGGCCAGAACATCCTGATGGATGGCGGGCTCTATCCGGCGGCGTTCTAAGCGTCCAAAGTCATGAAGAAAGGCCGGAGCATATGCCCCGGCCTTGTTTGTTTTTATCAGCGGGTTTCCGCTCAGTAGGTGTATCTGAGCGCGGCCGAGATGATGTTCACCTGGCTATCGACCTTGCCTGTGTATGTACCGATATTGGAATTGTAGTCCTGGTGGTTACCCGAGATATCGATCTTGGTGTCGGCTGGTATCAGGTGTGAGTAGCCAATGTCGAAAGCGAGATTGTCCGACGGAGACCATGTCATACCGGCCGACAACCACAGACGATCGTTGTCCGGCAAACGCGTGGAACGAATGGCCTCATCGATCGGCGAAAGCTCGTAGCCGACACCTGCACGCAGGGTAACCTGCTGGTTCCAGTTGTACTCGCCACCCACCGAGAAGAACCAACCGTCGTCGTAGTTGAATTCCAGGTTTGGCAAACCGGTCGGATTGGTGGTTGCCGTGCCGCCATCACTGCTCGGATGCACTGTCTTCAGGCGGGACCAGTTGGTCCATTCAACCGTACCGGCGATCTTGAAGGTATCGTTGATGCGGTGACTTGCCGACAGAGTAACGGTTTCTGGCGTGACGACTGTCGCCTCGATGCCTGCACGATTGCCCGCGAAGGAAACCGGGGTCATGCCGGCAAAAAAGCGCCCGCCCGGGTTGATGTAGGACCCGTCGAGATTGTTGGCGACCGCGGACCGGTAGCCAAGACCGATCTCGGTCCCCTCCCAAGGCCGCACAGTCAGGCCCGCGGTGACACCAATGCCGTAGCCTTCCCCCTTGAACTCGGTCGTCGCCGCAGAGGTAGAGAACGGATAGGCCGATTTCAGCCGGACTTGCAGATACTGCGCCTGGACCCCGACACCGACAGCGAACATGTCGTTGATCTGATAGGCGATGGCCGGATTAACGTTGACCGAGAACACTTCGGATGATCGGGAATAATACTGGCCTGCCCAGTTCTGCTCCGGTTTGGTGCTAAGCCCGAACGGCGCATTGACGGCAAGGCCGAACACCACTTGATCATTGAAGCGGTAAGCTGTGTAGGTGGACGGTACCCAGGCATCCGATGCAATGTCGCCGCTGCCCGCTGTGCTGCTGGTCGCACCATTGACGGTTGTCAGTGCTCCGGGCGTAAAGGTTCCGTCGATATCGGACTCAGGCATGATGAAAGAACTGTGCGATTCAATCGTAAGCCCTTTGCCCGCACCAATCAGCGTTGCCGGGTTCCAGAACATCGAGGAGATGGACTCACCCGTCGTTCCGTTCCCCGCAAAAGACATTCCTTGATAATAGGCACTCTGCTCTCTAAGTGCGAAACCACCTGCGAACGCAGAGCTTGCAACCATTGATAGAGCTACAGCTGTAGAAGCAAGTAGAACTGATTTCTTGTTTACCCACGGCATTGAGTTTCCTCCCATCCCCTAGCCACCGGATGCTTGATGACAACCTGAGACAGGGTTTTAGGAGAATGCCGTCCGTTTCAACTGAATATTTACGTCAGTTATGCGGTCGTTTTTTCATGCTGCAATGCGAAATGCGCAGCTTTTCTGGTAGGTATTGCTGCGTAGACATTCAAAACACTTCAAAAACGACAGGTTCAGAGTCTCTTCGCCATCGCACCGACACACTTTCAAACATTTGCCTAAAAAACAGGCACTCGAAATGTCAGTTTCCGATAACGTAATTTAACGGTGAATCGTTGCGGCTTTGCCACAGGTTTCGTGACGGAATGTGGATCTTTTGTAGGACAAGTCCCTTGATATTCCTTGGTAAAAACGCCAATCACCTTTCCTAACGGAAATCGCGTCGGCACACCGTTGGGCAGTAGTCTTTCCATTCGAAATTGAATTTTTGTCAGGATGTTTGTCAGCAGGCGCAGCGCCACTGTCCGGCCAATTACAGCTTTTCCGGCAAGGCAGGTTGCAAGCTGCGAACCGGTGGGTTGCACCGGCTCGCAGAAAGAGATGGTCCAGGACCGCACTCCATTCCTTGTTTGCGACCTCAAGCGGCAAGCCTAGCTGTCGCGAGCTTCGAGGAAGCGACGCATGGCAACGTCACTCCAGGGGGCAAGGCGTGCCCGCGCAGCCATATGACTGTCGTAGATCCTCTGGCTAAGCGCATCCTTGCTCGCGAACTCGGACAGCACGACTGCCGAAGTCTCCCGCAAAGCGTCCAGAACGTCGTCCGGATAAGGACGGACGGTAACGCCGTCCTCTTCCTGCAGGAGCTTCAGTGCGCCTGCATTCTCCCAATCGCTTTCTGCAAGCGAGCGGCCGTTTTCTGCCTTGCAGGCCTCCAGAACGATTGCGCCAAGGTCTTCCGGCAGACCTTCCAGCGCCACCTTGTTGAACAGCGCTTCACCGGTGCCGTTGGGTTCATGGAACCCCGGCGTGTAGTAGGACTTGGCTGCTTTCTGGAACCCCATTGCCCTGTCCGACCAGGGACCCAGGAATTCCGTCGCATCCAGCACGCCGCTGTCCAACGCCTGGAACAACTCTGCAGGTGGCAGGCTGACAGGCGTCGCCCCAAGCCGATGCATCACTTCGCCGCCAAGGCCCGGCATGCGGATCTTCAGCCCCTTGAGATCGTCAAGAGTGTTGATTTCGCGCTTAAACCAGCCACCCATCTGGACGCCGGTGTTGCCGGCCATTACGGGCCTTAGTCCGAACGGGGCATAAAGCTCGTCCCAAAGCGCCTGGCCGCCCCCCTGCTCAATCCAGGTGATATGCTCATGCGGCAGCAAACCGAAGGGGATCGCGGTAAAATAGACCGAAGCCGGGATCTTGCCCTGCCAGAAAAACGAGGCCGTGTGCGCCATCTGCGCCGTCCCCGCCGAGACAGCCTCGAACACGCCCAGAGCCGGCACCAGTTCCCCTGCAGCATAAAGCCGAACGCGCAGGCGACCGCCGGACATCAACTCGATCCTGTCGGCAATGCGCTGCGCCGTGACCCCGGGCCCTGGCAAGTTCTTTGGCCAGGACGTGACCATCTTCCATTCCAGCGTCGCCTGCTCCTGCGCCACCGCCGGGGCGGCCAATGCGCTTGCACCGGCGGCGGCGGAAGCCCCCAGAAGTCCGCGACGGCTGATCCGTCCGGTTTCGGTCTTTGGCTGATCGGTCATCTCACTTGCTCCAGAACGCGTGAAAATGATGGACTGGCCCGTGACCACTGCCGATGTGAAGTGTGTCGGCAGCGGCGATGGCGGCCTGAATATAGGACTTTGCGGACCTGACGGCCGCTTCCATGTCCTGCCCCTTGGCGAGACCCGAGGCAATCGCGGATGACAGGGTGCAACCGGTGCCATGCGTGTTATCGGTCTTGATCCGCTCTGACCTGAGCCAGACCGCATTGCCGTTGCGATCCAGAAGCAGATCGGCGCTATTCGCGCCAGACCCGTGCCCGCCCTTGAGCAGAACCGCATTGGCTCCAAGACCGAGCAGACGTTCTGCCTGCGCCTGCATTTGCGTTTCGTCCGCGGCAACGTCGCCCTGCAACATGCGGGCAGCTTCATGCAGGTTCGGGGTAACAATATCGGCCAGCGGCAGCAGCAAGGCAATCAGCGTGTCGACCGCACTGTCGGCAAGCAACGGGTCACCGGAGGCAGCCACCATCACCGGGTCAAGCACAACCGGGCCTGTCTCATGTGCCCGAAGCCCTTCAGCTACCACCTCGATCGTATCGACACGCGACAGCATGCCGATCTTTGTCGCCTTGACGGCAAGGTCCGAAAAGACGGCCGTCATCTGGGCCCGCACGAACTCCGGCGGCACATCATGAATGGCGCTGACGCCAAGCGTGTTCTGCGCCGTCAGGGCTGCAATAACACTGGCACCAAAGACGCCATTTGCGGAAAAGGTCTTGAGATCAGCCTGAATGCCGGCTCCGCCGCCGGAATCCGATCCTGCAATGGTTACCGCAATTGCGGTCATGGGAACCTCCTGGGAGTAGATGCCGAAAAGCCTGCGTCAGCCGGTCTTGAGACGGGCTTCAATGTCGCGGTCAGTCAGGCAATAGAGTGCGTCGAGCAACTCCGGCACCAGACTGCCTGGCCCGCCTGACCGGCCGGCAGCGATTTCGCCGGCAATGTTGAAGACGGACAGTCCGCAAGCAGCTGCAAGCGCCCTGTCCTTTTCGATGCTCAGGAACGCCGCCAGAACCGCACCGCCGGCACAGCCGGTGGCCGTCACGCGTGACATCAGTGGATCGCCGTTGCGCAGCAGGAAATCCTCGCCGCGGCTCTCGACCCTGTCTTCCGGGCCAGTGACCGCAAAAACCGTTCCGGCCTCGATCAATGCATCGGCATCCGCCCGATCCGGCAAGACAGCAGTGAGTTCTTCCGGATTGAGCCGCACCAGATCCGGCTTCACGCCCAGCAATTCGCGCGCATAGACGCAGCGCACGGGTGACCGGTTGACGAAGACCGGATCGACACAAACCGGACGTCCGGCCGTCCGGGCAGCTTCGATCGCTAGCGGAATGGCTGCACGGCGTTCCTCGTCAAGGGTGCCGAGGTTCACCAGCAGTGCATCAGCCCCACCGGCAAAGGCCGCAACTTCCTCCCGCGCGATGGTCATGGAAGGAACCGCGCCTAGCGCAAGCAGCACATTGGCGGTGAAACTCTGGGCGACCGCGTTTGTGATAGCGTGAACGCGCGGCGTTTTCTGCCGCACCCTTTCCAGAAGGGTGAAGACCTGTTCGGCGCTCAGGGCTTGCGTGGAAGCAGCAACGGAAAGGCTCATGACGGCTCTCCTGCGACAGAAAGCCCGTTGCCGGTATTCCGGAAAGGACGTGTTGAAGGGAGTGGTGTGTGCATCATGATCTCAAATCCCTCCGCCGGTATCAGCCGGATCAGGTTCAAGGAGTTGGCAGGCCGCCTCTCAGCCCGGTCCAGGATGGCCGGGCACCCCCATGAGATGATTGCACTGCTAACAAGCCGGCCGTGCGATTGCAAGACCCGGCTTGTGCAGAGCGGCTACTCGGCAATTGACTGGCGGGAGGAGATAGGCGATGTCCTAGTCTGCTTTCGTGAATCTGTTGCCCGGCATGTTTGGCTGACCGAACAGCCCGGCTGATGGTTCAGGTGACACGTTCACCCCCTTCAAACACCAACTGCCCGGAGCGCCCCATGGTACCGTTTTTCGTGATGATCAAATGCCAGTTGGGCAAGACCTACCAGGTCGCCAATGCGATCGCCGATGCGGAAATTGCGTCCGAAGTCTACTCCACCTCCGGCGACTACGATCTTCTGGTGAAATTCTATGTCGACGACGGCTCGGACATTGGCCACTTCGTGAACGAGAAGGTCCACCCGATCGACGGCATTCAGGACACCAAAACCATCATTACCTTCAAGGCCTTCTGAACTCAGACCCGGAAATTTTCCATGAAACTCATTAAAATCGCCGCCCTTTGCCTGCCCCTCGCTCTTGCTCCGATCGGCTCGACCGCGTCCGCGCAAGGCATGCCACCGGAGCAGATCAAGCAGATCCTGGACCTTACCAAAGCCAACTGGGTGTCATTCCGCGACTGGCAGGGCCAGGAGCTGATCTATTTCACCCACCTGGAATCCTGGAAGTGCGGCATCGACTATGTCTTCTACGGATTGAACGACGACCCGATTGAGCAGGAATGGCAACTGGAAGCCTGTGACCCGGACAACCAGAATGTCGTTCTGAAGGACAAGCCCTATCTGGAGCTGCCCCTGGGGTCGGCCCAGTCGATCAGCGTGCAGCTGATCTTCAAGGACGGCACCAAGAGCGCTGTTGAGCGGTTCGAATACAAGTCGCAGTAAGGCCGATTTCGGAAACCACCCGCATTCGCCGTCATTCCGGACAAGCGCAGTAAAGCTGCGTGCCGATCCGGGATCCAGCGCATCAGCGTGAGCAAAGCGAACTCTTCTCTCTTTGTTTAATGCCGCGCCTAAGGCGCGAAATAAGTCTGGATTCCGGATCGGCGCACAGCATTGCTGTGCTTGTCCGGAATGACGGGGAAGACAGCGGGACCTGCCCTCTTGTCTCTCCCCCTACGAACGCGAGGGCGATGACGCCCGGCGTGCCTTTGTCCGGTCCAGCCCGAGCTTGTGCTCGCGGTAGATGACGAAAATACCGGCGGCAATCACGATCAGCGCCCCCAGCACCACTGCAGGCAAAGGCGTTTCGCTGAACACTACCCAACCGACAATGATCGCCCACAGCATGTTGACATAGTCGAACGGGGCAATGGTGGAGGCATCCGCGAACCGGTAGCTCTGCGTCAGCAGGATCTGGCCGACACCACCTGCAAGGCCGATCAGCAGAAGCAGACCTGCCGTGGGCAGGTCCGGAATGATCCAGGCCTGACCCGGCAGCAAAAAGCCCAACGGCAGCGTGAGCAGCGACAATACGGACGACATGCCCGCAAACCAGGTAACGATCGTGGACGTGCGCTCCGTCTCGCACAACTTGCGCACGGTGATCATGGCGAGCGCGGCAAAGCCGGCTCCTGTCAGGCCGATCAAGGCCCCGATCATCGAGTTGCTGTCCAACTCCGCGTCACCCAGATGCGGTGACAGCACAACCAGAATGCCGACAAAGCCGACACCGACTGCGCTCCAGCGATAGACCCGCACCTTTTCGCCAAGGAGCAGAAACGCCAGCACCACCACGAAGAGCGGCGATGCAAAGCCGATCGCCGTCGCATCCGGCAAGGGCAGCAGAGACAACGCGGTAAAGCCGCAAACCATCGCCGTCAGGCCGACGGACGCCCGGGTAAGATGTCCCAGCGGGTTGGCCGTTCGAAAGGCGAGCCCCAACTCCCGGCGCATCGCCACCATGATCAGCACCGGAAACAGCCCGAAGAAATTCCGTGCGAACACAAGCTCACCGATCGGCACCGTCTCGGCGGCGATCTTGAGGGCCGTTGCCATGACGAAGAACACCATGGTGGAGGCTACTTTCAGCGATATTCCGATAAGAGGTGCCTGCCGGGTCATCCCGGTAGGCGCCGGAGGTCCGGAGAAACGGGACTTCTGGCTCAAGAACGCCATGACAACTTCCAGGCCCGGCGCTCTTCATGAAGCCACGGGCGGTGCGTCGGACCGCGGAACCGCCGGGACAGAAAACTGGCTTGAACGTCTTGCGCAGACCTGACCTTAAGCTTGCGCCCCCGGTTCAGGAGTGGTGCCACCGGCAACCGCGAGCTCCCGCTCGGCAATGGAGACCTCAAAACCTTTCAGACGTTTGTAGATGGACAGGAGCTCGATGATCGTCGTCCAGGAATTCACCAGGAACTGGAAGGACGAGGACACCTGGCTGAAGGCCGTCAGGATTTGCTGCACGATACCAAAGGTGATCTTGCCCACCACAATCGTCGGAATGAGGATGAAATAGGAGAAGATGTTGTCCGACTGTAGGTAAATGCCGCGGGCCAGGTTAAAATAGAGATAGTGGAAGTAGAGCCGGAAATAGTTTTGCCGGACAAAACCGAACAGCTCGCGCAAGGTCGCCGGATTGGCGCGATCTTCATGATCTTCCCCGTACACAAGTTCCTTACGGTAGGCTGCCTCGACGCGCTGGTTGTGGAACTCCAGTCCGGGCAGCTTGATGCCGACAAGGCCGAGCAAAACCGTCCCAAACAGCGACCAGATGATTGCCGCGGTGAACAATGGCGCCGGAATTTCGCCTACGATCGGCAGGGACGAGACATGACTTGAAAGCGCAAACAGCACCGGCAAGAAGGCAATCAGTGTCATGATCGAGTCGATGAATGCAACGCCAAGCCCTTCCATGATGGAAGCAAAGCGCATCGTGTCTTCCTGAATACGCTGCGAGGCACCTTCGATGTGGCGCACATTCGACCACTTTTCGACGTAGTAGTCGTTCATCGCCGTGCGCCAGCGGAAGACGTAGTGGCTGACGAAGAAGCGCGTGAAGATGTAGAGAATGACCCAGACCGATGTAATCTGCGCGAAGATCAGCATCAGGTTGTAGAAGTCTGCTGCGGTGACACCGCTTTCCTCTCCATTGAGCGCGTTTTGCAGCGTATCGAAGAACGGTCTGCGCCAGTTGTTGATCGCGACTGACACCTGAACGCTGTAGTAGGTCATGAAAATGATCAGGGACGAGCCCCAGATCGACCAGATCTGCCAGCGGTGGTCGCGAGAGAACATCCACCAGAAACCGCCGAAGAGCAGCGTGCAGATGCCGTAATAGATATAGAACCAAAGAAAATCAGGTGTGACGAAATAGGGCAGCCCGATGGGTGGTTGCTCACCCTGTGGCGGCGTGCCGAAGCCCAGTGTTTCTGTCAGTCCTTCAGCAAACCCGTACCAGGCAAGGATTGCGGCGAGTGACCAGAGGAAGGCAGACAGGAAGAAAAGTTTGGGCTTGGGAAAGAAGGACTGAAACAACGGGAGGATCCTATTTCTTGAAGCGGAAGGATTCGCGCCACGCACCGATGAACCGCAAGATTGCGGCAAGAACCGGATAATTCATACGTTTATTTAAAAGAAACCACAGACACAATCTTGAGAACCGGGCTTTACCGGTGTCAACTTGCTGCCTGAAAGATAAAAGGCGCCTCGAAAGGGCGCCTTTTTCAGTTTCCGTTATTTTGCTGCCTGGATGGCTTCCCACACGCGAAGCGGGGTTGCCGGCATGTCGATCAGCTCACTGACCCCTGCTCCGTCCTTCAGCGCCTTCTGCACGGCATTCATGACCGATGCACAGCCGCCGATGGTTCCCGCTTCACCCGCGCCCTTGATGCCCATGGCATTGGTGGTCGATGGAACGTTGCGGGTCTCGAAGTGAATGTCCGGCAGGTCTGCCGCACGGATCATGCGGTAGTCGAGTAGCGAAGCCGTCAGAAGCTGGCCGTCTTCGTCGTAGATCGTCTGTTCGCACAGAGCCTGGCTGAGTGCGGAGGCCGCACCGCCATGCACCTGACCGGCCAGAAGAAGCGGGTTCACCGTGACACCGAAATCATCGACGATCACGTAGTTGACGATGGCAACGTCACCGGTATCCGGATCGATTTCCACCTCGCACACATGGGTGCCGTTCGGATAGGTCGCCTCGGTCTGATTGACCTCTTCGCGGGCGGTCAGGGTTTCCCCGGCGCCTGCCGCAATCTCGGCTAGTGTCACCTGCTGGTCGGTTCCGACCACACGAACCATGCCACCGTCGAGTTCAAGATCCTCGATCCCGGCCTCAAGCCGGTCAGCGGCAAGTTCCTTCACCTTCTTGACCAGCGCAATGCCCGCATCGCGGACAGACGGCAGGCCGATGGGGATGGAGCGCGACCCACCAGTGCCGCCCCCCTTGCGCACCCGGTCGGTGTCGCCCTGGATAACGTCGATGTCCTCGATGGAGATGCCGAACTGTTCCGCGATCACCTGACTGTAGGCCGTTGCATGGCCCTGGCCGTTGGTCTGCGTACCGATCAGCAACGTCAACGTACCCTTGTCGTTGAGCTCAAGGGTGGCTTCCTCGCTGCCAGGGAAGGCACAGGCCTCGATATAGGAACAGATGCCGATGCCGCGGTACTTGCCGTGCTTCGCACTGTCGTCCTGCCGGGCCTTGAAGCCGTCCCAGTCGGCAACTTCCAGCGCCTTTTGCAGGTGGCCGGAAAAATCGCCGGTGTCGTACATTCGCCCGGTCTGGGTCGTGTAAGGCAGTTGCTCCGGCTTGATGAAATTGCGCTTGCGGATCTCTACCGATCCGACACCGGTTTCCTCTCCCGCCTTCTCGATCAGGCGCTCGATCAGATAGGCAGCTTCCGGACGGCCCGCGCCGCGGAAGGCATCCGTCGGCACCGTGTGCATGTAGACGCCCTCGACCTTCGCAAAGACGGCCGGAATATCGTAGAGACCGGAGGTCATCGATGTGCCGACGAAGGGAATGAACGGGCCGAACTGGTGCAGATAGGCACCCATGGCAGCCTTGACGTGCACCTTGAGCCCCAGGATCCGGCAATCGGCGTCCAGCGCCAGTTCCGCGTGGGTGACGTTGTCCCGGCCATGCGCATCCGTCACGAAGTGGTCCATGCGCTCACCCGTCCAGCGCACTGGCCGTCCAAGTTCGCGAGCCGCGACCATGCTCAGTGGGTATTCGCGGTAGCAGAACATCTTGGTACCGAAGCCACCACCGACTTCCGGCGTGATCACCTGCAGTTTGTCAGCTTCCAGATCCAGAATGCTGCAGATGATGTCACGCAGTCCGTGACCGCCCTGGGTGCCGACCGTCAGCTTGAACCGATCGCTCGCAGCGTCGAATTCGGCAACGCAGCCACGCAGTTCCATGTAGTTGGCGACGATCCGGTTGTTGACGACGTCGATGGAAACGACCTTGTCAGCCTTTTCGAAGGCAGCGTCGGTCTTGGACTGATCACCCTGACCGTATGTGAAGGCGACGTTGGTGCCGAACTCCGGCCAGACCTTCACGGCGTCCGGTGCAAGGGCCTGCTCGATCCCGACGACAACGTCCAGCGGGTCGTAGTCGATTTCCAGCATCTCGGCGGCATTCCGGGCTGCGTTGACATCGTCCGCGACGATAAAGGCAATCGCATCGCCCACATAGCGTACTTCGTCGGAGCACAGGACAGGCTGATCGGGCGCTGCGAAATTGGAGCCGTCGATCTGCTTCGGACGCGCCCGGCAAGGCATCGTCCGACCTTCCAGCTCGGCTCCGGTGAGCACCAGCCGGACACCGTCCATCTCACGGATCTCGTCCACATTTCCAAGGCTGATGCGCGCATGCGCCATGGCGGACCGAACGACGACCCCGTGCAGGCAGCCTTCCGGCATGTAATCGCCCGTATAGATGCCCTTGCCCGTTATGAGCGGCTCATCTTCCTTGCGGCGCAATGGGGCGCCAACACCGAACTTCGGAGTGACCATCTGGTTCATGAATCTGGACCTGCTTTTATTGGGAAGACTTTCCCTTGGGAAATATCCACGCGCCGGGAGCGCCGGTTTTGTTCAACATAGTGCCCGAAAGCCGACGTGGCCAGAGGTTTGGACAATTCTGCTTCGCACAATTGTTTTTCCGGGCAAGCTGTGGGGGCTGAGACGGCTTGCTCATTCGGTGCCAATGGCCCATCCATCAACACGAGCCAGTCCCTCCCCTGAAGCATGCGATAGGTGGGTGAGCTGCTGCACACGCGGAGAAACGCTGAAACCAAGCCGCCGCTAGATGATTTCGTCTTCGTCGAACAGCGGATCGGCCTCAAGCTGGGAAGCCAGGCTGTCGAGGGTCGTTTCAGCGTCGTATCGTTCGTTGAACTCGGCGATATGAAACAGCCCGTCCCCTTCGTTGACCACCGGAAGGTTGGTTCTGCCCACGATGAGCCCACCCAGTTCGGCCAGCACGTTCCGTTCCTTCTCGCCGAACGGATCAGAGGTGATGCCAAGCAGCATACCGGGTTCGACAACATCGCCGACCGATTTGAACGGCCGCAACAATCCACCGGCCGGCGAACGGACCCAGTAGCTCGTCTTGCTGAGGATCGAACGGGCCTTTGGCCGCGTGATGCCCTTGGCGCCCAACATCTTCAAGGAGCGCATCACGCGCAAGACGCCGGAAACGCCGGCCCTGATCGCCATTTCGTCAAACCGCAGGCCTTCGCCCGCCTCGAACACCAGGACGTCGGTTCCCTTCAGCTGTGCGGCCTGTCGCAAAGACCCATCGCGCACCTTGGAGGTCAGGATGACCGGAGCACCGAAAGCTTTCGCGAGCGACAGCGTGTCTGCCCGTGAAGGCGAAACGCGGATCTGCGGCAGGTTGGTCCGGTGAATGGCCGCCGAATGCAGGTCGATGCCATAATCAGACCGGTTGACGATCTCACTCATGAAAAGATGCGCCAGCCGCCCGGCCAGCGAGCCGCGCAGGCTACCGGGGAACGAGCGGTTCAGGTCACGCCGGTCAGGCAGATAGCGCGAATGGTTCAGAAAACCGAACGCATTGACGATCGGGATGACCATCAGCGTACCCTTCAGCTTGTCCAGTTCCTGGATTTCAAGCTGTGGCGCTTTCAGGACACGGCGTGCGATCTCCACACCGATGACCTCGTCACCATGCACGGCCGCACTGACGAACATGACCGGCCCGGGTTTGCTTCCATGCAGGACATGCACGGACATCGTCACGGGCGTGTGGTCCGACAGCACGCTGACCGGCAGATCGATCGTACGCCGGGTTCCCGGTGCGATCTTGTGGTCGCCGATCTCGAAGGCTTTCACTTTTGTGGTCAACCGCGTCCCTTGGTCTTGGTTTTGCCAACCTGGGCATTCTTGGCAATAAAGTCGATGATCTTGCCGGCAACATCAATACCCGTTGCCTTTTCAACGCCCTCCAGCCCGGGCGAGGAGTTGACCTCCATCACCACCGGGCCATGGTTGGAGCGCAGCATATCGACACCGCAGACGTTCAGCCCCATGGTCTTTGCCGCGCGAATGGCAGTCGAACGTTCCTCGGGAGAAATCTTGATGGCGGCCGCACTGCCGCCGCGGTGCAGGTTGGAACGGAATTCGCCCTCCGCACCCGTCCGCTTCATGGCCGCAATCACCTTGCCGCCAACCACCAGCGCACGGATGTCGGTGCCGCCGGCTTCCTTGATGAATTCCTGCACCAGGATGTTCACGTTGGCACCGCGAAACGCCTCGATCACCGACTTGGCAGACCGCTCCGTATCGGCAAGAACCACACCGATGCCCTGCGTGCCCTCCAGCAGCTTGATCACAACCGGCGCACCGCCGGCGGTCGCCAGCACTTCCTCGGTCATCTTCGGATCGTGAGCGAAGGTCGTCACCGGCAGGCCGATCCCGTCGCGGGCAAGCAGCTGCATCGACCGAAGCTTGTCGCGCGACCGTCCGATAGCAACGGATTCGTTCAGCGGGTAGACGCCCATCATCTCGAACTGGCGCAACACGGCCAGACCGTAAAAAGTGACCGATGCGCCGATCCTCGGAATTACCGCGTCGAAGCCGGTCAGCTTGCTACCGTTGTAATAGATTTCCGGCCGCCGCGAGGCGATGTTCATGTAGCAGCGCAGGGTGTTGATGATTTCCAGTTCGTGACCGCGCTCCTCGGCAGCGTCCTTCAGGCGCTTGTGCGAATAGAGCTCGGGATTCCGTGCCATCATAGCAATTTTCATTGGTTCAAGTCCCTCGGTCTCAGCCTCGTTCCGACCGGTGTTGCGACACCGAATTTTCAGTGATTGTTTCCTGCCACGTAAACGCGCAGCTTAGTGTTTTGTTGCCAGCGCGGGCTTTCCCGCCAGGAAAGACCGGCCGGCATGCACCAGCACGTTGTGCCGCCTGATCGCCGTCCGGCCGAGGATCATGTCGAACCCCATGTTCGACCTGTCCGCCAGCGACACATCCACATGCCAGTGATGTTTTCCAAGATGAAGTAACGTCCGGATGACAATGCGCCGCTCGGGAACACCGCTGGTGTTCTTGATGTTGCGCTCGTCCAGAACCGGAACCTCCGCCCGGAAATCGCTGTGATGACGCGAGGCAGGCACCCGGAAACGTACCCAGGTCCGGCCGTCGCGTTCGAACACTTCCTGTTCTTCGGCATGGAGCGCCGAGGTGCGTGCGCCGGTGTCGATCTTGGCACGCATATCGAAAACGCCCAGTTCGGGAAGGCTCACGATTTCACGCCAGCCGATGATATCGGCAGCGGCCAAGGGACGCCCCTTCTTAGCCATTGTCATTCAAAAAAACCCTGGAGCCCCCTTGCTGGGGCCTTTCCCAAACGACCTTGTTAACCGAGCATTGCATGGCCCGCCGGAGAGCGCAACTGAGGTTGCGGTCCGGTCTGAAAACAAGATTTCGGACGCAGCTCATCATCATGATTCACATCGGCGCGCAAGCGAATTTGCGAGCGAGTGCAAAGAACGTCTGGCAGGTGCAACACCCGGATGACGCCCTACCGCTTGTACGGGTTCTTCGGGCGCCGGTCGTCAGACAGGCTGCGCCTCGTTTCGCGCGTCAACTGCTCGATGGCATCGGCAAGATGGACTTCCTGAATGTTGTAGTCACCCCGCGCCACCCGGATCTTGTGTGCTTCCAGCATGACCTCGCCCATGGCCACGCCTTCCGGCGGTACAAAGCGATAACTGGCCAGTTCGATCAGCAGCCCGAGCGGGTCACGGAAATAGATGGAATCCATGAAGCCGCGATCCTTCGGACCGCTGTGCGATATGCCGCGTACATCAAGCCGCTCGGCAATCTGCCGAAAGGTTGCCTGCGATACGGCAAGTGCCAGGTGGTGAACACAGCCGATTGTCTGGGGAGCCGGCTCCGGGTCCGGTTTGCGGTCTTCGTTGGTGAAGATCGTGATGAGACGGCCGTCGCCCGGATCGAAATAGAGATGGCTCTGGTTTTCATCGTCCAGATTGGGCTGCTCGAACACGAAAGGCATGCCCAGCAGCCCTTCCCAGAAATCGATGGAAGTCTGCCTGTCGGCCCCGACAAGAGTGATGTGATGCACGCCCTGCGTCTGGATTTTTTCCATGGAAGTCCTCCCCGTTCGGCGCAGTTTAAATTGCATCTGCTGGCGATGGCAAACAGCCGCCCTCTTTCCTTCTCAGCGAAAAGCGCTAAGCTTGTTTCAACTGCAACAAACAGCCTTATCCGAGTCTTGCCTGTGCTCCGGCCCAATGCGCCGCCGCATCCGCATACCCTCCGGCAAGGATTCACGATGGACATGCCCACCCAACAGCCGGAGCCTTCCGAGGCAACCGGCAACCGTCTTCGGCGCAAGGTGACCAGCCTGACGGAGAACCTGCCGTCGAACACCATCGGCGCGCTCTGGATCCTTCTGGCCGCCTTTCTGTTCTCGATCATGGTCACCCTGATCAAGCTGCTCGGCAAGGACCTGACGGTGTTCCAAATCCTGGTGATCCGCCAGGGCATCATGCTTGCCATCGTTGCCCCGAAGATCCTCAGCGGATTGCCGACCTCCCTGGCAACAAAACGTCCCGGACTTCAGCTGACCCGTATCGTGGTTGCCGCGACCGCCATGCTCTGCGGCTTCACGGCCGTCATCGAACTGCCGTTGGCCGATGCCACGGCAATCAGCTTCTCCAAGACGTTCTTCCTCACGATCTTCGCCATCTGGTTGCTGGGAGAAACAGTCGGTGTGCACCGCTGGGGTGCCACCATCGTCGGCTTTCTGGGGGTTGTTCTGATGCTCCGCCCGCAAGGCGACGGGCTGATCGATCCCTTTGCGCTGCTCGCCATTGCCGGAGCGGCCTGTGCCGGCCTGGTGATGATTGTCGTCCGCCTGCTGACGCGTACCGATCCCCCGGTCACCATCCTGACCTACCAGGCTTTCGGCGTCGGGCTGATCATGATCATCCCCGCCATCCTGACCTGGCAGAGCCCGACCCTGGCACAATGGGGAATTCTTCTTGGGATCGGCATCGTGTCCTGGGCAGCCCAGATGGCCAATATCCAGGCATTCCGCGCCGGCGAAGCCACCGCCATTGCCTCGCTGGACTACACAAGGCTGCTCTATGCCACCGTTTTCGGCGCCCTGGTTTTCCACCAGTGGCCGCGTGTGGAAACACTGGTGGGCGCCGCCGTCATCATCGCCGCGTCGATCTACACTGTCCGCCGCGAGGCCAAACGCGGCCAGAAACTGGCAAGGGCCTCGGACGGACGCGGGTACAATAGCTAGACCGTCAGGCGATTAGGTCGCCTGCCGGCTCAGGCAAGCACGTGCCAGAAATCCAGATCGACGCTGGCGGGATCAAACAGGTTCAAAAGCGGCGCACAGGCCGCGTTCGACACATAGCCTCCGCAGATCTCCCTGGCAGCACCTTCCGTTTCCACAAAGCAGATCTCCGAATAGGTATCCTCCCCTGCCCGCGCCATCAGATGCGCCCTGGTTTCCGGCAAGGGGGCAAGATACTCCCTCTCGATCCGTCCGGACGCAGCCATCAGCGCCTCTTCTGAAAAGCTGCCGTCGTTCCTGGGACGAAAGGTACCGAATTCGATGGCGGAAAATCCGTCCGGCACCGCCTCGAGGTCTTTCATCAGACGGTTGAGACACAGGCGAATGCTGCCGGGCTCCAGCAATTCCATGAATGCCCTTGAGCACGCAGCCTGCATATGCGCCTCGGACATGGCTGCGAAACTGGCCTCATCCCTTGCCAGAATTGCATCGGCATAACCGCCTGTTGCATTGCCTAAGAAGCAGTGAAAGGCGATGCCCGGCTGGTTGCTCAGGAACTCCTTCTGCCACAGGTGGGCGGCCGTTATCAGGTCCGGCGCACCAACGCCCGCTTTCGCCTCGTAGCGGGCAAACCCCATCACTTTCATCGGTCCCAGTTCTTTTCGCAGCATGAGATGTCCTTCCGTGTTTCTGCTGCCAGCTCTATAGAAGAGGTCAGAGACAGCTTCTGTCAGGGGGATGCGTCTATGGTCGCCGGAAACTGGACCGCAGCGAGCGCCTTGCAGAAACCTGCCGGAGACCGAACCCCATGCGAACCATCAGGCTGTTTTCCATCCTGGATACCCTGCGCAGCCGCAGAGGCGCCGTTCCGGCCGCCATGCTTGCGGAGCTGCTGGGCGTGACGGAACGCACCATTTATCGGGACATGGCCACGCTTAAGGCGATGGGCGCGCCCATTCGCGGTGAAGGCGGTGTCGGCTACGTTCTTGAACGCGGCTATTTTCTGCCGCCAATGCAGTTCGATCCGGACGAGCTGGATGTCATCCTGCTCGGCATTCGCATGGTCAAGGCACGTGGCGACAAAACCATGCGCGAAACGGCCGAGCGGGTGCTCGGCAAGCTTGGAGCTGTTCTGTCCGAAGGCGAACGCTCGCTGAACCGTCCGTTGCTTGCGGTCGGCAAGGCCTCCTCGGCACAAGGACATGACGCCCTGTCTCCGTTGCGCGATGCCATCCGCAAACGGCGCAAGGTGCAACTCGGCTACAGCGACCTGCAAGACCGCGTCAGTGAACGCCTCACCCGCCCGCTGGGACTGACCGCCTTCGAAAGTGTCTGGGTGCTGACTGCGTGGTGCGAAGTACGGAACGGCTTCCGGAATTTCCGGCTCGACCGCATCAGGTCATTTGCGATCACCGACACACGGTTTCCGAAGGAGCCGGGCAAGGAATTTCAGGACTATTTAAAGACACTGTGAGGCAATCACGCCGCTCCGTTGCAACGGGTATATGCGACAGCAGTGTGTCTGCTTGTCAGGTGGAAACCCGCCCTGCGTGACATGAAAATTGTGCCGGTTTAGACAGAAAGCATTGCGCGGAAGCGCTCGATTGAGAGCGCTCCCAGTGTTTTCAGGAACGGTGCGCTCAGGCGCTCCGGGCTTCCGCCGCTGCCCGCTTCTGGGCTTCTTCCTCGACCAGTTCCTTCTTCGACAATTTGCCGACCATGGTTTTCGGCAACTCGTCACGGAACTCATAGTCTCTTGGCAGTTCGATCGTCGACAAATGGTCCTTCAGGAAGGCCTTCATGTCATCGGCGGTGAGCGAATGGCCTTCCTTCAACTTGATGAAGGCCTTCGGGCTCTGGCCGCGATAGGCATCCGGCACGGCAATGACGATGGTCTCGTCCACGGCCTCGTGCTGGTAGATCGCTTCCTCGATGACACGCGGATAGACGTTGTATCCAGAGCACAGGATCAGGTCCTTGATCCTGTCGACCAGATAGATAAAGCCGCCATCATCCTGATAACCGACATCACCCGTATGCAGATAGCCGTCTTGTGTGATGGTCTCGGCGGTCGCGTCCTCGCGCTTCCAGTAGCCCTTCATCACCTGGGGCCCATGCAGCAGCAACTCGCCCTTCTCGCCTGCCGGAACCACGGTTTCGCGGTCCTCGATGCTCACGAAGCGGGCACTGGTCCCCGGCACCAGCCTTCCGATGGACCCCGCCCGGCGACTGTCGTCCAGCGGGTTGACCGCGGCAACTGGCGACGTTTCGGTGAGGCCGTACCCTTCCACCAGAATGCAGCCCGTGATCTTTTCAAAGCTTTCCTTGACCTCCACCGGCAAAGGCGCGCCGCCCGACAAGCAGATCCTGATGCTGGTCAGATCGTAATTCGCCGTCATGGGCGAGTTGTTGATGGCCGTGTAGATCGTCGGCACACCCGGAAAGAGGGTCACTTTCTTGCGCTTGACCGCTTCGAGCAGTGACTTCAGCTCAAAGCGCGGCTGCAGCACCATTTCAGCGCCCAGAATGATTGACAGGTTCTGCCCCACCGTCATTGCGAAGACGTGGAAGAACGGCAGAACGCACAGCATCTTTTCTTGGCCCGGCCGCGCCTTTTCGAAGACGCAGCGCATCTGCTCGATATTGGCCGACAGGTTTCTGTGCGTCAGCATCGCGCCCTTGGGAACGCCGGTGGTGCCCCCGGTATACTGCAGCACCGCGATATCGTTTGCCGGATCGATTGCGACCGGCTTGGGCTTGTCTCCCCTCGTCTGCAGGTCTTCGAAACGAATGTGGGCGTCATCAAGGGGAATGTCCGCCAGTTCCTTTCGCTTGAACAGACTGAACAGCACCTTCTTGATCGTCGGCAGGCACCAGGCCATCGGGCAGACAATGATCTTGTCGAGCGCCCGTTCCTTGCGAACCTCCTCGACCTTGTCGTAGATCACCTTCAGATCCATGGTCACCATGATGCGCACATCGGCATCTCGCGCCTGGAACGACAGTTCGCGCTCGACGTAGAGCGGATTGAAGTTGGCGACCGTGGCGCCGATCTTCAGAACCGCGAAATAGAAGATCGTGTAGAAAGGTGTGTTTGGCAGGCACAGGCCGACGTGAACACCCGGGCCGACGCCCATCGCCTGCAGTCCGGCAGCCGTCCTGTCGACCAGCGCTCCGAACTCGGCATAAGTCCACACCTTGCCCATGAAATCACAGGCAGGACGGGTCCCGTATTGGGCAACGGTCGTCTCGAGATACTCGTGTACTGGACGGGGCTTGAACGCCGCGTTCCACTCCTCCGCAGTCGTCATTACGTTCTCCAACGCGTTTTATCGCTTCACTGCGCGGACGGGCCTTTATCCTGAAATTTCGTGATCCGGACAAAATCCGTACCGCGAAATGGTCCTCCTCAAGGGCCCGGCCACCAATGAGGCGTCACCTCTTTGGGTCTCTTCTGACATGACGCAACCTTCCGTTCACGTCAACTCGCGACGTAACGACACCTCGTCGTTTTTTTGCGCGCGAAGAACCATCCGCTTAAGATAAGCCAGCTGAGCCGGTTGGCAATAGAGACGTCAAATCAAAAACTTATAGACAACTCCGCAAAACAGGCGGTTTATCTCTTTGGCCAGTTCCAGCGAGGTGTGTCAGCGCTATCCACAACCGTCTCGCCAAGTTCCTTGCGCAGATCGTAGCGCATGCAGCCTCTTTCCGACGACAGCACGGACACCAGTTCTTCCGCATGGGAAACGACGATCACCTGCGTCTTTTCCGCGGCCCGTGCAATCAGCCGGGCGAGAGGCTCCAGCAATGCCGGATGGAGGCTTGTCTCGGGCTCGTTCAGCACCACCAAGGGCGCCGGGCGCGGAGACAGGAGCGCCGCCGTCAACAGGAGATACCGGAGCGTTCCGTCAGACAGTTCACTGGCCCGTAGCTCGCGCAACAGCCCCTTCTGCTGCATCAGCGGTTCAAAATAGCCGTCGTTGACCGAAATCCTGACGGATGCTCCGGGGAACGCGTCATCGACAGCTTCTTCCAGGGCCCGCTCGTCACCAATTTCCAGGATGGTCTGAAGAGCGGCTGCCAGATCCCCGCCATCCCCGCTCAGCACAGGTGTCCGTGTTCCTATCTTGGGAAACCGCGCGGGAGCGTCCCTGTCGGTGCGCAGGTGATCATAAAAGCGCCAGGCGCGCATGCGCTCACGCATGACCAGAAGTTCCAGACCGTCTTTCGGATCGGCGGCATGGGTCATCATGCTGTCGAAGCGGGCAAGGTTCTGGAATACCGGTATGCGCTGCCCCTGGCTGTTGAGAACCCGAACCGTCGGGCCGTTTCTGGCCGCGATTTCGTTCGAACGGGACAATGCTTCGCCGGCCCAAAGGGCCTCGGTCTTGATTTCCGGATCCATGGAAAACAGCGACCGCCCGGCGTCAGCCGGCAGACCGAGATCTATCGCATAGCCGTAGTCCTCATCGGCAAAGCCCAGCTTCAGGCTGACCACGCCCTTGCGCACGGTTCCCTGAACCGGCACTTCGCCCTGTTTCATGGCGCGGGAGAAAGCTTCAGGGCCGGCCCAGAGCGTCGAATTGAGGCCACCTTCTGCCGCCAGCGAGGCGATCGCCTGGCCCTGCGAGACTTCGGCCAGCAAACGAATCGACCGGTAAAGGCTCGATTTGCCGCTGCCGTTTGCGCCCGTCACCAGGGTGATGCGGTCGAGCGGCAAGACGATGTCGCGTAGCGAGCGGTATCCGGAAACGGCAAGAGTGAGGATCATCGAAAGACCTGTTTCAGCTCCCCTGATCCACCAGTTCGAATTTGTTGACGTCGAAGACGCCAAAATCGGTGATCTTCAGATGCGGAATGACCGGCAACGGTAGGAAGGCGACCTGAAGGAACGGTTCGGCCAGCGTGCAGCCGAGATCCTTGGCGGCGGCACGAAGATGCTCCAGCTCCTCCTTCACCGTTTCGAACGGTTCGAGGCTCATCAGTCCCGCCAGCGGCAGGGCAAGCTCAGCCTTCACTCCGCCCTTGTCGGCAACCGCAAATCCACCCTTCATGGCGATCACCCGATTGACCGCGTGCGCCATGGCTTCCTCGTCCGCGCCAACCACGCAGATGTTGTGGCTGTCATGGCCGACGGACGAAGCAATTGCGCCCTGTTTCATGCCGAAACCATTGACGAATCCGAGCCCGATGTTGCCCGTGCCCTTGTGCCGTTCGACGACAGCGACCTTCAGCACATCCTGGTCAAGATCGGCCAGCGTCTTGCCGCCGGTAACCGGCAGGGTGCGCTTCAGGTGTTCGGTGATGATCCTGCCCGGCACCACGCCGATGACGTCGGCCTCGCTGTTGCGCGCCGGTATATCGAACTTTGACGCGGTGACCTGGCCGACATGCACGCTGTCGAGGCCAACCGGCGGGACGATGGTTCTTTTTGCAAAGGCCGCGTCCGTCGCCTGAACACCGCCGCAGATCACTTGCGCCACTCGGCAATCGGCAAAGTCGCTCAACAGCGCAATGTCTGCGCGCTTGCCCGGTGCAATCACACCCTTGTCTTTCAGGCCGAAGGCATTGGCCGCCGACCAGCTTGCGGCCCGATAGGCGTCGAGCGGACGAATGCCCTTGGCGATCAGGCGGCGGATCATGCTGTCGAGATGGCCCTCTTCGGCGATATCCAGCGGATTGCGGTCGTCCGTGCACAACGCGACGAACGCGGAAACATCCGGTGTCAGGATCGGGGCAAGCGCTTCCAGGTCCTTGGAAACGGAGCCTTCACGCATCAGGATCGTCATGCCTTTGGCGAGCTTTTCCAGCGCCTCCTCGGCGGAGGTTGCCTCGTGATCGGTGCGGATGCCCGCGGCCAGATAACCGTTGAGGCCGATGCCCTGAAGCAGAGGCGCATGGCCGTCGATATGACCGTCTTGAAACGCGGCGAGCTTTGCCAGCACCTTGGGATCGCGCGCAAGCACACCTGGAAAATTCATGAATTCGGCAAGGCCGATCACACTTGGATGATCGCGGAACGGCAGAAGGTCCTCGATCTCCAGACAGGCCCCGGCCGTCTCGAAAGCCGTCGCGGGAACGCAGGACGAGAGGTTGACCCTGAGGTCCATCACCGTTTCCAGAGAACTGTCCAGGAAATATCGGATCCCTTCGGCACCCAGAACGTTGGCAATCTCATGCGGATCGCAAATGGCTGTGGTCACTCCGTGCGGCAGCACGCAGCGGTCAAACTCGAACGGTGTGACCAGAGACGATTCCACATGAAGATGCGTGTCGATGAAACCGGGAACGGCGGTCAGTCCGCTGCCGTCGATGGTTTCCGCGGCTTCATACTGCCCGTGTGTGCCGACGATCCTGTCACCGACGATCGCAATATCCGTTTCGATCGTGGATCCATCGACAACGCTGAACAGGCTGACGTTCCTGATCACCAGATCGGCAGGACGCTCCCCTGCCCCGGCAGCAATCGCCCGCTCCAGAAACGCTTCATCATGTGTGGCCGGCATTTTTTGTCTCCGATTCTCGTCCATCCCCGACAATACGGATGTTGAAAGCTCCGGCAACGATTTCGCGAAGGTGTGTTAGGATGTCCTGCACGAAAGAGCTGAAATACGGATCGCCCGTCAATCCCGTGCGCACCCAGGCTGCGCGGATGTGCCAGACCGGCCCCTGCCGGAAAAATGTTACCGAGGCAGGCGAGAATTTTTCGTGTTGTTGCGCAGAGACTTACCGCGCCACAATATCGAAAACGTGCGTTGCAAAACAGATTGCGATTGACAGCCGGGCCACTTGGGCGAATAATTTTATCAAACTTATTTATTATGATGCCGCCGACGAGAGCAGGCAGTTCCTGGGGAGGAGCAAGACCGGTGGAGGACACGCCAAAAAGCGGCCGTGGTTCGAATTCCGCGCAATTGCGTCGGTACAACGAACGCATCGTACTTCAGATCCTTCGGCGTGCCGGTGAGGCCTCCAAGGCGGAACTCGCCCGGGCGGTCCAGCTGACAAACGCGGCCATCGGCGCCATCATCCAGAACCTCATCGAGGAAGGGCTGATCGTGGAAGCCGGCAAGCGCCACGACGGCAGCCGCGGGCAACCGGCAACCATTCTACGGCTTGCCCCGCGCGGCGCCTATTCCTTCGGGGTGCGGCTGGACCGGACCAACATGGAAACCGTGTTGATGGATTTTTCCGGCCAGCTGATTGCCCGCCGGCTTCATGACATGATCCTGCCCGCACCCGAAGAGGCCATGGAAATCCTCAAGGACGATCTGGAATTCCTGCGCCAGCATCTGAGCAAGGAAGACCAGTCCCGCATCACCGGCATTGGCTTGGCGCAACCGTTCAACCTCGGTGCCTGGCTGCACGAACTGGGCCTGCCCCAGGCCGATTTCATGAAGTGGGAAGACTTCGACCTGACCGACGCCCTTGAAAAGGCAACCGGCCTGCCGGTGTTCAGCGAGAACGACGGCACGGCAGCCGCGGTGGCCGAACTCTTCTACGGTCTGGGCCGGCAGAACGACAATTTCGTCTACCTTTTCCTTGGGCCTGCGATCGGTGGCGGCCTGATCCTGAAGGGCGATGTGGTGCGCGGTGTATCCGGCAACGCAGGCGACGTCGCCATGATCCCCGTTCCGCCAAGCACGCTGACCACCGCACCAAAGGCCCGCAATTCCTGGGACCTGCTGCTGACCCGCGCATCGCTGGTGGCACTCGCCCGACACATGTCGCCGGAAGATTTTCCAAAGCTCAACCGCTCCGACTTGCAGCACGCGGTTGAAACCGGAGATCCGAAATACACCGAGTGGCTGGAAGACTGCGCCGAAGCGCTCGCACTTGCCCTGCGCTCGGCCTATGCGCTTCTGGATGTTCCGCTGGTCGTCCTCGACGGCGACCTGGGCGGCCCGTTCCCGGAAACGTTCCGGGCAGCCTTGAAGAAGGCCGTGGAAAAGGCCGCGCCTGAGAAACGCCATTCACCCGACATCGAAATCGGCAGCTTTGGCCACGACGCAGGCGCCATCGGCGCAGCCAGCCTGCCGCAATTCTTCAATTTCTCGCCCAGGGCAGCAATCCTGACGGGCGGGAAAGACACCGGACCCGCCGGGGCTGGCAGCTCGGAGGATAGAGCCAGCTTTCCGGCACGGGCAGCACGGTTGGGGTCACATCTGGCCACACCCAACCGTTCAACCTGAATTGGCCAGGGAGGAAAAACGCAAATGATCCGCAAACTACTCGCGACCGGTTCCGTTCTCGCCGCCATGGCTGCCACTCCGGCAGTCGCAGCAGACATCTCCGCCTGCCTGATCACCAAGACGGACACCAACCCGTTCTTCGTGAAAATGAAGGAAGGCGCCACCGCAAAGGCTGAAGAACTCGGCATCGAACTGAAGTCCTTCGCAGGCAAGATCGACGGCGACCATGAAACCCAGGTGGCAGCGATCGAAACCTGCATTGCTGACGGTGCCAAGGGCATCCTGCTGACTGCATCCGACACGTCGTCCATCGTGCCGGCTGTCCAGCAGGCGCGCGACGCCGGCCTTCTGGTGATTGCACTCGACACGCCGCTCGATCCCATCGACGCAGCCGACGCAACCTTCGCCACCGACAACTTCAAGGCAGGTGAGCTGATCGGCCAGTGGGCCGCGGCCAGCCTGGGCGACGAGGCAGCCAATGCCAAGATCGCCATGCTTGATCTCGGCATCAGCCAGCCAACCGTCGGCGTGCTGCGTGACCAGGGCTTCCTGCAGGGCTTCGGCATCGAGCTTGGCGACCCGAACAAGTGGGGTGACGAAACCGATCCGCGCATCGTCGGCAACGACGTGACCGCAGGCAACGAGGAAGGTGGCCGCAAGGCCATGGAAAACCTGCTCGCCAAGGATCCGATGGTCAACGTGGTCTACACGATCAACGAACCCGCTGCTGCCGGCGCCTATGAAGCACTGAAGGCCATCGGCCGCGAAAACGACGTGCTGATCGTTTCTGTCGACGGCGGCTGCCCGGGTGTTCAGAACGTCAAGGACGGTGTTATCGGCGCCACCTCGCAGCAGTATCCGCTGCTGATGGCATCGCTCGGCATCGAGGCCATCAAGGCCTGGGCCGACAATGGCACCAAGCCGGAGCCGACCGAAGGCAAGGACTTCTTCGATACCGGTGTTGCCCTTGTGACCGACAAGCCGGTTGAAGGCGTCGAATCCATCGACACCGCCAAGGGAACGGATCTCTGCTGGGGCTAAGACACCCCTGGACGAGATCAAAAGGGGCATGGGCGACCTTGCCCCTTTTTTCAAAACCGGCGCAAAGAAGGTTAAACGGGCATGACCTTAGAAAGCAAAACGGCCAAGGGGCCGGCGGACTACGAATCCGCTGCCACCTCCGGACCGCAAGCTGTCGCCTCATTCGATGACGAACGTCATGGGATCGGGCATAAAATCCAGCACACGCTGCACCAGACCCCATCACTGGTTCCGCTGATCGTCCTGGTACTCTCCCTTGTCGTTTTCGGGCTGCTGCTCGGATCGAAACTGTTCTCCCCCTTCGCACTGACGCTGATCCTGCAGCAGGTCCAGATCGTCGGCATCGTGGCGGCAGCACAGAGCATCGTCATCCTGACCGCCGGCATCGATCTGTCGGTCGGCGCGATCATGGTGCTGTCCTCCGTCGTCATGGGGCAGTTCACCTTCCGCTATGGTTTGCCGGTGGAGGTCTCCATCGTCTGCGGCCTTATTTGCGGTACCTTTTGCGGGTATCTCAACGGCTTCCTTGTCGCCATCGTCAAGCTGCCCCCCTTCATCGTGACGCTCGGCATGTGGCAGATCGTGCTTGCCACCAACTTCCTTTATTCGGCCAATGAGACAATCCGGTCGCAGGAAATCGCCGAAGTGGCACCGCTGCTTCAGTTCTTCGGCAACAAGGTCAATGTCGGCGGCGCAGTCTTCACCTATGGCGTCATCTTCATGGTGCTTCTGGTGCTGGTGCTGGCCTACGCCCTGCGTCAGACAGCCTGGGGCAGGCATGTCTACGCCGTTGGCGACGATCCGGAGGCCGCGCAGCTTTCGGGCGTGCAGGTGAAGAAGGTTCTGATATCGGTCTACATGCTGTCCGGGCTCATCTGCGCCTTCGCCGGCTGGGCGATGATCGGCCGCATCGGCTCGGTCTCCCCGACCACCGGTCAGCTTGCCAACATCGAATCCATCACGGCCGTGGTGATCGGCGGCATCTCGCTCTTCGGCGGACGTGGATCCGTGCTCGGCACCCTGTTCGGGGCGCTCATCGTCGGTGTGTTCACGCTCAGCCTGCGCCTGCTTGGCGCCGATGCGCAGTGGACCTACCTGCTGATCGGCATCCTCATCATCGGCGCGGTCGCGATCGACCAATGGATCAGAAAGGTATCTGTGTGATGGAACCTGTCCTGCAAGCGCGTAAACTGGTCAAGCGCTACGGCCGTGTCGTGGCCATGGACCGAGCCGACTTCGAACTCTATCCCGGCGAGATCCTCGCCGTGATCGGCGACAACGGGGCCGGCAAATCCACCTTGATCAAGGCTCTCAGCGGAGCCGTGCAGCCTGATGGCGGAGAGATCCTGCTCGATGGCAAGCCCGTTCACTTCACCTCGCCCATCGATGCCCGCGAAGCCGGGATAGAGACGGTGTACCAAACCCTGGCCATGTCCCCTGCCCTGTCGATCACCGACAACATGTTCATGGGCCGTGAGTTGAAGAAACCCGGCTTCCGCGGCACCTGGCTGCGCCAGCTGGACCGAAAGAAGATGGAAGAGATCGCCCGCGAAAAGCTGAACGAACTTGGGCTGCTCACCATTCAGAACATCAACCAGGCCGTTGAAACGCTTTCCGGCGGTCAGCGCCAGGGGGTGGCGGTGGCACGGGCGGCCGCTTTCGGCTCCAAGGTCGTGATCATGGACGAGCCGACCGCCGCTCTCGGCGTCAAGGAAAGCCGGCGCGTGCTGGAGCTGATCAAGGATGTCAGGGCCAGGGGCTTGCCCATCGTGCTGATCAGTCACAACATGCCCCATGTCTTCGAGGTTGCCGACCGTATCCACATTCATCGGCTGGGCAGTCGGGCTTGTGTCATCAAACCGTCGGACTTTTCCATGTCCGATGCGGTGGCGATCATGACCGGAGCCATGGATCCGCCGGACAGCATGGCGGCCTAGACCAGGGAAGACAAACGGGAGGTGCCTTCATCCGGCGCCTCCTACCCGAGGCCTCATCCCGAAGAGAACCGAAAGGTTCGTCCCGAAGGACGGGCGGCAAATTCGGTGCTTGTGGCCCATCCTTCGAGACGGGCCTATGGCCCTCCTCAGGATGAGGTGGTGGTTTGATAAGCCGCTGTGGGGTGGAGAAAGGTCATTCAACGGGTGCCATTGGCAGGCCTCGTTGGAACAAATAAGGGAACGGGAGACTCCGGGTTCAGCACCTCTCCCACCCGAACCCTCATCCTGAGGAGAACCGAAAGGTTCGTCTCGAAGGATGGGCGGCGAGTTCGGCGCCTTGCGGGCCACCTTCGGATGAGGCGGTGGTCTGAAAGGCCGCTGCCGCGAAATGACACAAAGCCATGAATCCGCCGTCGATGCGGTTCCTGACAAACGACGAAAGACCAGAACGTATATGTTTTTGATTTGCGGCGAAGCACTGTTCGATCTCTTTGGAGAAGCCGGTTCCGGCGACAGTGTTTCTTTCGACGCCCGTATCGGCGGATCCCCCTTCAACGTGGCCATGGGGCTGGCGCGCCTTGAAGAGGACGCCGGGTTTTTCGGCGGCATTTCACGCGATGCCCTTGGCGAACGTCTGGTCCAGAAGTTCCGCAGTGAAGGCGTTTCGGAACGCTATATCCTGAGGACTGACTACCTGACGACGCTCAGCCTCGTCCAGAAGGATGAGCACGGCTCTCCTGCCTATACGTTCTACGGCGAGAACGCGGCTGACCGCATGGTGACCGTCGATGACCTGCCGCAGTTCGACGAACCGCCATTGTTTCTGCACATCGGGTCCTACACGGCACTGGTCGAGCCGGTTTCGGCCGCCTTCAGGGCTCTGATCGAACGCGAGCGAGACCATACGCTGGTCTCCTTCGACCCGAACATACGCCCGACCGTGGTACCGGACATGGCGCTCTGGCGCCGCAATACGGAAAGCCTTGTTCCGTTGACGGATGTCGTCAAGGTGTCGGACGAAGACCTTGCCCTGATCGCTCCCGGTGAACCCGTCGAAACCATTGCCCGCGCCTGGCTCGGCATGGGGGCTTCGCTGGTCATCGTCACACGGGGCGGCGACGGTGCAACCGCATTTGCCGAAGGCATCGAAGTCAGCCGTCCGGGCATCAAGGTAACCGTTGAAGACACCGTTGGCGCGGGCGACACCTTCCAGGCAGCTCTGCTTGCAGGGCTGAAACATCTAGGTGCAACCGACCGTGATGCTCTTGCAGCCCTTGACGCCGGCCAGCTAAATCGTCTTCTTGACTTCGCTGTCGGGGCAGCTGCCATCACTTGCTCCCGGCGGGGAGCGGATCTGCCGCGCAGGAGCGAACTGGAAAAAGAGTGGTCGGCCCTGAAATGAGGGGCTGACAAGAGAATTAAATCGATTTAAAAGGCAGTCGAAAACGGTCCAGGCCGGAGCGGCCCATCGGACTGGCAGCTGTGAGAAGGGATGTTTTATGGCGGTACGCGTCATTGAAGTTGAAGAATTCGACCTCGTCGTTTTCGGAGCCTCCGGAGACCTCGCCCACCGCAAGCTTCTGCCTGCCCTTTACCACCGCGACGCGGACGGCCAGATGCCGGAAAACGCCCGCATCATCTGCAGTGCCCGCCGGGACTATTCCGACGACGACTATCGCGACTATGCCAAGGCCGCGCTTGAAGAACACGTCAAGGATCTGGACGACGAGCATCTTCAGCAGTTCCTGAAGCGCCTGCGCTACGTCAAGATCGACATCGCCACAGGCGACGGCTTTGAAGATCTGAGAACCATCCTGGACGAACGCCCTGAAGTCATCCGCGCCTTCTATCTTGCAGTCGGCCCGGATCTCTTCGGCACGATCTGCGAGAACCTGGGCCGGATCGGCGTCGTCAACGACCATTCCCGCGTCGTCATGGAAAAGCCCATCGGCAAGGACGGCAAGTCCGCCAGGGCACTCAACGACACGGTCGGCGCTGTGTTCAACGAACACCAGATCTTCCGTATCGACCACTATCTCGGCAAGGAAACGGTGCAGAACCTGATGGCCCTGCGCTTTGCCAATGCCCTGTTCGAGCCGCTGTGGAACGCGGCCCATATCGACCACGTCCAGATCACCGTGGCCGAGTCGCTCGGCACCGGCGGCCGTGCCGGCTACTACGACACTGCGGGTGCCCTGCGCGACATGGTGCAGAACCACATCCTGCAGCTGCTCTGCCTTGTTGCGATGGAGCCGCCGGAAAGCATGAACGCCGACAGCGTGCGCGACGAGAAGCTGAAAGTTCTGAAAGCTCTTGCCCCGATTGACGAGCAGAGCATCGACAAGCTGACCGTGCGCGGCCAGTACCGCGCAGGGGCTTCGGCCGGGGGTGCGGTTCCCGGTTACCTGGAAGAGCTCGGCAACAACGAAAGCCGGACGGAAACCTTCGTCGCCCTGAAGGCGGAAATCGCCAACTGGCGTTGGGCCGGCGTGCCCTTCTACCTGCGCACCGGCAAGCGTCTGGCGCAGCGTGTATCGGAAATCGTCGTCCAGTTCCGCCCGATCCCGCATTCGATCTTCGACGCGGAAGCCGGGGCGATCACCGCCAACCGCCTCATCATCCGTCTGCAGCCGGATGAAGGCGTCCAGATGCAGATCATGATCAAGGACCCCGGCCCCGGCGGCATGCGCCTGCGTCAGGTTCCGCTCGACATGAGTTTTGCCGAAGCCTTCAAGGTGCGTAACCCGGATGCCTACGAACGCCTGATCATGGACGTGATCCGCGGCAACCAGACCCTGTTCATGCGCCGTGACGAAGTTGACGCCGCCTGGGCGTGGATCGACCCGATCCAGGCTGCATGGGCAGCCTCTAAGGAAACGCCGAAAGGCTACACCGCCGGCACCTGGGGTCCGTCCGCCTCCATCGCTCTGGTCGAGCGTGACGGCCGCACCTGGGCCGAAGACGACAGCAACTGATATCACTCGCGCAAGGCCCGGCCTTGCGCGTTTCCGGCCTCTTAAATCGATTAGAGAGCGGCAAGCTCGCCGCAACGCCCTATGTGCCGGACATAGGACCAGCCAGGCCGCGGCGCGGCTAGCAAAGGATTTGAAGCAATGACCATCCAGGATCGCATTGGCGACGTCACCGAACGGATCGTCAAACGCAGTCACGACAGCCGCTCAAGATATCTGGACCGCATCGGCAAGGCCGCCGACAAGGGCCCGCAGCGTTCGCGCCTGTCCTGTGGCAACCTCGCCCATGGCTTCGCCGCCTGTGGCCTCTCCGACAAGCAGGCCCTTTCCGGCGACGTGGTACCGAACCTCGGCATCATCACCTCCTATAACGACATGCTGTCGGCCCACCAGCCCTATGAGACCTATCCGGCCCTGATCCGCGAAGCCGCACACGAAATCGGCGCGGTTGCCCAGGTTGCCGGTGGCGTTCCGGCCATGTGTGACGGTGTCACCCAGGGGCAGGACGGCATGGAACTGTCGCTGTTTTCCCGCGATGTGATCGCCATGGCTGCTGCCGTCGGCCTGTCGCATCAGATGTTCGATGCAGCGGTCTTTCTCGGCATCTGCGACAAGATCGTGCCCGGTCTTGCCATCGCGGCCCTCTCCTTCGGTCATCTGCCGGCCGTGTTCGTTCCCGCTGGTCCGATGCCGACAGGCATTTCCAACGACGAGAAGGCCAAGATCCGCCAGCTCTATGCCGAAGGCAAAGTCGGCCGTGACGCCCTGCTGGAAAGCGAGTCACGCGCCTATCATTCGCCGGGCACCTGCACCTTCTACGGCACGGCCAACTCCAACCAGATGCTGATGGAGATCATGGGCCTGCATATGCCGGGTGCCTCCTTCGTCAATCCGGGCACGCCCCTGCGCGACGCCCTGACCAGGGAAGCGGCCAAGCGCGCCATCGCGATTTCCGCTCTCGGCAACGAGTTCACCCCCGCCGGTGAAGTCATCAGCGAAAAGGCGATCGTCAACGGCGTTGTCGGCCTGCACGCCACGGGTGGGTCGACCAACCACACCATGCATCTGGTGGCAATTGCTGCTGCTGCAGGCATCAGGCTGACCTGGGACGACATCTCCGATCTCTCCGATGTCGTGCCGCTTCTGGCCCGCGTCTATCCGAACGGCAAGGCCGATGTGAACCACTTCCAGGCCGCCGGTGGCCTTGCCTTCCTGATCCGCGAACTGCTGGGTGACGGTTACCTGCACCAGGACGTGAAGACCGTCTACGGCACAGACCTCTCCGGTTACACCGTGGAAGCGAAACTCGACGCTGACGGCAACGTGCAACGCGAAGAGGTTCCTGAGACCTCCGGCGACGAAACGGTGCTGGCTCCCGTTGCCAAGGCCTTCCAGCCGACGGGCGGCCTGAAGATGCTCACCGGGAACATGGGCAAGGCTGTCATCAAGATTTCGGCTGTTGCCAAGGAACGCCACATCATCGAGGCACCTGCCCGCGTCTTCCACGACCAGAACGATTTCCTGACCGCCTTCAACAACAAGGAACTGACCGGCGACGTTGCCGCCGTAGTCCGGTTCCAGGGCCCGAAGGCAATCGGCATGCCTGAACTGCACAAGCTGACGCCCTGCCTCGGCATCCTTCAGGACCGCGGCCACAAGGTCGCCCTGATTACCGACGGCCGCATGTCTGGTGCTTCCGGCAAGGTCCCGGCGGCAATCCATGTGACCCCGGAAGCTGCTGCCGGCGGCCCGATCGCCAAAATCCGTGACGGTGACATGATCCGAGTCGATGCGGTGACGGGTAAACTGGAAGTATTGGTCGACGAAGCAGAATTCAACGCCCGCCCGCTGGCGGAAGCTGACCTGAGCCAGAGCCAGTTCGGCACCGGCCGGGATCTTTTCGCCGCCTTCCGCGGTGCAGTTGGTTCGGCCGACACTGGCGCGCATGTGTTTGGTGAGTAAGGATCAGGTCCGGATCGGCCAGGTGAATTCGGCACGATAGTGTCTGCGATCTGCTCCGGCTGCGGTCGGTGCAGGGACGACAAGAAAGAGATTTTGGAGGCGATATGGCCCAGGACATTGAAAAGATCGAGAAGGTAATGTGCGCGGCACCGGTGATCCCGGTGCTGATCGTGGAGGATCCCAGGAAGGCCGTCCCCATGGCCGAGGCGCTTGTGCGCGGCGGCCTGCCCGCCATCGAGATCACCTTGCGCACGGCCCATGCCCTGGAAGCGATCAACGCGGTCAACGAGCATGTGGAAGGCGCGATTGTGGGTGCCGGCACGGTGCTGGACGGCAAGCAATATGATGCCGCCGTTTCTGCAGGTGCCCGTTTCATCGTCTCCCCTGGCGCAACCGCCAACCTGCTGGACGCAGCCGACCAGCACAGCGTGCCTCTGCTTCCAGGCGCAGCCACCGCATCGGAAGTCATGTTCCTGCTGGAACGCGGCTATGAGCGGCTGAAGTTCTTCCCCGCCGAACAGGCAGGCGGTGCGTCTTACCTCAAGTCTCTCTCCTCCCCGCTGGCGGCGGCCAAATTCTGCCCCACCGGCGGCGTCAGTCTCGACAAGGCTCCGGACTATCTGAAACTGCCGAACGTCCTGTGCGTTGGCGGTTCCTGGATTGCCGACGCAAAGGCGATTGCGGAGGACGACTGGTCCGGCATTGAAACCCGTGCAAAGGCGGCTGCTGCCCTCAAAATCTGATCAGCAACCAGCAGATCAGCAATTTCGAACGAAAAGAGCCGGGCGACGGATCGCCCGGCTCTTTTTCATCTGTTCGACGATCAGTGGCGACTTGCCCACTCATCGACTTCGCGCTCTGCTTCGTCGCGCGACTTGCCGTAGAGCTCCTGGATCTTGCCGGCAAGCTGGTCGCGATTGCCT
This sequence comes from Roseibium algicola, assembly GCF_001999245.1. Lineage (NCBI taxonomy): Bacteria > Pseudomonadati > Pseudomonadota > Alphaproteobacteria > Hyphomicrobiales > Stappiaceae > Roseibium > Roseibium algicola. The sequence goes on along the minus strand of NZ_CP019630.1, from coordinate 4,701,720 downwards.
TCGATCCGATCCAAATCGTCGTTGGTCAGCTTGCCCCACTGTTCCTGGGCCTTGCCTTTAACCTGTTTCCAATTGCCTTCGATAATGTCCCAGTTCATTTTCATCACTCCAGTCAGGGTGCAGTCAGCTTCTCGACCGGAGGCTTCCGGCCAACTGCTGCATGTGTTGAGGTTTGAGAAAGTGACAGACGCCTGTTGAAGCCATCTGTCTCGGGATAGGCGTCCGTATATCGGGAAGGATCTCGATAGAACCGAACGCTGTGTCAGGCTGCCCCGGGTGATGACACCCGGAGCAGTCCACTACTCTTACTCAGCGACGTAGTCCGGCTGAGCTTCCAGTTCTTCCTTGGTGGCGCCTACATAGACGCGCAGGTCCGAACCGTCTTCGTTGCGAATGATCTGCAGCTCGTCAAAGGTGACGGCAACTTCACGCTCGCCGATACCCAGGAAGCCGCCAACATCAAGGATGACCTTTTCGATGGTACCGTCTTGGCTCACGATGAGTGAATCGATCTCACCGATGTCTTCATCGTTGGCGTCGTAGATGGTGGCACCTTCAAGATCGTCGGCAGTAAGTTCGGCAACAACCGCTTCGGTGTAGCCTTCACGCTCGACTTCGGCACGCGGCAGAAGCGCACGACCATCAGCATCGGTCTGGGGCGCCATTGCAGTTTCCGGAGCAGCCGTCACGCCGGCGTCGCTATCCTGGCTCATCGCGGTTTCGGTCGACGTGTCGGTTTCCGTCGTCATTGCCGTATCAGCAGGCTTCTCCATACCTTCAGAAGTCTGTGTGGCAGCCGTTTCCGCTTCGTCAGCATACGGGTTCTCATACGCCGCAGCATTGGTCAGCACGTCCTTGTTGGCGTTGACCACCAGGAAGTAGCTATCGGCGTCATCCTGCTCGCGGACAACCTTCAGCTGCTCCATCGGAAGGGCGATGTCTTTCTCGCCAATACCAAGGAAACCACCGACACCCAGGATAACGGCCTTTACCGAGCCGTCGAAGCCAAGGATCACATCGTTGACTTCACCGATGTCGTCCCAGTCTTTTTCTTCGTCAGCCTGAGCCTGATAGTCTTCGTTGAACCGGTCATAGTTTTCTTCGACCGAGTAGATCCGCATGCCAATCAGATCAGATGCAAGAACATCACTCATGTTTGCAGACTCATTGAATTCATAAGTCTGGAGCGGTTTTACTTCGTTTGCCGCGTAAAGTGATGTTGTCAGCATCAAGGACATCGCGGTAGCGGTGATAATCCGTTTCATAATATTATTTCCTCTCACTGTGATTTCCCAAGCCGGCAACATCAGTATTGCTATTGATGAGGCGGTTACTGTGAGAACAACCGAGGAAGAAAGAAGTTCCGGCTTAAAAACTAAATTTTCGAAAAAAGTGACAATTGCCTTTTCGAAGACAGGCGGAAAACTCGCCCAGCACCCAAGGTACGGATGGACGCGTGAAACCACCGCTCGCCGCGCTTTGTTTCACGCCCGCGCGGCAAGCTCAGTCAATTGTGGGGAGTTGATTGGGACACACGCCGACCGCAGCATAAGCGGGCCATGTCAGACGCTCTGGGCTTCTTCGGTATCCGTTTCTGAGGTGACGTCGGTCTCGTCGTCGTCTCCGTGATCGTCGTCCTGCTCAAGCGTCCGATCCCACAAGAGACGCATGCCGGCGGAGGTGTCATTTCGCCAGGCGAATTCGGCGACGACTGGCCTTTCGAATTTTTTCATCGTCAGCAGAACTTCCTCTGGAAGCGCTGTCAGACCTTTGGCAGTTATGCGGCAACCGTTCTTGCCGGCATCAACGATCGTGCCACTGATTTCCGTAATTCCGTCCAGGTCTGCGATCTTTACCGGAATGCTGACGTTGTTCCGTTTTTCGCGACGCTTGTCCGAAACGGATTTCTCGCTCTTGGCGAAGACCACAGCGGCATCATTGCCCTTTACGGAAGTGACGTGAGCCTTCACCAGTTTGCTTGCATCCTTGGGCCGAACCCCGATGTTCTTGTAAAGCTCGCCGATATCCGGAGAGGTCAACCGGAAGCCCCACTCGCTGACGTTGGATGCAACCGCGTTGATGACCGAGAGATTGTCGAAATCAACCACGAGGACTTCTTCCTCGGCATCAGGTTGATCGAGCAGATGGGTCAGACCGTGTGATTTGTTTTCGGAATTCATAGATTTAGTTTACCTTGAGCAAACTTTCATTTCACTTAAAATACAGTCTGACAATTCAATTTATCGTTGTTTTCCGCCAACTTCGGGCTTTTTGCCCTGAACGGTGATTTACCCTGAGCAATTTTTGCAATTGGTGTTCCTATCAAAAGCGCGTTCAAATCATCCGCGCCACTTCGGCTACCTTTTCTTGAAATGCGCCCAACAGCCTGCCTCAACCACATTTGCAGGAGATTCCCATGGCGAAATACATCGGACTCACAATTGCGGCCCTCGTGGGCCTCGGTTTTCTCTCCCAGGCTCAGGCAGAAGAGCTCTGTCAGGGTTTCGGCCCGCAAACACCACGCGATATCTCGCAGACTGCAGGACTGAACACGTCTTCTGTCTCGATAGCGCCGTCCGCCGACAAGCTGAACCTGTGCAACATCCACACGCACACCAACGCGGAACACAAGGGGCCGGGCTTCACCGTCTTTGCCGGCGATGGCGATCATGGCGGTTACAAGTGCAACGAGACCGCCGACCTGACCGAGGCTGAACTGGCAGAACCCGCCGGGTCAGCTTTCCATGGCGTCAAGCCCGGCGACACGATCGAAGTCCACTGGGTGCATACATCCTGCAACATCACCCCAGGTGAAGGACTCGGTTCTTGCCTGAGCGATGCCTGCGCCAATCCGCAACTTCGTGTCGAGGCCCAGGTCTTCCTTGTCGTGAATGATCCCAAGGCACTGAGCTTTCTCGACTTCGATTATGACGGCAACATCGTGAATGGCCTGCATCAGGCCAAGTCATTGCCGGAAGGCACGGGTACGCCGGTCACCTTCATCGGGTCGACAACAGGGCCCAGTTTCACCCAGGCGACTTGCTCCCCGCTCCAGGTGACCTGGAGCGTGAATCCGCAATGCGCCAAGCTGGACATCAACTCGCTCAACGCCTGGGCGGAAAAAGGCAATGTCTTCAAGGAAGACCATTCCCACGGCATTCGCCAACTTGTGACAGCCCCAGAATTGCTGGCCCCTATTTCCAATTGATTGGACTTCAGCCGCCGGAATCCACCTGCCTGTTTCCGGCGGCATTCTCCTTGAATTTCTTCTCCCCCTCGCCGGGCGGGTATGCTAATGGATGCCCCGCGCGCGTCGGCGCGAAAACAAGCTGTTAAATCGATTTAAGAGGATTGTTCATGGCGCTAGAAGCAGCATTTGAGGCTCTCAACCGGCAGGCGGAACAATTGAAGGGCACCTCCCTGCGGCAACTGTTTGCGGCCGACCCCAACCGGTTCGACACGTTCTCCGCCAGCACAGACGACCTGTTGCTCGATTATTCCAAGTCCCGGATCGACGACAAGGCGTTCAACCTGCTGCTCGACCTTGCCCGCGCTGCGGACGTGGAAGGCAAGCGTGCGGCCATGTTTGCCGGCGAGAAGATCAACGGCACCGAAAAGCGCGCCGTCCTGCACACAGCACTTCGCAACCAGTCGGACCAGCCGGTTCTGGTCGACGGCGCGGATGTGATGCCCGATGTACGTGCGGTTCTGGACGCGATGGCGGATTTTGCCGAAGCGGTTCGCTCCGGCGAACTGACCTCATCCACCGGCGACGCCTTTACCGACGTGGTCAACATCGGCATCGGCGGCTCGGACCTCGGGCCGGTCATGACGACAATCGCGCTCAGCCCCTATCATGATGGTCCGGAGCTGCACTACGTTTCGAACGTGGATGGCGCCCATATTGCCGATACGCTGGAAAAACTCGACCCGGCCACGACGCTGATCATCGTTGCCTCGAAGACCTTCACCACCATCGAGACCATGACCAACGCGCAGACCGCGCGCAAATGGATTGCCGGCACTCTTGGCGAAGAGGCTGTCGGCGACCACTTCGCCGCCGTCTCCACCGCCCTCGACAAGGTTGCCGCCTTCGGCATCGACGAAAGCCGCGTCTTCGGTTTCTGGGACTGGGTCGGCGGCCGGTATTCCGTCTGGTCGGCCATCGGCCTGCCTCTCATGATCGCCATCGGACCGGACGCCTTCAGTGACTTTCTGTCCGGCGCCCATGCGATGGACACCCATTTCGCCGAAGCCCCGCTTGAAAACAACCTGCCGGTTCTGATGGCTCTGATCGGCGTCTGGAACCGGGACGCGCTTGACCTTTCCGCCCGCGCCGTCCTGCCCTACGACCAGCGCCTGTCACGCCTGCCCGCGTATCTGCAGCAGCTCGACATGGAATCGAACGGCAAGCACGTAAAGCTGGACGGCAGCCCCGTGACCGAGGAAACCGGACCACTGGTCTGGGGCGAACCAGGCACGAATGGTCAGCACGCGTTCTATCAGCTCCTGCACCAGGGCACGACTGTCATCCCGTGTGAATTCCTGATTGCCGCCAACGGCCATGAAGAAGACCTGAAACATCATCACGACCTTCTGGTCGCGAACTGCCTGGCCCAGTCCGAAGCCCTGATGCTCGGCCGGACGCTTGACGAGGCAAAGGCACTCCTCAGCGCTTCCGGAATGGCTGCAGACGAAGTCGATCGTCTGGCACCCCACAAGGTGTTCCCGGGTGACAGGCCCTCCATGACCCTTGTCTATGACCAGCTGACACCTTTCGCACTCGGCCGCCTGATCGCCCTTTACGAGCACCGGGTTTTCGTTGAAGGCGTGATCTGGGGAATCAACTCCTTCGACCAGTGGGGCGTGGAACTGGGCAAGGAACTGGCCACTGCCCTGCTGCCTATGGTCAAGGGCGAAGTCTCTGCAGATTCCAAGGACGCCTCGACCAAAGGCTTGCTTGCCGCCCTGAAAAGTTGACGCGGGAACCACACCTTTGTTTACGCGTTAATACGTGAGGCGATCTCGTCATAATTTTGCCCAACCGGCCCTATCTGGTTCACATCGTTGAAGAACTCTTATTGGTATTCACGATGAACACGGGCCGGCTGCGGCAAACAGAGATTGCCCCAACGTGCAAAGCAGCTTAGGCTTGGAATGATTTTATACATTCGACCCACCAAGGTTGCGGTCCGACAGGGAGACTGATTTCATGAAAAAACTAGTTCTGCTCGCAGCAGTAGGCCTTGCCCTGGCGGGCTGCCAATCCGATAGCTCACGCGACCGCGCCCTCGTAGGCGGTGGTCTTGGCGCGGCAACCGGTGCAGCAATCGGTGCTGCGGCAACCGGCGATGTCGGCGGCGCCCTGGTTGGCGGTGCAATCGGTGCAGCCGGTGGTGCAATTGTCGGCAGTGCAACGACTCCGAAGAACTGCGTCGCCTACGACCGCTACGGCAATCCTTACCGGGTCGCTTGCCCGTAATCGGGAGCGATCCTTTTTCGTTTCGGTAATAGACCGTTGGGAAGAAAACTATGAAGAAACTCCTTCTGATTGCCGCTTCGGCCGCATTTCTGGCAGGTTGCCAGTCTGACAGTCAAAGGGATCGCGCGCTTGTTGGCGGCGGTCTTGGTGCGGCAACCGGTGCCGTGATCGGTGCCGCCGCCGGTAACGGCGTAGGCCCGGCCCTCGCCGGTGCGGCAATCGGTGCAGCAGGCGGTGCCATCATCGGCTCTGCAACGACACCCAAGAACTGTGTCGCCTACGACCGGTATGGCAACCCGTACCGCGTCGCCTGCCCCTGATCTCAACTGACCTGAGTCAATCGGGTCTTCACAGGTTTACGAAATGAAAAAGATCCTGCTGGTGGCCCTTGCGGCCATCGCCCTCGCCGGCTGTCAGTCAAGCAGCCAGAGAGACCGCGCGCTTGTCGGCGGTGGCCTTGGTGCCGCGACCGGCGCCATTGTCGGTGCCGCCGCCGGTGCCGGTGCAGCTCCGGTTCTCGCCGGTGCCGCTATCGGTGCTGCGGGTGGCGCTGTTATCGGCGCTGCGACCACGCCGAAAAACTGCGTGGCGCATGACCGGTATGGCAACCCTTACCGAGTCGCCTGCCCGTAAGGCCAGGCTCTCTGTCGTCCTGACCATCGTCAGAGCGGACGAATTTAACGACAATACCGGGCATGGCCATGGATTCATGGGCATGCCCGTTTTGCTTTCAGGATCTGCCTTGGATAAATCCGCCTTGGTAAGAAACTGTTAACCATAGATCTCCACCCTTGGCTCACACATGTTTTTCGCCAAGGGGTTCTGGATGAGATCCGTCCTTGCAGCCGCAAGTCTCGCCATTGTGCTGACAGGTTGCGCCAACACCGAAAGTCAACGGGACAGGATGCTGATCGGGGCAGGTCTCGGTGCAGCAACGGGCGCCACGATCGGCGCCGTTGCCGGTTCCACGGTGAACGCGACCCTTGCAGGCGCCGCTCTCGGCGCCGTCGGAGGCGGCCTGATCGGTGTCGTCACCACCCCACGCAACTGCATTGCCACGGATGAACAGGGCACACCTTACAAGGTCCGCTGCCCGTAACCCCTTTCGCACAGCAAATAAGGTTTGTTTGCCCCCCTGTGAAATCAGGAATGCAATAACCTGCGAAACAGACCGACATTTTCAACGCGAGTTGCGCCGAACAGCAGGTCACGGGCTCACCGCTGTCACGTCAGTCCAAAATCCCGTTGCGAAAGCAAAAAGCCGGCCCAACGGACCGGCTTTTCTCATCTTTGAAGCGAAGTCCCCTTATCAGGCTGCAGCGCTTTCCTTGGCCTGCTCAAGAGCAACCTTCGGATCGACGTAGGCATAGCCGAGAGCGGTTGCGACCGCCTCACAGGTCACCTGACCGCCGATCACGTTAAGGCCTGGCAGGAAGTGCGGATCATCGAGCAGCGCCTTCTTGGCCCCCTTGTCTGCCAGTGCAAGAGCGAACGGCAGGGTGGCGTTGTTCAGCGCGTAGGTGGACGTCTTCGGCACGGCGCCCGGCATGTTGGCGACGCAGTAGTGAACGACTTCATCGATGATGTAGGTCGGCTCGGAATGCGTCGTTGCCTTGGAGGTTTCGAAGCAACCGCCCTGGTCGATGGCAACATCAACGAGAACCGAGCCCGGCTTCATGCGGCTGACCAGCTCGCGTGAGACCAGCTTTGGAGCCGCCGCACCGGCAACCAGCACCGCACCGACGACCATGTCAGCTTCCAGCACATGTTTCTCCAGGGCAGCCTTGGTCGAATAGACGGTTTTCAGAGCCGGACCGAACGTCTGTGAGAGATTGCCCAGAACGGCGGTAGACCGGTCGAGAACGGTGACATCGGCTCCGAGGCCAAGCGCCATGGTAATGGCATGCGAGCCGACCACACCACCGCCGATGACAACGACCTTGGCCGGTTCGACGCCGGGAACACCGCCCACGAGCGTGCCGGAGCCACCCTGGGCCTTTTCCAGCGCCTTGGCGCCGGCAATCACCGACAGGCGGCCGGCAACCTGGGACATCGGCACCAGAAGCGGCAGACCGCCGCGAGCATCGACAACGGTTTCATAGGCAATGCAGGTCGCACCGGACTTTACCAGGTCCGCGGTCTGCTCCGCGTCTGGCGCCAGGTGCAGATAGGTGAAGAGAATGTGGTCGGGGCGCAGCATGGCGCGTTCGACGGCCTGCGGTTCCTTGACCTTCACGATCATATTCGCGGCATCGAAGACTTCCTTGGCTGTTGCCAGGATCTTCGCGCCTGCTGCTTCGTAGTCGGCATCGCTGGCGCCGATGCCGACACCGGCATTGGTTTCAACGACAACTTCGTGGCCATGTGCCACCATTTCAAGAACACTGTTCGGGGTCAGACCAACCCGATACTCGTGGTTTTTGATTTCTTTCGGCACACCAATGCGCATAACTCGACTCCTCTGGAAGCATTATTGATTGCCGACGATTTTACGCCTGTTTTCGTCGAATGTGCTTGCGTTCCCGGGGGCCTCCATTCAAATACGCGCAATTTTATTGTGTCGAATTGATATTTCTTCAAATTATCTGCTATGTATTATCTTGAACTCGGCATTATGTGCGGTGCAGCAAAAATGAAACTCGATCGCCTCGACCAAAAGATCCTGAACGTTCTGCAAAGCGACGGCCGCATCGCCAACGCGGACCTGGCGGAAAAGGTGGGGCTTTCCCCTTCCGCCTGTTTGCGGCGCATGCGCGCGCTGGAGGAAGCCGGCATCATCGAAAAATACGTCGCGCTTCTGGACCAGAAGAAACTCGGCCGGCACATGGACGTTTTCGTGGAAATCTCGCTGACCGGTCAGTCCAAGGAAACGCTTGAGAATTTCGAACGCGCCGTGGCCCGGTCCGGCGAAATCATGGAGTGTTTCCTGATGGCGGGTGATGCCGATTACATTCTGCGCCTCTCGGCCCGTGACCCGATCGACTTCGAACGCATCCACCGCGACCACCTTGCCCAGCTCCCAGGCGTTCTCAGAATGAAATCGTCCTTCGCCATCCGGCCGATCGTCAGACGCACGGCGATTCCCCTGAATGGCGAAACATGAGTTCCCTTCAGGACCGGTCCACAACCAAACCGCCTGCAATTCCGTCACTAAATCCAGCGTCTCGACGCAGCCAGCACTGGCAGGTATAGTCCGCATCCATTCAACTGCCCGGCTTTTCAAGGAACCCGCTCCGGTGACCCATACGATCACCCGTTTCATCGATACGACTTACCAGCTTGCAGAATGTCCGACCTGGGACGACAGATTGAACCGCTTGCTCTGGGCTGACATCCAGGGCCGCTCCATCCAGTCCATGGATTGGGCCAGCCGCGAGATCACCACATGGCAATTCGACAATGAGGTCGGTTCCTTCGGCCTGACGGATGACGATCGCCTGATTGTCAGCGTGTGGGACAAGATCGTTCTGTTCGATCCCGAAAGCGGTGCCTGCGAGGTTCTGGCGGAAGTTCAGGCTGATGAGCCGCGCACACGGTTGAACGACGGCAAGGTCGGTCCGGATGGGGCCTTCTGGGTCGGCACCATGGACACCAGCTCACCGCGTGAACCGATAGCCGGTCTTTACCGGGTCGACGGCAGCGGCGACGTTGCCGAGATCCGTGACGAACTGCAATGCTCCAACGGGCTCGCGTGGACGCCGGACGGCACCTACATGTACCACTCCGACACCTCCCCCGGCTGGATCGAATATTACGGCTTCGACCCGGAGACCGGTGCACTTGGCTCCAAGATGCTGTACGCCCAGCAGACCAACGACACCGGACGGCCGGATGGCGCAGCGGTCGACACCGAAGGCAACTATTGGAGCGCAGGGGTATCCGCCGGCGTTCTCAACTGCTTTGCTCCGGACGGCAACCTGCTTGCCGCCATCAAGCTTCCGGTCGACAAGCCCACCATGCCCTGCTTTTGCGGCCCGGATCTGGACCATTTGATCGTCACCAGCATCAAGCAGCCCGCCGACCCGACCGCGGTCGAACCCGACACATTGTCAGGCGGCCTGTTCCTGGTGGAAGGTCACGGCAAGACCGGCTTGAAGACCTACCGGTTCAGGACAGCAAAAAGCTGATCAAAAGCAACGCCTTGGGCAAGTCGGTTTCTGCTGGAACCGGCTCCTGCCGCACATTTGGCCTGTCATCCGTTCCGCCGACCCGGGCACAACATCAGGGTGAAGACAAACATCTCTCTTCCTAAGGATGAGGGAGAGCCTTTGGCTCGGAGGCCATGCCGGGACGAATTTTTGAGCGGCCCGCCTGACTGCTGTCTGTCGACGGCAGTTGTTTAGGGCCGGTTATTCAGCATCTTTCGGAGGCTGGCAGTCCCTGAGAGCCTCAATGATCTGCTCCGCTTTCACACCCGGCACCTGGATTTTCGTTTCCCCGTAAAGGTGAACGACGGCGCCTTCCCCCTTCACCGATTGCTCGTTGAAAATGCGGACCGACTGGTTTTCGGGAATGAGCACGGCCATGGAACCGTCCTCCATGCTGAGCAGGATGGAAGACGCAATCAATGTGCAAATCATGTTTCAGCCCCACAACTGGTCAGGTAACCGGCTTTCAACCTGCTCCGGAAAACGAACAGGGAACCGATCTTGACCCAGTCACCTAGTAGCGGCAACCCCGCACCTTTACGGGCTTCCAGACTGTCTGGGCGGGTTGAACCAGCACCTGACGGCTGACCGTCTGGTAAACCGCGGGCTTTTGCACCCGGTAGCTCGTGGCAGGCTGAACCAGCACCTTTTCCTTCACAGAGCTGTAAATGGCAGGCTGGCGTACTGCGACACGTGAAGCCGACTGCACGAGAACCTTCTGGCTGACGGTTCGATAAACGGCGGGGTTCTGCACCTTGCACAGGATGTTGCGACCGTTGATGACCCGGTATTCCCAGCCGACGCTGGCGGGTTGAACCAGAACCCGGCTCTGCCGTGTCTGGTAGACGGCAGGCGATGTGCGATAGCTGACCTGCTCCGGCTGCACCAGAACACGCCGGGCTTGATAACTGTAGACGGCCGGCTTCTGCACCACGTAGCTTGATGCCGGCTGGACGAGCACTCGCTCGTTCACGGTTTTGTAGACGGCCGGCACGGTGGCCTGTTCATAGCAGGACAGTGCCTTGCCCCCGGCCAGCACGGACGTGCTGACCAACGGACTGACGATCAGCGCGGCAAGCGCGCTCCAGAACCTGTGACGCATGTACTTTCCCCCAGTCTGGCGCAGGAGATCTCCCGCACCCCTGACTTTAGGGAAGTTCCACAAGGCATTAAAGCGAAAAAGTTAATATCCGTTAAGAAACGGCCCTGACGATCTGCTGTTCGACGTCTTCGTCATCAGCTTCAGCGCGAGCACTCTTCTCGTAGTCGGTGTCCTCATTGATGATGTGACGGGCCTCTTCGGGGATCCATTCTCCCCAGCGTGGCTGCAGCTGATGGTCGACGGACACCCGGTCGTCGAAGACGAAACATTCGCCCTTCCAGAGGCTGTCGGCTTCCGGCACCTTCTCCAGATAGTTCAGGATGCCGCCTTCCAGGTGATAGACTTCCTCGAAGCCGTTTTTCAGCATCCAGGCCGTCGCCTTTTCACAGCGGATGCCACCGGTGCAGAACATGGCGACCTTCGGCTTTTTCTGAAGCTCGTCTTCGCCGTCCACCCAGGCCGGGAATTCCCGGAACGACTGGGTTTTCGGATTGAGCGCCCGCTCGAAGGTGCCGAAAGCGAATTCGTAGTCGTTGCGCGTGTCGATGACGACGACATCCGGATCGGAGATTAGGGCATTCCAGTCTTCCGGCTTGACGTATTCGCCGACGATCTCGTTCGGGTCGATCCCGTCAACCGCAAGCCGCACGATCTCCTGTTTGAGCCTCACCTTCATGCGCTTGAAGACATGTCGGTGGGTCCAGGCTTCCTTGTGGTTCAGCCCGGCAAGCCGCGGATCCGACCGCAGATGCGCAAGGACCTCTCGCACACCGGCTTCCGGCCCGCATATCGTGCCGTTGATACCCTCTCCTGCAAGCAGCAGGCTCCCGCGCACATCCCGTTCCTCGCAATAGGCCTTGAGTGGACTGCGCATGGCCTCGAAGTCGTCGAGCGGCGTAAACATATAAAGGGCGGCAACGAGAAATTCGTTCATGGGGCTTGTTCTGTTTCTTGAAAGACGCCGGGCCCAAGGGGCAAAAGCACCACCCGGCTATTGGCGCCCTCTATACAGCCTAAGCCCCCCTTCTGAAAAGTCCGCAGTTTCTCGGACCCGGTTCTCTGCAGGCGAGGCCGCCCTGCAGGTTTTGGCTGAGCACAACCGAACATGCGCCAAGGGCCATGCAACGCGGAACTTGCCGATTGAAGTTCGTCGAAAGGAACATCGCCCAAACCCTTCGGAAGAATCGAAGAATAGCGTCAGAGCAACAAAAAGATCGACAACAATTCGCCTCAACAAAACTCTCTACAGAGAAAGATGACATCGTTAGAAATACGAATGAATTCATATAGTTAAAAATCAAACCTCATCCGGTTTCATTTAAGGATCATTAAGCACACAACCGTACCCTAACCCTGAATTGCCAACATGAGCGGGCGCACCAAGGATGACCCAGTACAAGGTCACCCCGACGGGGGTGGAACGGTTCTTTTCCGAACGGGACCTGATCGTTTCGAAAACAGACACGCGCGGGCGCATTACCTACGCCAACAACATCTTTCGGGATATTGCGGGTTTCGATGGCAAGGCTCTGGAGAATGCGCCGCACAGCCTCATCCGCCACCCGGACATGCCGCGCTGTGTCTTCAAGCTGCTGTGGGACACGATAGAGGCCGGCGGAGAGATCTTCGCCTATGTGGTCAACATGTCCGCGAACGGCGACCACTACTGGGTGTTGGCCCATGTCACGCCGTCCTATGGCGAGAGCGGCAAGATCATCGGCTATCATTCCAATCGCCGAGTGCCCAACCGCCGGATTGTCGACGACATCATCACCCCGCTTTACGCCCAGCTGCGACAGACAGAACAGCAGGCGGACAACCGCAAGACCGGCATGCAGGCCGGTCACGATCAGCTGGTATCGATCCTTCAATCGAAAGGCGTGAGCTATGACGAGCTCATTCACACTCTTTAACGCCACGATCGCGTCGGGTGTCGCGCTGGTGGGCGGCGCGGCGACGGTGGTCTGTGCCCTGCTGGGCCTGACCATGGCTACGGTCCTCTGTGGCGCCATCGTCATGCTGGCCATGCTGTTCGCGCTGACCGCGGTGCATCGGACCCGGCGGGGGCTTGTGGCTGCGACAGAGGTCTGCAACCAGATCGGCTGGGGCAACTTCGAGGTGAGGGCCAAGGATTACACCGAAGCCGGTGAAGTCCGTGAGCTGATGACCTCCATGAACCACATGATCGACCGGACGGACGCCTTCCTGCGTGAGGCTGCCGCTTCGATGACGGCAATCGAGAACAACCGCTACTACCGCCGCATCCAGCCAGGTGGCCTTAATGGCAGCTATCTGCAGAATGCGGAAATCATGAACACGGCCATCGAGACCATCAAGGGCCGGGTCGGAGCCTTCCGCCAGTCGACGGATTCCTTTGAAAGCCAGATCAGCCAGATTGCCCAGAGCCTGATGGCTTCCGCCGAGCAGATGACCGGTACGGCCGAGGAAATGGAAACCTCTGCCGTTTCCAATTCGGAAGTCGTGACCGCCATTGCCGACGCGGCCGACCTGACAGCCGAAAATGTGAATGCGGCAGCATCCGCCGCCGATCACCTGTCCTCGACAGCCAGCGAAATCAGCGGCCAGATCGAACGCTCCATCGAAATCGCCCGTGCTGCCGTTATCCAGGTCACGCAAGGCCAGGACAAGGCAAACAGCCTTCGGACTTCCGCCGAAGCTATCGGCGAGATCATCGACCTGATTTCCTCCATTGCCGACCAGACAAACCTGCTGGCACTCAACGCCACCATCGAGGCGGCCCGTGCCGGTGAAATGGGCAAGGGTTTTGCGGTGGTTGCTGCCGAGGTCAAGGAACTGGCAACGCAGACAGCCAAGGCGACTCAGGAGATCACCCAGTCTTTGGAAGAGGTCGACGCGGCCAGCCGCGATACGGCTCAGTCCTTCGACACGATTTCCAAAACCATTACGGAAATCGAATCCATTACCACGATGATTTCCAACGCCTCGGTAAAGCAGGCGGAAGCGACACAGGCCATACAGGAGAACGTGACCAACACCGTGGCCTGCACCAACAAGGTGACCGGAATTGTGGATGGTGTCGCCCAGAATGCGGCAACCACTCACGCGGCCTCCAAGACCGTTCTGAGCTCCGCGGAAAGCATGTCCTCCAACGCCGGGCAGCTCACCGAAGCAGTGGCGGCCTTCTTCAAATCGCTGAAGAAAGGCCCGCTCGACCAGCAGGACAGCGAAGCCGCCTAGGCACACTGGCTGTTAGGCAATCCAACCCGGGCGTTCGTACCCGGATTGCCTCTTTTGGGGAATTGGGTCAAAGCCTCACACCTCTTATCTTCAGGACAGAGCCCACCCCTCACTGGACGTTCTGGAGGCCCACATGACCATTCTCGGCGACCTGCTGTCGACCATCTTCGAGCGCCGCTATCGCACAGCGGCGCCGGACCGGCGCGACAATCGGCCGATGGAGGATCTGGTCAGCGCACTTGTCGGCACGGCTGGCGACGTGACGGGCCTTGCCGCGGCCAGCACGCTCCTGCAACGGTTTCAGGAAATGGAGGATAGCGACAAGCTGCAGTTCTTCCGCCACCTTGCCCACGACATGAACATCGATCCGGCCGGCGTGCGCACTGCCCTGGATGCCTATGAGGCAAGCCCGAACCGGAAGACATACACGGCCTTCATGGCGGCTGTGGAGCCCAAGCGCCAGGAATTGATCCGGCGGCTGAACCAGATTCCCGGTGCCACCGAGCAACTGGTGCGCATGCGCGCCGACCTCCTGCGCCTCGGAGGCGCCGATCCGGAATTGCAGGCGCTCGACCAGGATTTCCGACACCTGTTCATTTCCTGGTTCAACCGGGGCTTTCTGGTGCTGCGGCCGATCAGCTGGGAAAGTCCGGCGCATATCCTTGAAAAGATCATCGCCTATGAGGCCGTGCACGAAATCACCAGCTGGGAAGACCTGCGCAGCCGCCTGGCCCCTGGCGACCGCAGGTGCTTCGCCTTTTTCCACCCGTCCATGCCCGACGAACCGCTGATCTTCGTGGAAGTCGCGCTCACCGCAGACATCCCGGGTTCCATCCAGGACCTTCTGGCAGCTGACAGGGAACCCATCACATCGGCCACGGCCCGTACCGCCGTGTTTTATTCGATTTCCAATTGTCAGGAAGGCCTGGCCCGCATTTCCTTCGGCAACTCCCTGATCAAGCAGGTGGCGGCCGATCTTTCGGCAGAATTGCCGGGACTGAAAACCTTCGTCACCCTGTCGCCGATCCCTGGCCTGACGAAATGGCTGTCGGCGGAAGGCATTGCTTTTCAGGACGCGGACCCGAAGTTGCTGCGCACCCTCGCCGCGCATTATCTTCTGTTTGCCCGCCGCGAGGACGGACAGCCGGTTGACCCGGTGGCCCGCTTCCATCTGGGCAACGGCGCACTGGTGCATGCCGTCCACGCAGAAGCCGACACCTCCGCAAAGGGCCGTGCCCAATCTGCCGGCGTGATGGTGAATTACCTCTACGATCTCGGCAAGGTGGCCCAGAACCACGACCGCTATGCGGCGGCAGGGGAAATCGTCGCCTCTTCGGACATCAGGTCTCTGGACGCGGCCGCAAAGAAACTGGATTTGCGCGAAGCGGAAGCTGCACAACAGGCGTGAAGGCGCACGGGTCGGGAGCCAATCGCAGCTCATGCTGCCGGTGCCCTGCCCGCCGAGCCGGCGCCATTCGTCCACCCTGGCGCGCTAACTGTCCTGATCAGAACGACAGCTGGAACCGGGCTTGGCGCATCAGGGGTCAAAGCGATTCCCGCCGCCCCTCCCCAACCGATAGCTTTCGGTCCCGGCGTTTTCCTGACGCTGCCGGAAAGGTGGATTCCGGCTGTCTTGGCCTTGTCTTCGGCTTCAAAACCGTCAACTTGCAGGTGACGTGACAGTGCACGGGCGACTACTTCTTCGCTTCTTGGGTAACACCTAAGGAAAGTTGAAGAAGAAATCTCGCGTGCAGCAAAATTCTTTGCTAATCTGCGATTGGCGAAACGGGATCCATACCAATCTCGGATTGAAGCGGCCTCTGCACATCAGGGGACGTCTGGAAGATGTACCGGCGGGAAAAGCCGGCCGCTTTCCAGGCGAGCAGACCGTTCAATGGGTTTCTTGACGCCGGAAATTGTCTGAAAGGCAAAACAAAAAATGACATGTAAAGACAAGGCGGCAGGGATGAGCGAAGATCAATACACCAAAGAGCAGCTCGAATTCCTGGAAATATTTGAAATTGCAGCAAGATATGACTGTCTGTTCCTGCTCGATTTCCATTGCTTCGATCTGTTCGACCACGACCAGACCAGCCTGCTGAGCGACGGCGAACGTGCCCAGTTGGCGGCAGCGGCAAGATATGACATCTATGCCGAAGCCATGCAGAAGGGGTTTCTTCCGAAATCCAGTCCCTTTGGAGGCGTCCATGAGCATCAACACTTTTGTTGAGCCGCTACCCTTCTCGCTGATCGAAAACGGATTGGCGGGAGACAAGACGCAGTTTCTGTTCAAGACCTGGCGCGAAAACGAAGGCATCATCGTGCAGGACAGCCGCATGACGCAGCTGAGCCCGTATCTGCTGATGACCTTGCCGACTGCCGAGCCGGGTGACGTGCCGCCGCTGACCTTTGTGGGCAAGCACAGCACCTTCCGCCGGTTCTTTCCACAGGCTCTTGACCCGGAAACACCACGTCCGCCGACCAGCTTCCTGCCCTCTGTCTATCGCCAGGGTGTTGCTGATGCCTACCAGATCGCCATGGAAGGCGAGCCCTGGTTCGACATCCAGCGCACAGGCAACAAGCTGGGCGAAGGTGTGCCGGACATGACGCTGCAGCGTCTCCTCGTGAAATTCCGCACCAGTGCCGGGTTCACGCGGATTTTCTGCCTCATGACTTTGCTTGAAGTCCATTCGCGATCCTATCAATCAGATCGCACACATCGTCAGCTGTGTTCGCAACAAAAATCAGATTGGCATCCAGCGTACCAGGCAGCGGCTCAACCCAGTTCAGTGCATGAAAGTGTGCACGGGTAAAGCCGCAGTCGCGCCAGAAGCCGTCCATGAAGTTGAAACCCTGCACCCAGCCGTAATAGAAGCCGGCGCCCCACTCGTCCAATGCCTCGATCTGGGCCATCTGGTTGAGCAGGCCGCCGAGCTTCGAACCGCGCCACTCCTTGGCAACTTCCGTCCCGCCCAGATAAACAACGTCGCCAGTAATGCGCCGGCCAACGCGCGGCTGCTTGTCACTCAGCACAACCTTGCCGCCCTCCGCATCCGGGTAGCAGCGGTGAAAATATTTGCGCCAGAAATCGGTCAGCGTCATCGGATAGGCCATTCTGTCGAAACGGGCGCACACCCGCCCGACCATCCGGTCTTCCTCATCCACCAGCGCCAGCCAGAACGCCTGTGAAGGCGTATAGGTGTTGAGACTGGGGGTAAAATGCCCCTCCAGCCGCTTCAGGCCGCTGGCCGCCGCCATGGCCTCGACAACATCGAAATCCGACCCGCGGCGCAGCATCAGCCCCAGGCGTTGAAACTCCCTGTCTATAACGCCCCAGGCACGTTTCAGCTGTGCCTTGTCCAACTCGAAATCCAGTTTATGCATGGATGTCCCGTCTGATGTTGCCCTTCATCCGCATCCTGCAAAGAGCGGCCGCGTCAAACGCGGCGATCGCCTTGTTTGCCAATAGATTAAATAGGCACCGATTTTCCCTGCTTGGCAGCACGTTAAGTTGTCTGCCAAGGCGGTCAAACAAGAAAAAATATCAAGGTTAAAACTTGCGGGTACCGGTTTGAAAGAACGGGAGTTTTCAACCGGAGATTCACCGCTAGCAAGGCAAGCCGGTTATCCACCGCTGTGCGAATGAAACTCCACGCGGCCGGATTTCCCCTTCACGAAGGGGTCATCGTCCCTCTTGGATTCGCACCGCCAAACACATCCTTTGATCAAGTTGTCACCGTCACCGGGCACAACTACAGTTCAGACGTTACTGTGCAAGGACTTGTTGATTGATATTGAACTTGATTGGAGAACACGATGATGAAGCAACTTTTCTTGCTTGCTGCAATGTGTGCAATTTCAACTGGCTCAATCGCCAAGGATCTTCCGGCATCAGCCAAGCCGATGACAGAAGCCGAACGGATCGAGATCTTGTCCGGCAACAAGATCGAAGGAATTTTCTACGGAAAAAACGGCAAGAAAGCCGGTGACTGGATTGTCGAGTGGAACGACAACGGCAACAAGATCGCCGTGGTGACCGTGACGGGTAAAAAGCCCGCGAAGAAAACACTGAAATGGGAAGTGAAGGACGGCCAGTTTTGTGAACAGGGCTTCCGGGACGAGACAATGGTCTGCGGCCACGAGAACACCTACTTCAAGGACGGCAACACCTGTTTCACCACCTTGAAGGATTCGAAATTCATCACGAACGAGTTCCCCTGCTGATCGCAGCAACCACGCACTGAATCTCGTGGCCGTCGACCGGCGGCCACAGATCTCGACAAAATGCACAATAAGAAGCACGGCGCGAACTCGCGGCGCCTTGGCATTTGCATAATTTCCAGGAGAAGAAAATGGTGGGTGAGTGGGGGCTCGAACCCCAGACCCGCTGATTAAGAGTCAGCTGCTCTACCAACTGAGCTACACACCCAAAGCGACAGGGCCGCGAGAACCGCGCGGCACGTCGGATGGCGGGTGTATATAGTGCGATCCGATTTGGCGCAACGGTTTTTATGACAATTTTTTATCATGGCCGGTCTGCGAGGAACGCAACCCGGAGAAAATCCGCAGCCGCCGGAAGGAAAGCTCATTAACGCCGCCTGAAAGGCAACTTTCAGAAACATCTTCGATCTTTTGCGCAATTTTCGAAATTAAGGCTTGACCGGTTTTGTCCGCCTGACTAGGGTGCGGCGCATCAAGACCGGGGCAGACGTGACGGGCTTGGGCCAGCTTGTTGAAGTCGCTGTCATATCGGCTTGCCTCAGGTTGGCGGGACAAACCCGGTTTCGGGAGTTCCACAACGACGTCGAACCGGGCCAGACGGCCTGCAGCATCAAAGGACCGGGACGACATGGCAATGTCGCTCATTCTAGTAGTAGTAGGAAAGCGCGCCTCCGCGGCGGGATAACCCCGTACGGACAGGATGGCGCGCGACCAAGGCTCCCAAAGGGGCCTTTTTTTGTACCCGCCTCCTGACCACGCATTTTCCACCACTGCCCGGATCTTTGACGCCGCATGCGTCGGGCCAGACAGACAGTGTTTTATCAGTCCGCGCCCGATCGGGCAGGATTGACAGAAGAACAAACAGTTATGTGAGCCAAAGCCTGATCCACAGGCGAGAATGCAAGGACGAAACGAATGACACGGGAAATGACCGGCGCCGAAATGGTCATCCAGGCGCTGAAAGACCAGGGAGTTGACACGATCTTCGGCTACCCGGGCGGTGCTGTGCTTCCCATTTACGACGAGATCATTCAGCAGGAAGGTCTGGAGCATATTCTCGTACGGCACGAACAGGGCGCAGGCCATGCCGCCGAAGGCTATGCCCGCTCCACCGGCAAACCGGGTGTTGCCCTGGTCACCTCCGGTCCAGGCGCCACCAACATGGTGACTGCCCTGACCGACGCCATGCTGGATTCCATTCCGCTTGTCTGCATTTCCGGCCAGGTACCGACCCATCTGATCGGCAACGATGCCTTCCAGGAGTGCGACACGGTCGGCATCACCCGCCCCTGCACAAAGCACAACTGGCTGGTTCGCGATGTCGACGACCTGCCGCGCATCCTGCATGAAGCCTTCTATGTCGCCACTTCCGGCCGTCCGGGCCCGGTTGTCGTCGACATTCCGAAAGACGTTCAGTTCGCGACCGGCACATACCAGGGCCCGACGCCGAACCCGGCTGCCGCGCACAAGAGCTACCGTCCGCAATTGAAGGGCGATGCCTCCAGCATCCGCATGGCTGCCGAATTGATGGCCAACGCCAAGAAGCCGGTTCTCTATACAGGCGGCGGTGTGATCAACTCCGGCCCGCAGGCCTGCCAGTTGCTGCGCGAACTGGTGTCGCTGACCGGCTTCCCGATCACCTCCACGCTGATGGGCCTCGGCGCTTATCCGGCGTCTGGCGACAACTGGCTCGGCATGCTGGGCATGCATGGCACCTACGAAGCCAACATGACCATGCACGACTGCGATGTGATGATCTGCATCGGGGCCCGCTTCGACGACCGCATCACCGGCCGGACCGATGCCTTCTCGCCGAACTCGAAGAAGATTCATATCGACATCGATCCGTCCTCCATCAACAAGACGATCAATGTCGACCTGCCGATCATCGGCGATGTCGCCCACGTGCTGGAAGACCTGGTGCGGATCTGGCGGTCTTCTTCGCTGAAATCCGACGCCAAGGCCATGAAGGACTGGTGGACGCAGATCGATCAGTGGCGGGCACGCAACTCGCTGGCCTACAAGCCGAACAGCGACGTCATCATGCCGCAATATGCGATCCAGCGGCTCTATGAACTGACCAAGCACCGCAAGACCTTCATTTCCACCGAAGTCGGCCAGCACCAGATGTGGGCGGCCCAGTTCTACGGCTTCGAGGAGCCGAACCACTGGCTCACCTCCGGCGGCCTCGGCACCATGGGCTACGGCCTGCCGGCTGCCATCGGTGCGCAGGTGGCCCACCGCGACGCGCTGTGCGTGGACATTGCCGGCGATGCATCGATCCTGATGAACATCCAGGAAATGTCGACTGCCGTTCAGTTCGGCCTGCCGGTCAAGGTGTTCATCCTGAACAACCAGTACATGGGCATGGTGCGCCAGTGGCAGCAGCTGCTGCACGGCAATCGTCTGTCCCATTCCTACACCGACAGCTTGCCGGACTTCGTCAAGCTGGCCGAGGCCTACGGCGGGGTCGGGTTCCGGGTCGAAAAGCCGGGCGATCTGGACGGGGCAATCGAGGAAATGATTGCCGTCGACAAGCCTGTCCTGTTCGACTGCCGCGTTGCCAATCTGACCAACTGTTTCCCGATGATCCCCTCGGGCAAGGCTCACAACGAAATGCTGCTGCCGGACGAAGCCAACGACGAAGCGGTTGCCAACGCCATCAGCGCCGAAGGCAAGTCGCTCGTTTAAGGTGAAATAGGCAAAAGGACTTTAAGAAAATGAACGCACAGAATGTTGATGCGCCTTCCGCCTATTTCCTGGCCGAAGTCAGCAACGAAATCGAAACCCACACCCTATCGCTGCTCGTTGACAACGAGCCGGGTGTCCTCGCCCGCGTGATCGGCCTGTTCTCCGGCCGTGGTTACAACATCGACAGCCTGACCGTGTCGGAAACCGAACACGAGAAACACCTGTCCCGCATCACCATCGTGACCACCGGTACGCCGATGATCATCGAGCAGATCCGCCACCAGCTCGACCGGCTGGTGCCGGTGCACCGGGTGACCGACCTGACCGTTCGCGCCAAACGCACCAACCAGGACAAGCCGCTGGAACGTGAACTTGCCCTGGTGAAGGTGGCAGGCACCGGTGAAAAGCGCCTGGAGGCCCTGCGCCTTGCAGATGCCTTTCGCACCACCGTGATCGACGCGACGACGGAACATTTCGTCTTCGAGATCACCGGCCGGACCTCCAAGATCGAGCAGTTCATCTCCATCATGAAACCGCTCGGTCTGGTCGAAGTCTCCCGCACCGGCGTTGCTGCCGTTCAGCGCGGACCGGAAGGCCTTTAAGAGATCGGTTTCTGATCGCAAGGCCCGTCGCATCCGGTGCGGCGGGCCTTTTTTGTTTTCCTGCCCATGTTGAGGCACGGCACACAGCAGGTCGGGCGAACTCCCGCCGTCGTGTTCCTTGGCAACAGCCGAAGACTTGCCTACATGCATCGGACACCTCGAAACCGGACAGAACCTGCCCATGCCCTTCGATCTTAATATTTATCTTGAGCGGATTGGCCTGGAGACGTGCCCGGCCACCCTGGACGGCTTGCGAGCCCTGCAGGCCGCCCAGATCAGCGCAATCCCGTTCGAAAACGTTCTGCCTTTTCTTGGCAAGGTTCCGGAGCTTGGCCGGGACAGCCTCTGGCAAAAGCTCGTTCAACACCGTTGCGGCGGTTACTGTTTCGAGCTGAACTCTCTGCTGGGTGACGCACTGGCAGCCATCGGTTTTTCCTCCCGGCAGGTGCTTGCCCGGGTTCGCATGGGGGCGGCGGAGGGTGGAGCACGCTCACACCTTGCCCATGTCGTGACGTGTGATGGCAGCGAATGGCTGGTCGATGCCGGGTTCGGCGGCCAGGCTCCAGCCGAGCCCGTGCGCATTTCAGAAGAACGCCAGCAGGTCCGCGACCAAGTCTACAGGATACGCCTTGAAGCTGCGTCAGGAGAGCACGTACTGGAACGACAGACTGAGGAGGGTTGGTTCGCGCTCTACGGATTTGACCGGGTAGACGTCCGCCCTGTCGACATTGAAGCCGCCAATTTCCTGTGCGCCGCCTCGCCCAGGCAGTCCTTTGCGGGCAGCATGAAATTCTACCGGCTGACGGATCGGGGTTTCATCAGTTTTCTGGACGGCCGGGCCCGGTTTGTCGGTGGCGGCAACAAGCGGGAGTGGCTGATCGAGGAAGCGGAAGACCTTGGCCGCTTCATGCGCAACGACCTTGGCCTCGGATATGACGAAGACACGGTGCGAGCCATTGCCCTGCGATTGAGGGATCTGCCCCGTCTCGACTGAATTGGGTGCAACAGCAGCACAATACCGAGAGGCCTGCAGCTTTTCCACAGGCCTCGCCTTCCCTAAAGCTTGCTCTCGATGTTGATCGTCAGCGTCTTGCGCAAGGGTGCGTCGTCCGGTCCGGTCATCGGCGCGACGTGGTGCCAGGAATTGTAGGTCTTCACGAACAGGACACACTGGTTTTCCTCAAACGGGAACGTCTTCAGCGTTTCAACATCCTCGAGAGGCATCGCCTTGTTGATGTGGTTGAAGACCTTCGTCCGGTCCTTGGGAAGGCACACCGCCGTGCCACCACCCCATGCGTGATCCCAGGCTCCCGGCTCCATCATGGACAGAACCAGTGTGATCAATTTATGCGGAGCGTCGGTGTGCGGCAGGATCTGACCGCCGTTTGCCGGCATCATCGAGAACTCGAACCGGGCACTGATCTCGGTCTGGCGACGGAGGCGACTCAGCAGGCTGGCCTTCCGCTTCCCGTCCTTCGCAATCACCTTGAGCCGGCGCAGACCCAGGTCGATATTGTTGGCGACCAACATATCCAGCACGTTGTTTATGAAGTTCTCGGATTTCACATGATCGTAAAACGCTTTCCAATCAGGTGCTTCTGACAGGAACTTGTAGTAGTTATCCGGATTATTGATGTCGGACAGAGAATATTTGTGCCCGAGGTTTGGCATGTATTTGAACAGATCCTTGTCAGGATAGCTCTCGACGAGTGACCGGTACATTTCCGGCGGCAATACATCTGTTACATAGCAAACGGGATATGGCTCGTAATCGAATTGAGGCCCGCTCAAATTCAACATGGATCGGGGTCCCTGCTCTCGCTTGGTGTTGGATATTATTCAAGCAGCCGGTTGGAGATCCGGCCGAAACGCGCCCCCGCCGCTTATTGGCACAGGCTGGCGTCCGTCAGCAACCGCTTTCACAAACACCGGGATGACAAAACGCGCGGTGTCGGCTTGCGTTCCATCAAAATGGCGCCCTAGACGCGACGTGAACGAGCGCGTATACGACACGCGCGCTGTTAGCGCCGATCCGGCGCGATTCAAACCAATCAGACCAAAAGGCATTTCGCCATGATTCACGGTCTCTCCCGGCCGAAAAACCAGATCCGCTGGCTGCTGCTGGAAGGCATTTCGCCGACCGCGCGCGCGGTTCTTGAAAAACACGGTTATACAAATGTTGAAGTCTTGTCCGGAGCCCTGGAAAAGGACGCGTTGATCGACAAGCTGCAGGGCGTCCAGATGCTCGGCATCCGCTCCCGTACCCAGGTCACCGAAGAGGTTCTGGAAGCGGCCAAGAGCCTTGTTGCCGTCGGCTGCTTCTCCGTCGGCACCAACCAGGTCGACCTCAAGGGCGCGCTTACGCGCGGCATCCCGGTGTTCAATGCCCCCTTCTCCAACACGAGATCCGTGGCCGAACTCACCGTTGCCGAAATCGTCATGCTGATGCGTGGCGTCTTCCCGAAATCCACCGCGGCCCACGAAGGCCGCTGGATGAAAAGCGCTGCCGGTTCCCACGAAGTTCGCGGCAAGACACTCGGTATCGTCGGCTACGGCAATATCGGCACGCAGTTGTCGAACCTGGCCGAGGCCATGGGCTTGCGGGTGATCTACTTCGATCTCGTCGACAAGCTGCAGCACGGCAACGTGATGCCGTCCGAAAGCCTCGATGGCCTGCTGGCTGAATCCGATGTCGTGTCCCTGCATGTTCCCGATACGCCGGAAACGCGCGACATGTTCGGTGCTGACCAGATTTCGAAGATGAAGAAGGGCGCGTTCCTGATCAACAACGCCCGCGGCAAGGTTGTCGATATCGACGCTCTGGCCGCCGCGCTGAAGTCCGGTCACCTGGCAGGCGCTGCCATCGACGTCTTCCCGGTCGAGCCGAAGTCCAACAAGGACGAATTCCTGTCGCCGCTGCGCGGCCTCGACAACGTCATCCTGACCCCGCACGTGGGTGGTTCGACGGAAGAGGCCCAGGACCGGATCGGCGAGGAAGTCTCCAAGCGACTGGTGGAATACTCCGATGTCGGGTCCACCATCGGCGCCGTCTCGTTCCCGCAGGTTCAACTGCCCAAGGGCACGTCGGCCACGCGTTTCATCCAGGTGCACCACAATGCTCCCGGAGCCATGCGCACGCTGAACGACCTCTTCACCCGGCACAACCTCAACATCTGTGCCCAGTACATGCAGTCCCATCTGGACATCGGCTACGTTGTTCTGGATGTCGACAGCCCGGTGGAAGATCCGGTCAGCATTCTGGAAGAGATCCGCACCCTGCCCAACACCATCCGGGCAAGGCTGCTCAACCGGGTCTGATCGTCCCGGCCTTCAGAAACGACAAAAGCCCTGGAACATTTCCAGGGCTTTTTCTTTTTCAAATGCTTTGGCTTACCAGATTGGTCTAATCCACCGTGACCGGGCTGAAGACCCGGTTGCGTCCCTGTTTCTTGGCTTCATAAAGACGAAGGTCCGCCTGCCTGAACAGGGCCTCCATGGTCTCGCCGTCCTGCGGCGCACTGGCCAGACCGATGCTGACCGTTACCTTTTCCGGAAGATAGATCTTGCTGAAGCGCTCGATCGCCTTGCGCAGCCGCTCGGCCATGGAGGTCGCGCCTTCCACCGACAGTTTCTCGCACAGAAGCACGAACTCTTCGCCGCCCACCCTGTAGAGGTGATCGTCGGAACGCAGATTGTCGGCCAGAAGCCGGGCAACCATCTTCAGGATCTCGTCCCCGGCCTGGTGGCCATGCCGGTCGTTCACCTGCTTGAAGTGATCGATGTCGATCACAAGCAGGGACAGGGGCCGGTTTTCCTGCAGGTTCTTGGCAAGGATCTTGGGCGCATTCTGGTCGTACTGGCTGCGGTGTAGCGTGCCGGTCAGGTGATCGCGAATGGAAGCTTCCAGAAGCTTGTGATAGCGCTCGCGGTAGGTCAGCACCTGAAACACGTCCTTGAAGGACCTATTGGTGAGCCAGCTGCTCTCGTTGTCGAAATACTTCAGGTAGAGGATGAACAGCGCCGTATAGACCAGCGTCGCCACCATCTTGGCCGCCCAGCCGCCGACAAACACATGCCAGGGCGCACCGGAAACATAATGCAGCGCCAGGAAGAACCCGGCCTGGTCGAAAGTCAGCACCGCCGCGCCGCAGATCAGGAAACGCAGGCCCAGGTGCCGCCCGACCCAATTGCCGATCCGCTCATAAAGCACGATGATCGCGATCGCGTCGACAAACAGCAAGATGGTGCCCCAGACCATCAGCAGTCCCATTTCGTCGATAAAGGCGAAATCCGGATTGCGGCCGTCCGTGACCGAGATGGTATCGTGGTTCCGCAGGATCATCACCAGCGCGACGATCAGGAAGTTGCCGATCAACAGGCCGTAGATCGGCTGGCGGACGATCAGCGCATCCTCGCGGATGTAAAGCAGCAGGATCATCAGAAGCTTGCCGGAAAAGAGCACTGTCGACCCGGGGGAGACGATGCCGAACGGCAACTCGATGTAAAAGACGCTTGCAAGATATGTTTCCAGGAAATGCATCACACCAAGCGCGCACATGAAGACGCCGATACCGATCACCTGACGAGCCCGCAGAAGGCTCATCATGACGATGAAATAAACGGCTGCCTGGGCCAAGAGGAGGAGCGCGTTGGAGATGGCCATGGATTACCTGGTAGTTTTCTCGATCCGAGACCTCGATGTATGCATTGATTCTCGTTCGGATCGACACCGAAATCGGTTTCAGTCCGGAACAAGCTTAAGAATCGGGCCCCTTGCGGCCAGTCTTAGAGGAAACGGCGGAACCTGAAAACCTAGTCGTAATACTGTACTGCGACCTTGTGCGGGCTCGCCGAACCCTGCGTTGCAACCCTACATGAGAGGCGGAAACCTGTCATTGCCCGCGAAAGCCCCAAGACGATGGATACCAGACGCAACGTCAAACCGGCCCCGCCTGCCCTTGCACATCTTCCCGACAACCTGATCGTCTTTGATGGCATTTGCGTTCTGTGCTCCGGCTTTGCCCGGTTCGTAGCCAGGCACGACCGGACAGCAGGCTTTCGCTTTGTCGACGCCCACTCGGACATCGGTCAGGCACTCTACCGGCACCACGGGCTCGACCCGCAGAAGATGGAAACCAACATCGTTATCTGCCGCGGCCGGGCCTACACCCAAATGGCGTCCTTCACCGCAGCCATGAAAAGTCTCGGCTGGCCCTGGAAGGCGCTCACGGTACTGGATCTTCTGCCGCGCAGGCTCGCGGACTGGACTTATGACAGGATTGCCCAAAACCGCTATCGGCTCGGCAGACGAACCTGTCCCCTGCCGTCGGCGGCCCTGAAGGAACGGCTCCTTGACTGAACTTTCCCGAAAGAAGCGGATCGTCGTTCTCGGTGGCTATGGCGTTTTCGGCGGAAAGCTGGCCGAGGCGCTGCTGAGGCACGAGCATCTGGACGTCATCGTCGCAGGCCGCAGCCAGCAAAAGGCTGAAGACTTCTGTCGCCGGCATGGTGGCACTACCGCCGTTCTGGATCGTACGGCACCTGATTTCGCTGCTGCCCTTCTCGCCCTTCGCCCCTTCGTCACCGTCGACGCCGCCGGACCGTTTCAGGCCTACCGGCAATCCCCCTACGCTGTTGCGGAAGCCGCCCTTGCCGCCGGGAGCCATTATCTGGATCTTTCCGACGATGCCGGGTTCACCAGCGGTATTACTGTGCTCGACGAGCAAGCACGCTTGAGTGGACTGACCGTGCTTTCAGGCGTTTCCAGCGTACCGGCCCTCTCTTCGGTTGCCGTCGAAGCTCTTCGGCATGAGTTCTCAGAAGTCGACCTGATCGAAAGCACTATCCTGCCGGGCAATCGTGCACCTCGTGGCCTCTCCGTCATCGAAGCGATCCTGACCCAGTCCGGCAAGCCCGTTTCCGTCTACCGCGATGGCGGATGGACAAAAGTCATCGGCTGGTCCGGTCTCTCCCGGCGCCGGATCGGCCCGGAAGGCAGCAGCGGCCTTTCAAAGCGCTGGTCGAGTTTCATCGGCGCGCCGGATCTGACACTCTTTCCCAAGGTCTACAACGCCCGAACGGTGCTGTTCCGGGCGGGACTTGAACTCTCCCTCCTTCATCTGGGCCTCTGGGCTCTCTCCTGGCTGGTGCGACTTCGCCTTGTCAGGTCACTACAAGCTGCCGCTCCACTCCTTCGTACTGTCGCGGGCTGGTTCGAACGGTTCGGGTCCGACCGCGGCGGCATGGAAGTCCGGCTTGCCGGGCTTGGCAAGGACGGCCAGCCCTTGGCCGCCAGCTGGTCTCTGATTGCGGAAGCTGGCGACGGGCCGCATATCCCGGCAGTCCCGGGCGCTATCTTGTGCAAGCACCTTGTCGAAGGTGTTGTTCCAGCCGGAGCGCGGCCAAGCCTTGGTGAATTCAAACTGGCAGATGTCGAGGAGGCCACCGCTCATCTGAACGTTCGCACCTTCTCTGCAAAGCAGGCGGCACCGGTCTTGTTCCAGCAGGCACTCGGCAGCAGCACCTTCAAAGCTTTGCCGGAAAGGATCCGCTCCCTTCACACAGTGTTTGACCGCCGGCAATGGATCGGTGAGGCAAAGGTCACGCGCGGCACCTCGCGGCTCGGCCAGTTGCTGTGCCGTATCGTCGGCTTTCCGCCCGAAGCAGATGCCACTCCGGTGAACGTGACCATCAAGCGGCAGGGCGACAAGGAAATCTGGCAGCGCAATTTCGGCGGCAAGACTTTCCGCTCCGTGCTCAGCCTGTCAGGTGCACCGGGGTCCGGCGTGGTTCAGGAGCGCTTCGGACCAACAACGTTCAACATTCACCTGAACCTGAAAGGCGATGCGCTCGCCTATCCCGTTCGCAGTGGCAAGCTGTTTGGCATTCCCTTGCCGCGCTGGTTGTTGCCGATCAGCGAAACAGCCGAGACGGCACCGGATGGCATCTTCCGCTTCGACGTCGAGATCTCCCTGCCTGGTCTCGGGCGGCTCGTGCGATATCAAGGGTGGCTGAAGCCCCTCCAACACAATCTCACGGGAAATCCGACAACGACCAACACTGAAAAACATTGTCTCTAGTGACAATTCCTCGTTTGACTTCAACGGCTTTTGACACAATCTTGCGAACCTGACCCAGTCTCTTAAAGCCAGATCAGAACCGTTTTCACCGGACTATCAATCATGCCTGCCGTTTCGCGCCTTTCCGTCAATGTCAACGCCATCGCCATGTTGCGAAATCGCCGGGATCTGCCCTGGCCGAGCGTGACTGGCCTTGCGGCCATCGCGATGGAAGCCGGCGCCAAGGGCATCACCGTGCATCCTCGTCCGGACGAACGCCATATCCGCAAGACGGACGTGTTCGAGCTGTCCGAGCTGATCGAGGACCGGTTCCCGAACAAGGAACTGTGCCTGGAAGGCTATCCGGCCCCCGATTTCATGAAGCTGGTGGAGGAAGCCCGCCCCGAACAGGTCCTGTTCGTGCCGGACGACCCGCAGCAGTCCACCTCGGACCATGGCTGGGACTTTTCGAAAGACACCGGCGCGCTGGAAACGGCGATTGCCGCCGCCAAGGAGTGGGCGGTTACAGTCTCGCTCTTCTGCGATCCGGACCCGGTTGCCCCCGAACACGCTGCCAGGCTCGGGGCGGAACGTATCGAGATCTACACCGGCCCTTATGGTGCCTGCTACGACGACCCGGCACGCGCCGAAAAGGAACTCGACATGATTGTCGCCACGGCGGAAGCCGCCCAGGCCTGCGGGCTCGGCGTCAATGCCGGACATGATCTGACCGTCGAAAACATACCTGCCCTGATGGCGCGCGCGCCCTTCATTCGGGAAATGTCGATCGGCCACGGCTTTACTGCCGATGCGCTGATCCATGGCTTTGCCGAAAGCGTTGCCCGCTTCCGCCGGGCCATGGGCGAGATCTGATGAACGACACTTTGGAGAAGCAGGTCGCGTTTCTTCTGGAAACCGACAAGCTGAAGGAAGTCGTCCGGCTGAACCAGCTCACGGGCGGCGCCCGGCGCGAGACCACGGCCGAGCACTGCTGGCACGTGATCCTGCAGACGCTGACGCTTGCCGAGCACGCCCCTGCCGGCACCGACATCAACCACGTCGTCAAGCTGCTCGCCGTTCACGACCTGGTCGAGATCGACGCAGGCGACCACTGGGTCACAGACGACAATCGGGCCGGCATCAAGGATCTGGAACAGGCAGCCGCAAGCCGACTGTTCGCCCTGCTTCCCTCATCGCAAGGCCTGGATTTCAAGGCTCTTTGGCTGGAGTTCGAAGCCAACGAAACACCGGAGGCGAAATTCGCCAATGCGATGGACGCGCTGCATCCGATGGTGCTGGTCTTTGCATCCGGCCTGGACGATCCGACCCATGAACCCATTTCCGCCGAAGCGTTGAAGCTGACGAAGGAATCCCGCCTGTCTCCCTTCCCGGGTCTTTGGGATTTTGCCCAGGACCTGCTGAACAAGGCCGTACGCGACGGCCGGCTGCTGCCCTGAAACATCCTTCCGGCTGCACCCCGCAGCCTTTGCTCGAGAACCGAAATGCCGATAGATCTTTGGCTCGTTTTTATTGCCGTCTCGCTCCTGCCTGCCGTCAGTCCCGGCCCCGCAGTCATGCTGGCCATTTCCAACACGCTCCGGTTCGGCCGTAACGCGACCCTCGCTTCCGCGGCAGGCAATGCCACGGGACTGGTAATCCTGGGATACGCGGTCGCCCTCGGCTTCGGCGCCCTGATGGCAGCCTCCGCCGTGGCTTTCACGGTGCTGAAGGTCATTGGTGCCGCCTATCTCATATTCATCGGCCTCAAGATCTGGCGCGACAAGTCTGCCTTTCACGTGGAAGATGGTGTCCTGATTGCCCGCAAAAGCCCCAGAAAGCTGTTCCTGGAAGCGCTGCTCGTTTCCGTCACCAATCCGAAGGCCATTCTGGTCATCACCGCGCTGTTCCCGCAATTCATGCGCGCCGACGGCATCGATCTCACGGAGATCTCTGTGCTGTCCTTCACCTACGCCGCATTGTGTTTCGCCAACCATGCCGCAATTGCCTACGCAGGTGGCCACATGCGCCGCTTCCTGACGTCTGCAAAGCGCATGCTGTGGGTACGCCGGATCACAGGCACGCTCTTTGTCGGCTTTGGTGCAGCACTGGCCGCTGCCAGCCGGTAAAAGGCACAAACTGGTCGGTCGTTGGGGGATCACGATACGGGGCGAATCCGATAGGCTCGCCCCTAGCCTCCTTCAACCGGACCAGTCCCTTGCCCTTCAGGATCCTTACATTTTGCGGCAGTCTTCGTGCCGCATCGTCCAATCTGGCCCTGCTGAGCGCAGCAGAACGACTGGCGCCCGACGGGCTCGTTCTCAACCGCTATGACCGCATCGGCGATCTGCCGCATTTCGTGCCGGATCTGGATATTACCGACCACCTGCCGGAGATCGTCATCGACCTGCGCGAACAGGTTGCGCGCGCCGACGGGCTGCTGTTCGCCGTGCCGGAATACATGCATGCACTGCCCGGCAGCTTCAAAAACACTCTCGACTGGATGGTTGGTTGTCAGAAGTTTCCGGGCAAGCCGGTCGCGCTTGCCCACGTCACCTCCCGCCACGCCTTTGCCCCGGTTCAGCTGGAAGAGATCCTCCGGACCATGTCCGCCGAAATCGTCAGTGAAGCCGGATTTTCGCTTGGCCTCACCAGCAATGCCATCACCCCTGAGATGATCTGTACGGATGCCTCCCTTGCCGCGATCGTCACGCGACACCTCGACCGATATCAAACCTGGTTAAGCCGAGAGTGTGACTGAGGCCCCTTCGGAAATGCAGCCCGCCTAGTCTGCCGGATCGATCACCAGAAGAAGCCGCGGGCCACCTGCCGGAGTTGCGGCCGGAGACCGGTGCAAGAGAGCGGTTCTTTCGCCGCAAGACCATTGACGGCCGCGAAAAACGGCAACGCCCCCAGGCGGCACCTGACGGATGCGGCCAGGCTCCTCGGCCACATTTTCCGGAACATATTCCGTGCCCGGCCCGCGATAGGTGCACAACAACCGGGCGCGAACATTGTCCAGGTGGAACTTCGGACACATGACGTCTTCCAAAACATCCAGCCGCAATCGCAGCAGACGCACTGTCAGCGTCTTTGCCAGCATCAGGGCAAGTGCCCCGACATCACTTGCCAGTATGTCCCTCTCCCGACACGCAGGAAGTCCATGGCTCTCGCAAGCCGCCCGGACAGCCGCCTCTGCCAGATGCACAGGCACCACCGTGCGCAGTTCCGGCAGGTTGTCTTTCGGCAAGGCATTCACCCACCTCTGAAATTCGGGATCCGGCGTTCGACGCCAGATAGCGGCGGCGATGCCCGGATCGCGAATGTCGGCGAGAATGTCCGGATCCCGGCCGATAATCACATCCCGTGCGGCAGGCCCGTTCGAAAGGGCGTCCGCCTTCGGTTCCAGCGCTGTCATGCTGCGCGGTCCGCATGGCGGAAGGCTGGAAAGGGATCCGGCAGTTGCGCAAAGGCCGAAAGTTCGTCACCCGCGTTTTCGCCGATCAGGCACGCGTCGAGCCGGCTTTTCAGAAGCGGCCAGTCGATGCCCGCACCGATGAAGACAATTTCCTGCCGCCGGTCGCCAAACGGTTCGACCCAGAGCGACTTCGCATAGGCCCGGGCGCGGTCGTCATCCGGCCAACGCTCCTTCGGCACCGACGCCCACCAGGTGCCAAGCGGACTGATGCTGGAGAGCGCCCCGGCCAGCGAGAACTCGATCACCCATTGCGGCCGGCTGCCGATCCAGAAATGGCCCTTGGCGCGGATCACGCCCGGTAACTGCCCATTGAGCAGCTCATGGATCTTTTCCGGATCGAATGGCCGCCGTGCCCGGTAGACGTAGGAGGCAACACCATATTCCTCGGTTTCGGGAATGTGGTCAGCAAAGCCGTAAAGCTCCTTGGCCCACATCGGGTGTTCATGAGCCTTTTCAAAATTGAAGAGCCCCGTGTTCAGGATGTCGGAAGGCGAGACTTCCGAGTAGTCGGTCTCGATAATCTTCGCATCCGCGTTGAGACTGCGGATGATCTTGCGGGCAGCATCCACCTGTCCGGCCGACGCGGCACCCACCTTGTTGAGAACCACCACATCGGCAAACTCTATCTGGTCCGTCAGGAGATGCACCAGCGTGCGTTCGTCCTCCTCGCCCAGCGTCTCTCCCCGATCGCTCAGGAAATCATGGCTGGAGTAATCCTTCAGCAGATTGACCGCATCGACCACCGTCACCATCGTGTCGAGCCTTGCCACATCGGCGAGGCTGTCGCCGGCTTCGTCTCGGAATTCGAAAGTCGCTGCCACCGGCAACGGTTCGGATATCCCCGTTGATTCAATAAGCAGGTAGTCGAACCGCCCTTCGCCAGCCAGGCGGCGAACCTCGTTCAGCAGATCGTCGCGCAAGGTGCAGCAGATGCAGCCGTTGGACATCTCGACAACGGTTTCCTCGGTCTTGCTCAGCTCCGCACCGCCTGCCCGCACCAGGTCTGCGTCGATATTCACCTCCGACATGTCGTTGACGATTACAGCCACCTTCAATCCGGAACGGTTGTTGAGGATGCGATCGAGCAAGGTGGTTTTTCCCGCTCCAAGAAACCCGGACAGCACGGTTACAGGCAGGCGTCGATCGGACATAAGGCCTCCAGCAAGTTTGATATGTTATGTTATTACATATCAAATCTGTACTTTATTGCCGGCGACCAAGGCAACCGTTTTTTAAACCAGGGCGATCGAGGCTCACTGACGGCAGAACAATGGAAGGGAATTTCAGGCAGCAGATCCGGGGCGCTCATCAGTCGTCCGGTCTGCGAGGCCGGCGACCGGCCGGCCAGGGAACCCGAACTGTTTCAGAAAGGCAGCGGCGCGTTGTCCGTCACTTCCTTCATGACAAAAAACGTGCGGGTCTGCCGCACACCCGGCAACGCAATCAGCTTTTCGCCGTGCAGCTTGTTGAAGTCCGCCATGTCCCGTGTGCGGATCTTCAGGAAGTAATCGAAGTCGCCCGCCACCAGGTGGCAATCGAGAACAAAGTCCGCCTTGCGAACCACTTCTTCAAACTCGGCAAAACTTTGCGGGGTCGACCGGTCCAGCACCACACCCACGATCACAAGGGCAGATCTGTCGACCTTTTGCGGATCGATATGCGCGCGCACGCCCTGAATGAAACCCTCGTCGAACAGCCGCTGCGTCCGCCTGTGACAGGTCGCCGGGCTGACATTTACAAGACCGGCAAGTTCGGCGTTGCTGAGGCGGCCATCTTCTTGCAGCAGCTTGAGAATTTTGCGGTCAATCCGGTCGAGCTCACCAGCCATGGAAGAATCTTTCAGTTTTTTGACCTTAATTCGATGATTGATGAATCAATATCCGCTTCAAGTTCTCATTGACAGAAAAAATACATCAAACTTTGAAAGCACCTTTCTGAATATTTCTGCAAGGCTCAAAGGGTCAACAATCAATCCGGTGTGCTCCATGAACCTCAGCAAGTTCGAACGCTATCCCCTCACCTTCGGCCCAACGCCCATCGAACCTCTACCCCGGCTTTCCGAAGCGCTTGGCGGCAAGGTGGACATTTATGCAAAGCGGGACGACTGCAACTCCGGCCTTGCCTTTGGCGGCAACAAGCTGCGGAAACTGGAATATATCGTGCCCGACGCGATCGCTTCCGGCGCAGACACGCTGGTTTCCATCGGCGGTGTGCAGTCCAACCACACCCGCATGGTTGCAGCCACCGCCGCCAAGATCGGCATGAAATGCGTTGTGGTGCAGGAAAAATGGGTACCGCACTACGATGCGGTCTACGACCGGGTTGGCAACATTTTGCTGACGCGTCTGATGGGGGCGGATTCCCGTCTGGTCGACGACGGCTTCGACATCGGCATTCGCCAGAGCTGGGAAGACGCAATGCAGTCCGTGCGCGATGCGGGTGGCACGCCTTACGGCATTCCTGCCGGGGCATCCGTCCACAAATACGGCGGCCTTGGTTACGTGCGCTTTGCCGAGGAAGTGAAGCAGCAGGAAGAAGAGCTCGGTTTTACCTTCGACTACATCATCGTCTGCGTGGTCACCGGCTCCACCCAGGCCGGAATGATCGTGGGCTTCGCCGACCAGAACCGGGCGGATCGCGTAATCGGCATCGACGCCTCCGGCACCCTTGACCAGACCCGTGCGCAGGTTCGCCAGATCGTCGACAACACGGCCTCCCTTGTGGAACTTGGCCGCGCGGTCCGGGACGACGAGATCGTGATCAATCCCGACTACGCCTACCCGGCTTATGGTGTTCCCTCTGAAGAGACAAACGACGCCATCCGGCTTGCCGCCAAGACCGAGGCAATGATCACCGATCCGGTCTACGAGGGCAAATCGATGCAAGGCATGATCGACCTGGTCAAGCTTGGCAAGATTCCCGCCGGATCGAAGGTACTCTATGCGCACCTCGGCGGTGCCCCCGCCCTCAATGGCTATAGCTACTATTACAAGGACGGCTGATTATGAGCAGGCGGCCGCTGCCTTATCGCAACGGCCGACTTTTTTCTGCGGTCTGACAGGCGGTCAAAGACCTGTCAGCTTCGCACCTTGCAATCGAAAGACGTGCCCTGAGGCCAGTCCACCATGGCCTCGTCTCCCTTTATCCAGAATAAAATGCCGAAATCGCCTTCGTAACGCGCGCCGGATCCGCTCGGTCCCTGCACGACGATTTCCGTCGTGTCACCGCGCTCCAACCGTGCAGACGGTGGCTCGGTATCGAAGAAGGTCGCCACGATCTCATCTGCCGGGTTTTCGTTGCAGGTGTAAAAGACCGGTGCCTGTCCCTTGATCAGTTGATAGCGCGCTGTCAGTTCCGCGATCCGGCGTTCATAGGACGAGCGGACGCAGGAGAGTTCGTCGTCACTCTTCCAGCATTCGTCGCGCCCTTTCACCCAGCCGCGTTGATAGGCCTTCAGCGTATTGAGTTCCTCTTCGGCGCCCGCATCAAGCGACTTCACGACGCCAACCGCGCCTTCATAGATATCTGCCAGTTTCTGGTCCAGTGTTCCCAGATCATCATTCGAACAGACCAGCTTTTCGGCCGAACTTTCCGCCTTCGCACAATCGAAGGCCGGGCCGGCTGCCCAAGCCGCCGGCACAAAGGCGAACCCGGCAACAACGAGCCCAAGACCAACTGCAAAACCACGCATGAGAATGCCTCCCGAAAGACCTGTAACAACAGATCTAACGGATCTCAGGTTGATGGCAAGATTTGGGTCGCAGGCAGATATTCGACCACACGGTCAGACCGGCGTTCTGCATCCACCCGGTTGGAGCGAGCCCAACCGGCGAGAAGTGCGATGTTCCAGCATGAGGCCTCAGGCGGCTTCCGCCCGTTTGAGCTGCTGATGCTCGTCCTCGACAAGTCCGATTTTCCAGTAGCCGGAAATGTAGGTGTCCGCCTTCGGCACTTTCCGTTCGTTGTGAAGATGATCCCGAAGGGCCCGAATGACGGAGCTTTCACCTGCAATGCAGGTCTGGATTGTTCCCGCAGGCCATTCCAGAGATTTTACGAGGTCAACCTGCGCGGTTGAAGGCAGATGCGGGTTTTCCTGTACCAGCCATCTGATTTCCACGCCTTCTGGTGCTGCAATCTCGCGCTTGTCGGCTTCTGACGGAACTTCGAACAGGACAAGACCCCTTGCCTCGCGCGGCATAGCCTCCAGCGTCGCTTCGACCACCGGCATTGCCGAAAGGTCTGCGGCCAGCAAATACCAGTCGGCATGAAACTCGGTGATTTTCGGCTGGCTTGGGCCGAGAAAGCCCAAGAAATCGCCCTCTGCCGCCCGCTGTGCCCAGCGCGTTGCAGGCCCTTCGTCGCCGTGAGCAACAAAGTCGATATCGAGTTCCAGCGTATCTCGGCGGAAAGAACGGACGGTATAGGTGCGAACCGGATGGACGCGTTCGGAAGGCCCGTCCGGCGCATAATGCGCTTCAAAGGCCTCGCGGCTTTCGCCGTCGCGCGGCAACAACAACTTGCAGTTCGCGCCCTCGTGCCCTTCGGGAAAACCCTGCAACTCCGGGCCGGCAAAGGTGACACGGATAAGATTTGGACTGAGGTAGTGCGTCGACTTGACGGTTAGAAATCTGGGCTGGCGTTTCGCAGGAGTGGCCAAGGAGGACCTCATAAATCTTGAGTTATAATCTCAAGATTTAACATCGACGATAGCCGATTTAAAGATCTGCCTTTCGGAAAAGTGTAACGGCACCTTGCAGAAGAGACCTGCGCGTGCGCGGTTCATGTTATTCCGGAAAAAAGCCTGAGCCCGCCGATTGACGGGCACAGGCCAGAAAAACACCCGGCAGATCAGTCGCGGATGATCGGCTCTTTCAGATCACCCGGGTTCTTCTCCTTGATGATGTCCCAATTGAGGGTCGCCTTGCGGATGTATCCCGGCACATCTTCTTCGAACCGCTCCTGCACCTTCAGGGAGTTGTTCAGGTAAAGCTTGCCGTCGACAATCGACCAGGCCTCCGGCACCACCGGTACCTTGAAACCCATGGCGGCACCGAAGGCACAAAAGCCGCCGTATTGAGGGGCATATTTCGCCGGGTCGGCAACAAACTTGTCACGGTTTTCCGCGGACGAGAACTTCCAGGTCACATCGTCGTACTCTGCGGTGAATTCATCGGAGCCGGCAACAGGCTTGCCGTCCGTGAAATAGGCAACCGGATCGGTGCCGCCGATTGCAGCCCCGCCTTTGGTGAAAGTGGTGATCTCATCAGCGGAAGCGGTAAAGGCAGCAGCGGAGAAGAGCGCGGTCAGTCCCAGCAGAACGGATTTGGACGTATAGAGCGGCATGTGCGTCTCCATTGGGGTGTGAATGGCGTGTTCAGGTGAAGCCTAACGCTCCACGCGGAAAAAAACATGTCTTCTGCCGCAGAATTTGGCCAATCACCCTTGATCACAGAGCCGCTAACGGCGGGCGAGAAAATTGTGATGGCGGCTGACTTCACAATCCGGGGAGGCCCGGCAGATCCGGGCGTGATACAGGTTGGCGCGGTGCCACCAGCCCCAGCACCAGATAGATGGCCGTTTCTATGTCCCTCGTCTCGATCCTGATATTGCGGATCAGCAGGCGAAAATAGATGAGGCCGAGAAGCAGGTCGATCCGCGCTTCCATGTCAGCTTCGAACGGGGTCGCGATGAAGATCTGCCGCAGGACCAGACGTCTGGCAGCCTCCGCCTCATCGAGGACGCCAGCAAGGTCCGGTCTGCTTCGACAGGGAACCAGTGCCCGAACCGCCGCGCCCAACGCGGTATCCTGCAAGGCCGCAACGGTGTTCGACAGACATTGCCGCAGATCCTCCGCAACACTACCCCGCTGAGGCGGTGCCGGGTTCACGCTGGCAAGAGCTGCTTCGACAGACGCCGCAATCAGCGCCCCCTTGTCCGCATAGCGCCGGTAGACCGCCTGCTTGCTGGTGCGCGCTCGCGCCGCAATGGCGGCAATCGTCGTCTTTTCATAGCCGTTTTCGGCAAGCTCAATCAGCGTGGCCTCCAGAAGCGCCTTGCTGACCCGGCCCTCCCGCGGCCGGCCGGCAATGCCTTCCTCAGGCATCTCCAGCCTCCTCAACCGCAGCACTTTGAAGATTTGCCTCGTAGTCCTGAAAGCCATTCTCGATGCCGGTCGTCACGTTGACGATCCGCGCATAGGGTTTTGAGAAGATCACCGTGTCGCGCAGTTCCTCCCACAAGTGATGATAGGCGCGCATGTCGGAAAACCGGCAGATCGCGAAATCCGAAAACCCGCCTGCCAGGGCATCGGCGTCGAACCACTCGAAGGCAACCTCTGGATGACGCGCCAGGATTGTGCCGATCTGGCCGGCAATCTCGCCTCTTTCCTGGCGGCTGAGCGCCAGCCAGGCTGGTTCGAAAGCCAGATAGACGATGGCCGCCATCGGCAATGGCAGGATCTTTTCGCAAGACTGGATCACGTGCAAATCCCTATTTCGGTTCCCAATGGTACCGATTTATTCCGATTTCTCCCGCAAGGCAAGCCTGCGCTCTTGCCTTCCCCGCGCGGCCGCCGCAAGAAGAGCGCAAGCCATGAGCGGATTTCCGCTTCAGGCACCAGTAACGACGAGGAACACATGTCTGTTGATACCGATACGGTGAAACGCGTTGCCCGGCTGGCGCGCATCAAGGTGAGCGAAGAAGACGCGACCCGCATGACTGGCGAACTGAACGCCATTCTCGGCTTTGTCGAGCAACTGGACGAAGTCGATATTTCCGGCGTCGAGCCGCTGACGTCCGTTGTTGAACAGACCATGAAAAAGCGCGCTGACGGCGTAACCGACGGCAACAAGTCTGCCGACATCACCCTGAACGCACCGGCCTCCGAAGATCATTTCTTCATGGTGCCGAAAGTCGTCGAATAAGCGGACGAAGCCGGATGATCGCACCCGTTCCAGCTATTGCCGTCGAAACGCCCCTGTCTGCCGACATGGGCGAGATGATTGCCGAGCTGAACGACCTGCTGCTGACACTTAGCCCGCCCGAGGCCTGCTACCACATGACGGCTGAAGAGATGTCCGGCGAGGCAACGACTGTCTTCGTTGCACGGATTGACGGCAAGGCAGCTGCCTGCGGTGCCCTACACCGGCACGCCGACGGCATTGCCGAGGTCAAGCGCATGTACACCAGACCGGCCTATCAGGGCCTCGGCCTGGGAAGCAGCATTCTGGACCGGATCATTGAGCTGGCAACCCGGGAGGGCATTTCCATGCTCGTTCTGGAAACCGGCGACAAACACCCGGCAGCCTGGCGCATCTATGAACGAGCCGGCTTCAGCCGCTGCGGACCGGTGCTCGATTATCCCGACAGTCCCTATTCCATCTTCTATTCCCGGCCGCTTGTGGCCGCCTGAGAGTTCAAATCCATGACCGATCTGACCAAACTGACCATTGCCGAGGCCCGCGAAGGCCTGAAAAACAAGGACTACACGTCCCTGGAACTGACCGATGCCTTCATCAAGAACATCGAAGCCGCCAATGAAAAGCTGAATGCCTATGTCACCGTGACCACCGACAAGGCGCGCGACATGGCAAAGGCATCCGACGCCAAGCTTGCCAAAGGCGAAGGCGGTGCGCTGGAAGGCATCCCGCTTGGCATCAAGGACCTTTTCGCCACCCAGGGCGTACACACCCAGGCCTGCAGCCACATTCTGGACGGCTTCAAACCCGCTTATGAATCCACTGTTACGTCCAACCTGTGGGCCGACGGCGCGGTCATGCTCGGCAAGCTGAACATGGACGAGTTCGCAATGGGCTCCTCCAACGAGACCTCTTATTACGGTCCGGTGATCAACCCGTGGCGGAAGAAGAACTCGAACCAGGATCTCGTCCCCGGCGGGTCTTCCGGTGGTTCTGCCGCCGCCGTTGCCGCCCGCATGTGCATGGGTGCCACCGCAACCGACACCGGCGGCTCCATCCGTCAGCCGGCCGCGTTCACCGGCACTGTCGGCATCAAGCCGACCTATGGCCGTTGTTCCCGCTGGGGCGTTGTTGCCTTTGCTTCCTCGCTCGACCAGGCCGGCCCGATTGCTCACACCGTTCGGGACAGCGCGATCATGCTGAAATCCATGGCCTCCGTCGACGCCAAGGACACCACCTCGGTCGATCTGCCTGTGCCGGACTATGAAGCGGCCATCGGCAAATCCGTGAAGGGCCTCAAGATCGGCATTCCGGCGGAATATCGTCTGGACGGCATGCCTGCCGACATCGAAGCGCTCTGGCAGAAGGGAATCGACTGGCTGAAGGACGCCGGTGCGGAAATCGTCGACATTGCAATGCCGCACACCAAATACGCCCTGCCGGCCTACTACATCGTGGCACCGGCAGAAGCTTCCTCGAACCTCGCCCGTTACGACGGTGTGCGCTACGGCTTGCGCGTTCCGGGCAAGGATATCGTCGAGATGTACGAGAACACCCGTGCAGCGGGCTTCGGGGAAGAGGTCAAGCGCCGTATCCTGATCGGCACCTATGTGCTGTCCGCCGGTTACTACGATGCCTACTACCTGAAGGCCCAGAAGGTTCGCACCCTCATCAAGCGCGACTTCGACCTGGCCTGGGAAAACGGCGTCGACGCGATCCTGACCCCGGCAACCCCTTCGGCAGCCTTCGGCGTTGCCGACCAGGACCTTCATTCCGACCCGGTGAAAATGTACCTCAACGACATCTTCACCGTGACCGTCAACATGGCCGGTCTTCCGGGCATTTCCGTCCCGGCCGGCCTCGACAACAATGGCCTGCCGCTCGGTCTTCAGCTGATCGGCAAACCCTTTGAGGAAAGCACCCTGTTCCAGGTCGGTCAGGTCATCGAAGATGCCGCCGGCTCGTTCTCACCGGAAGCCTGGTGGAGCTGATCCCGTTTGTTGATATGCGCCCCGGACCGTTCATCGGCCCGGGGCTGCACACCCGATTTTCTCCGGTCCGTCACAGCCTGACCATAACATTGCCGTCGCTTTGAGCCGGCAGTCCGCGTCAGAGCATGTTCCTGGCGTGAACTGGGTTGGAGCAAACATCCCTCCACCGTCATGCCATGGCTCAGACGTGGCATTGAAGCCGCGCCCTTTCATCGTTATTCGCTGATGCTTGCGGCTCCTCATACGAACCGGATGGATTGCCGGGTCGAGCCTGGCAATAACGGAGCGTGGATTATGGGTTTCAATCCAAGGCAGAGCGAAGTTCGTTGATTTGACTTCCAGGCCCGTGTGTCCATCCGCAATTCCAGCATCGACGTCTGGAGCAAGCCGTGGCATGACGGGCTGACAAGGAAAAGAACGCGCAACCAGGATTGCCGGCGACACCATGCATGACATTGAAACCCTCGTTATCGGTGCCGGTGCCGTTGGACTTGCGATTGCGCGTGAACTGGCGCTGACCGGCCGCGAGGTCATGGTGCTGGAACAGCACGGCCTGATCGGATCGGAAACCAGCGCCCGCAATTCGGAAGTCATCCACGCGGGCATCTACTATCCCACGGGCAGCCTGAAGGCTCGGTTTTGTGTGGAGGGCAAAGAACGGCTTTACCGGTTTTGTGCCGAGAATGGCGTCGGTTTCGAGCAGATTGGAAAACTGATCGTTGCGTCCAATAACGATCAATTGGAGCAACTGCAGTCAATCCGCCGCAAAGCGGCGGAAAACGGCGTTACAGATCTCGTATTCCTGGACCAGGACAGCCTGAACAAAGCCGAACCGGAGCTTGCCTGCACCGGCGCACTGCATTCCCCCTCCACAGGCATCGTCGACAGTCACGGTTTCATGCTGGCTCTACAGGGAGAGCTCGAGGCTAACGGCGGTCAGGTTGTGCTGAACACGAGAGTTGCGCGCCTCGAGCGCCTGGCTGATGGCGGTTACCGGGTGCATGCGGAAACGGAGGGAACGGAAACCTATGCCCTCACCTGCAAGGAGTTGATCCTGTCCGCAGGCCACGGCGCACCTGCCCTGGCTGCCGGGCTTGAGGGTGCCAAGCCACCGGCCGCCTACCTCGCAAAAGGCAGTTATTTCAAGCTTCAGGGCAAGGCCCCTTTTTCCAAGCTCATCTACCCCGTGCCGGAACCCGGCGGGCTCGGTGTTCACCTGACACTCGACCTGCAGCACCAGGCACGCTTCGGTCCGGATGTCGAATGGGTGGAGGCTGCCGACTACAAGGTGGATCCCGCCCGGGGCGACAGGTTCTATGCCGCCATCCGCAGCTACTGGCCCGGCCTGCCGGACGATGCACTTTTGCCAGACTATTCCGGCATCCGGCCCAAGATCGCCGGTCCGGGTGAACCCGCGGCCGATTTCCGAATTGACGGGCCGTCAGATCATGGCCTTGCGGGCCTGGTCACGCTCTACGGAATCGAATCCCCCGGCCTCACATCGGCAATAGCAATCGGAAGTTACGTTTCCCAGCTGGTTACAATCGGTCTCTGAGCGGAACTTTTTTCAAAAAAATATGAAACCAACCGGCTGTTTGGACGTTTGAAAGTCGAACGAACAAGCGTACGATGTTGCATTGCACAGGAATGCCATTTTTTGGACCGGTTTTCTCCATAAAATTGCTGCAGTGCGCGTGCTCATTCAAAAGTGAACCAAAAAGAACACTTTAATTTCAACAAGGTGGCCAATCGTCGTGATCAATCGGCGCACGTTTTTATCGGCAACGGCCCTGGCGGCCGGTGCTCTGGCAGGCGCGGACATCCGCACTGCACTCGCAGCAGAGAATACCGCACCTGCACAAACAGGCGGAGCCTTTGCGGCAGGCGAAGAGTTTAACTTTTCCGCGCTCGTCGAGCGCATGAAAGAAAAGGCCGGGAACGCATTTGCGCCCGATGTACCGGCTCTTCCCGAAATCCTCGCCAATCTCGATTATGACCAGCATCGTGCAATCCGGTTCAATCCCGAAAAGTCCGTCTGGAAGGACACCGGCAGCAACTATCAGCTTCAGGCGTTCCACCCGGGCTGGCTCTACAAGGAGCCGGTGGAACTTTATGAGATCGTCGACGGCAATATCAGCGAACTGCACTTCACCGGCGCGGATTTTGAATATCGCGAGCCGCTGGATCCGGAAAAATTCAAGGATGTGGATCTGCCGGGCATCGCCGGCTTCCGCCTGCACCATCCGCTGAACACTCCGGAATATTTCGACGAGTTGGTGGTGTTCCTGGGGGCAAGCTATTTCCGTGCGCTCGGCAAGGGCAACGTCTACGGCCTGTCCGCACGCGGACTTGCGATCGATACGGCCATCGCCGGACCGGAAGAGTTTCCACGTTTCACGAAGTTCTATCTGGAGCGGCCGACGGACGGCGCTGCCGAAATGCGGCTCTATGCCGAACTGGAGAGCGAGCGCGTTGCCGGTGCCTACCAGTTCACGATCAAGCCGGGCATCAACACGGTTGTGGAAGTGGATGCGCACATTTTCCTGCGCGACGATGTCGAACGCCTCGGAATTGCGCCACTGACTTCGATGTATCTGTTCGGCGAGAACGACCGCACCAACTTCGACGACTATCGCCCGGAAGTTCATGACAATGACGGTCTCTTGATCCTGCGCCAGAATGGCCAGCGTCTGTGGCGGCCGGCCCGCAATCCGGAAAAGCTTGCTCTGTCCTTCTTCAACGAGGAGAACCCGGCAGGCTTTGGCCTGTTGCAGCGCGACCGGAATTTCGATCATTACCAGGACACGGAAGCCAAGTATCAGCGCCGTCCGTCGCTGTGGATCGAGCCGATCAACGACTGGGGCAACGGCCAGGTCATGCTGGCGGAAATCCCGGCCGAAAAAGAGATCTACGACAACCTCGTTGCTTGCTGGGTGCCGGAAAACGGCGCCAAGGCAGGCTCCGAACATCGCTTTGCCTATCGGATGATCTGGGGCCGTGAACCGGAACCGGGAACCGAGCTGGCACAGGTAATCGCGACCAGCACAGGGCATGGTGGCGCGGCTGCCTCAGATCCGGACCCGAAACTGCGCAAGTTCGTCGTGGAATTTGCCGGCGGAAATCTGGGTGACATGGGGGCGGAAGCTCCTCTGACACCGAGACTGACCCTGCAGAACGGCAAGGTGGAGCATCAGTTCGTCCAGCGGCTGGAAAGCGGCAGCTGGCGTGCCGTGCTCGATATCGCACGGGACGACGAGGAAATACCGGTCGAGTTCATTCTCGCCCTGCAACTCGACGGGACCGATGTAACGGAAACCTGGATGTATCAGTGGAGTGGGAACAGATGACAT
This sequence comes from Roseibium algicola, assembly GCF_001999245.1. Lineage (NCBI taxonomy): Bacteria > Pseudomonadati > Pseudomonadota > Alphaproteobacteria > Hyphomicrobiales > Stappiaceae > Roseibium > Roseibium algicola. Next base: position 4,657,464 of record NZ_CP019630.1, on the reverse strand, counting down.
CGCATGTTAGTATCGATCAGACGACCAGTCCGACCCTTTTTGCCGACAGTAAGCTGCTTGAAGAAATCAGGACTGTCCTGAAGCGGCCTGACCTTGGCGACGACGTCCTCTTGTCCGTTCTGTCCGGTTCCGCCGCCACGCGCCGTGGTATCGACCATTGTGCCTGCACGCCGCAAGACCGGGCAGCCTTCATCAGGACATTGCCGGTGCCTGCACCCCGTCACGGGCTGGAAATGCCCCATCACGACCTCAACCCGCCACTGGCCGTGCGCTTTGCCCCGCTTGTCGCCCTGTGGCAACGGGCTGTGCAGCCACTTGCTCCGCAGTTGAAGCGCGTTCCGGTTCCAGCCAAGGACCGCTGACATGAAGAAGGCCAGCTCCGAAGCCTGGTCGACGGCCTTCCGGCGGCTGGCCATGGCAGTGATCGCCCTGTGCCTGACCACGGGCGCTTCGTACATGTTTGCCATTGTTGTCCAGTCGGACGGTTTCGACTGGCTGGACATCGTCCGCATCGCGCTGATGGCGGTAGCAAGCTTCTGGCTGGCCTGGGGCGGATGTATCGCACTCTTCGGCATCCTGTTTCCGCCTGAGGAAAGGGCAACGGCAGAAGCTCTGCCCGAAGGTCGCACCGCCGTTCTGCTGCCGATCTACAACGAAGCAACCGGTCCGGTGTTCGCTCGCCTGGAAGCCATCATGAAATCGGTTGCCGCCCTGCCCGCGGCGGACCGATTCGATTTCTTCGTCCTGTCCGACACCACCAAGTCGGATGTCGGCGAGGAAGAACAGCGTGCCTATGAGCGACTGCTTGTTCGCCAGAACGCCGGCGGACGCCTGTTCTATCGGCGGCGCGAACAGAACATTGGCCGCAAGGCAGGCAACATTGCCGACTTCCTGACCACATCAGGCGGTGCCTACGACTACATGCTGGTGCTTGATGCCGACAGCCTGATGGATGGCAAGACCATCCTGGAAATGGTCCGGCGCATGGAAGCCGATCCGCGCCTGGGGCTGCTGCAGTCGCTGCCGCAGATCATCGGGCTTTCCACCCTGTTCGGACGCCTCCTGCAGTTCGCGACCGGTCTCTACGGGCCTTACTTCGCGCGCGGCCTTGCCGCCGTTCAGGGCGAGGAAGGCACCTTCTGGGGACACAATGCGCTGATCCGCACCCGCGCATTTGCAGCTGCCTGCGGCATGGCTCCGCTTACCGGCAAACCGCCCTTTGGTGGCCATATCCTCAGCCATGATACCGTTGAAGCTGCGCTCCTGGCGCGCGACGGCTGGAAGGTACGTCTCGACCCGGACCTGACGGGCTCCTACGAGGAAGCCCCCGCCAACATGGTCGACTACGCCAAGCGTGACCGGCGCTGGTGCCAGGGCAATCTGCAGCACAGCCGCATTCTGGCGGCCCCACGCTTCCGCTTCTGGAGCAGGATTTCGATCCTGCAAGGCGTCTTTGCCTACCTGGCCTCGCCGATCTGGTGCATCTTCCTGCTGGCAAGCCTTGCGGCTCCGCTGGTCGCTCCGCCCCCGGTCTACTTCGACGGTCATTCGCCGTTCCCGGTCTTTCCGCATCCGGAAACGACCACGGCGCTCGCCCTGCTGTTCGGTCTGGTGGCTTTGTTGATCCTGCCCAAGCTGCTGCTTGTTGCCCGGGCGCTGTTTGGCGGCAACTCGGCGGACTTCGGCGGTCCGGTGCGGCTTCTGATCAGCTTTCTCCTTGAAATCCTGCTGACCTCGATCCTTGCACCTATCCACATGATGTTCCACTGCCGCTCGGTGTTTCAGGTGCTGACGGGCGCTGACAGCGGCTGGCCGACAGCCGATCGGGACGACGGTTCGCTGCCGATCACCGCGGCGTTTTCCGCCACCTGGTGGATGAGCATTGCAGGTGCCGGCGCAATCGCCTTCTCGCACACCTATGCGCCGGAGATGTTCTACTGGCTGCTGCCTGTTGCCCTGCCACTGGTTGTCGCTCCGCTCCTGGTCTGGATGACCGCGTCGGTGCTGCTGGGCAAGGTCACGAAGAAACTGGGGCTCTTCCAGGTCCCGACCGAGGCAGGCCCGGTTGCGGTCGCCGAAGACATGCGTCTGGCGCTTTCGCAAAAAGCGGCCGCCTGACACGGCGCTGTTTCACCAGCACATGATCAGTCATCCCGGCAGCGTGGTGCATGACCGGGATGACCAGGGAAAGCTCATGCACTCATTCCAGCGCATGTCTCAATGAATACGGCCGGTTTCGGCTTCCAGAATGCCGTCCGCATCCAAACCCGCGATGGGCAGGCGCTTGTCGGTCGGCACATCGCCAGACAGCTGCAAGGCCAGGTACCGGCCGCAGCAAACGCGCAGGAAGCTCGTGAAATTTCCGAGATCATGTCCCGCGTCGATGCTCTCGTGGTGAAGCTTGGTGATCAGTTGCACCACATTCATGCCGTCCCGTCCGGCGATCTCGTCCAGAACCTTCCAGAAGAAGGTTTCCAGCCGCACCGATGTCACCATGCCGTCAATGCGCAGCGACTTTGTCGTGCTTTCCCAAAGCGTGGAATCTGCCTCGATGAAGAGCTTGCACATGATGTTTCCTTCGTGACGGACTGGCGAGCTGAAATCGTGGAGCTGTCTCGGTATATCAACGCCCGTTATTTGAACTCAGCCTAGTCCGCTTCCCGCGTGCGGGAAAGAGGTCAGGTAGCGTGTAAGTGGCGGGCCCGGGACTTGTCGCCCCCTTCGGGGCACCACTCTTGCTTTTTCTCGGACCAGGCAAACGGAGATGATGGTGCGGGCAATTTGTTGGCCCGCACCGTTTGCCTCAGGCAGCCAGGGAACCCTCGGTCGCACCGCTTAGAACCGCATGGAACTGCGACAGCCATGCCGGATGCGCCGGCCATGCAGGGGCGGTAACAAGGTTGCCGTCGGTCACGGCGCCGTCGATTGCGATCTCGGCATAGGTGGCGCCTGCAAGCTCCACTTCCGGACGGCAGGCCGGATAAGCCGAGACGGTGCGGCCCTCGATCACCTTGGCAGCAGTCAGGATCTGCGCGCCGTGACAGATTGCGGCAACGGGCTTGGCCGCGTCCATGAAATGCTTCACGGCATCGATGACAGCCGCATCAAGACGCAGATATTCCGGAGCCCGTCCACCCGGGATTACCAGGGCATCGTAACCGACAACGTCGACATCGGCGAAGGTCGCGTTCAGCGTGAAGTTATGGCCGCGCTTTTCCGAATAGGTCTGGTCGCCTTCGAAATCGTGGATACAGGTGGCGACCGTCTCGCCGGCCTTCTTGCCGGGGCATACCGCATCGACCGTGTAACCCATGGCAAGCAACGTCTGAAACGGCACCATGGTCTCATAATCTTCGGTGAAATCGCCCGTGATCATCAGGATCTTCTTCGCGCTCATGCTCTGTCCTCCAGCTTGGCAAATTGCGATGGAGAAAGGCTAGCAGCCGGCGGGTTTGAACGGGTATTAGGTCGCTACTACAGCTTAGATTTCTGCAGTTTTGGGAGTTTTTCGCAGGAATATTTGCCCGCCCGTCATTCAAGACAAGTGAGGCGGAAGCCGAACGCCGGTCCGATCTCTGACCTATTTTGCGACAAAGGTGCTCCTGCTCAAGATTGAATGATGATCAATGATCAGAAGCTCGCTGAAGCTCACACTGACATCTGATTTCCAGCTCACGCGATGCCGCTATGTGCCTTGCGAAAAGGCCCCGGATCTGCGCTGCGCTTGTCCGGGGCGACACCAAGAAGGATTGCCATGCTTTGCCCAAATGCATTTCGCCTCCCCGCATTGGAGAGGCGAAGGCAAGTCGGCATCGATGGAACTCAGTCGCGGTAATCCGGCTCGCTCCGGTCAAGATCACGCTTCCAATAGTCGAAATGGGCATAGCCCATGCCGACATAGGGCTCCCATTCGGCAGCCGTCTTGGCGGCCAGGTTGTCCGACATGATAGCCAGCGGCTGACCGGTCCCATAGGCTTTCAATAGCGTTTCAGCAGCCCGTTCGAAGAAATAGAGATGCTCGAAGGCTTCAGCGACAGTGACGGCGGAAATCGACACCCCGTGATTGCCCATTACAAGAACCGGCTTATCGCCGAGTGTTTCGGCAATCCGCCTGCCCTCCTCCGCCTCGTCAGCCATGCCGCCGAAGCCGAGATCAACCGCAACCTTGCCGAAGAAACGGGCGGTGTTCAGGTCGATCGGTTTCATCGACGGATCCTGTAGCGTCGCCAGCGCGGTCGCATTGGGCGGGTGACAGTGGAACAGAACCCGCGCCTTGGGATTTTCCCGGTGAACCGTGCCGTGGATGCACCAGGCGGATGGGTCCGGGGCATTTTCGCCCGCCATCACGGTGTCATCATTGGCATCGAGCAGCAACAGGTCGCTGGCCCTGATTTCCCCGAAATGTCGCCATTTGGGGTTCATCAGGAATTTCGAACCATCTTCGGAAACCGCGGCACTGAAATGATTGCCGACGGATTCGCTCCAGCCGAATTTTACCGCCAGACGAAAGGCAGCTGCGAGGTCTTCCCGCAGGGCCTGTTCGCTTTGCCGGTCCGGGTCAGCCCCGAAGCGTACATCCGTAACGACACTCATTTGAAACGTCCTTCCCCGGACAGGATCCGGTAAGTGGAGCGCAGCTCGCCCCTGTCGGTATAGCAGCCACGCAGGTGCCGATTGCCGCTGGTTGCCGAATAGGCAGCCCGACCGTGCACGATGCGGTGATTATCGAAGACAATACATTCGCCCGCATTCAGACGGAACCGCATCAGGTATTTGTCGTCCCGCATCATCCGTCCGAAGCGGCAGAAGGCCGGGTAGTAACGGTCGAGTTCATGCTGCGGCATATCGAAGATATCGGCATGATGCTGGCTGATCGTGACACCCGAAATATTACCGTGCTCGTCCAGCTCGATCACCCGCTGGCGGGACCGCATGTCGAACGTGTCATGCTCGCAGAAATAGGGCACATCCACGGTGATCAGAAGTTCGAAGTCTTCCGGATAGGCCTTGCGGAAGTCTTCCGCGACAGCCAGCCCGTCCACAAAGATGCTGTTGCCACCCTCGACCGAATTGGCCCGGCAATGCAGGAACTGCACGCCCGGCGCCAGATCCTCGTCCGGCAAGTCCGTGTGAAGCGGCAGGGCCTTGGCAGTGAAGGCAAGGTTGGTCGGCTTGATGTGGGTTTTTACTTCAAACGTCAGACCGAAGTAGCTCGGACGCACATAGCCGATCAGGCCGGCCGTGTCGGTGAGCGCTTCATCCGTATCCGGCAAGCCGGTCAAGAGCGCGACACCATCCGTCAGCATCGCCTTGGCCCAGTCGCGCCGACGCGCGGTGTCGTTGGTAACCTCGTCATAGGAAAAACGGGCCATCTTCGGATAGTGGTCAGCGTACCAGGGCACTCTTTGAAGGTTGGCGATATCGGGGCGCTTTTCGCCATTGGAATAGGCATTGAGCAGGGACAGCGGCAGCCGGGAGACGTCGTTTGTGCCGGCCCAGGCGATTTCCAGATCGCCTCCCACGATGGCGGCGGAGGCTGCTTTTGGCGCTTCGTCCAGGGCAAAGATGTCGTTGACGCGTTCGCGGGTTTCCGGGTCGAAGGAACTCGGGCAATTGTCGCGCAGCCAGTAGTAATTGAAATAGGCGGTTTGCCCGTTGCTCAGCGGCACATCGAGTCCTTTTTCCTGCAGCAACACACCCGCATCACCAGTTCCAAGCATCAGATCCGTCCTTAAGTTTAGCTCATCAGCCTTGCAGACACTTCACACAAGTCACTGCAAAGCGCTGCGTTCCAGTTACTTTCTGTGAAGTTGCTCTTGCACTGGCGATTTGGAAAGGTGATAAAATCGAAACTTAACTTAAGCATTCACTTAACTTGGACAGACAAATGCTCCGCTTCCCCCCGCTCAGGCTGCTCACCGTCTTCGAGACGGTTCAACGCGCGGGAGGCACCAAGGCGGCGGCGGGCGAATTGAATGTATCCATGTCGGCGATCAGCCAGTCCCTGCGACAGTTGGAAGAGCACGTCGGCACCGCCCTGATCGATCGCAGCACAAGGCCGGCCGGCCTCACTGCCGCTGGTGAGATCCTGCTGAAAGCAGTGATCGAAAACCGCGAACGGCTGAGCGAAGCCCTGAACGACATCCAGACACTTGCCGATCCCGCCAGTGCCTCTGTCACTGTTGCCTGCACCGTCGGCTTCGCCACCTACTGGCTCATGCCCCGGCTTGAGGCGTTTTATCTGGACCACCCGGAAATCCCGGTGAACGTTCACACCACGCAGCAGGAGGTCCCCCGGCTTGGCCAGGGGACCGATATCGCCATGCGCTATGGGGACGGCCGCTGGGACGACGGCATGGTCGAACAAATGTTCCGCGAGCTGGTTGAGCCCGTCTGCGCCCCTTCCCTTGCCGAGCGTATCCGCGCCGATGGCGGCAGCCTGGGGTCAGCCTTTCTGATCCATGTGGACACCAGCGATCGCCGCTGGATTTCCTGGCAGGAGTATCTTGCCCGCACGGGGCAGAAGGCTGCCGGTTCGGCCAAAGGCCTCCGGTTTTCCAACTATGTCCAGGCCACCCAGGCGGCCTTGTCGGGTCACGGGGTCATGCTCGGCTGGCGCTCGATCACCGGTGACCACGTACAAAACGGCCTGCTGGTCCCTGCTGGTCTGCCGCCGCTGCAGCCAAACAACGCCTATCATGCCGTGCTGTCGCACCGCAGTCGGAACCGGGAAACGGCCGCCATTGTCGTTGACTGGTTGAGGGCTGCCGCGCAGCCACAGCTCTAGGGAATGGCTCCTAGCGCTCGTCGCCGAAGTAGCGCACGCGCAATTGCTCGATCATGTCCGTCTCATGCGCCGTCAGCAATTCCAGCGTCAACGGCCGTGTCCACGGACTGCCGTGTGCAAGGGCAAAGCCGTATTTGTCCGGTTCGAAGATCGGACCGATCACCTCGACATTCGCCCGCGGGTGACTGTGAGCGTAATACTCAAGGACAGGCGCATCGCCCACAACAGCGTCAATCTCATCATTGCGCAGAGCAGCGACGGCACCTTCGATGTCGTCAAATGACCGGTGCGACCAACCGGATGCTTCTGCGAACTCCTCGGCCACGCTGCCGGCGAAGACGCCGATACTCTTGCCCGGCAGATCGGCAAGACTGTTGATCTGGTTTGTGAGCGATAGGGTTGTCATGACGCTGGTCACCGACGAGGTCACATAGGCCATCACCGCAATGCCGCAGACCAGCCAGAGCGCCTGCCAGATGCGGCCTGGCCAACCAAACAGGTTCTTGCGCGAAGGTGCCTTGCCGGATGTCACCACGGACATGACCGCATAAAAGCTCTCAGACACCCCTTCCGGCCAGCCCCGGGGAAAGTTCTTGTCGAAACGCCGGTCGAACAGCGTCATCAGAGCTGTTGCAAACACGATCACAAGCGCCAGCCAGCCATAGGCTCTCAGATAACCGGATTCCTGCAGGCCCGTTATCACCTCGCTGAAACTCGCTCCCTGACTGTCAGGCACGAGAATGCGCAGGCCCGCATCGAACCAGGGCTGGGTAAAGTCGATCCTGTCGGCGCGCTTGCGGGTGATCGTCAGGTTGGTGACGGCAATACCGATGGATTTGTCCGCCGCTGCATCCACCAGCTCCCGGATGGTCGGGAAGAGCCGATATTCGTAGAGAATTCCGTTTTTCTGCGCCAGTGCTTCCCAAAGGTCCACCGCCATGCCGGAATAGACACCCGGCTCTTCCTCCATGACAAAAGGAGGGCTGATGTAGAGGCCGACGCTGACCGGCGAGCCCGGCAGCGGTGGATTGTCGTCCTCCTCCGCCGTCTGCCCCAATGCCGGCAGCGCGAGAAAAATCGACAGGCAGAGCACAAGGGCAGCTGACAGGCATCGACAGAAATTCGAGCAGGCGGTCACGATGGCCTCCGCTTGGCAGAAGGGGAATCACCCAGAAAGTTCCTGAAGGGTAAGCCGCCACGCCAAAACCATGCAACCTGTGCCCACACAGGCTGCTCATGAATACGGCCGGTGGTAGCAACGGATGAATTGCCCCCTCAACTCACCGCGTGATCACGATCCTCGTGTCGGCACGGCCGACCTTTCGCACAAGATTGAAAAGCTGAGCGGCATTCTTGGGATGGAGCCGGATGCATCCGTGCGAGGCAGGACGGCCCAGCCGCTTGAGATCGTTGGTGCCGTGTATGGCGTATCCGCCGAGAAAGAAGACCGAATAGGGCATGGGTGCCCAGTTGTACTTGCGCGAGTGCCAGTCGCGTTCCAGCCGGGTCGGGCGCCAGCTTCCCGTTGGTGTGCGATATCCCTTGCGTGCCGTCGAAACCGGCCATTTGTTTCGCAAACGCCCGTCGACGTACAAATAAAGCCGCTGTTCGGAAAGATCGATCTTTGCGGTTACCCGAGGTGCAGCGTTTGCGCTGGTGGCAGCCAAGACAAGAAAGGCCAGCAACAACGGCCCGGCAATGAGTTTTTTGATGGTCAACATCTCAAAGGCACCCAAGAAAAAACAAGACAACAAAATTGAATACGAAAATCTAATCCGCAATTTCTTCGAGACGCAAGCCAAACTTGAAGTAAGCGTAAACGTCTACTCCGATCACGCTTTGAAGCGCACGTTCCAGAGTGCTTGCCCAGATGCGCACGTTCGCCAAACAGGTGCAAAATTACCCTTGACCTGCCCAGCCGCCGGTGCCATAACCCCACCCGAACCGTACCGTACGGTTCCCTACTGACAATCAACGATCCGACCTGAGACATGACAGCGACCGCTTACGATATTGCCACCTCCCGCCCGGATGCAGCGCCCGAATTTTCGCCGCGCCAGCAGGTGGTGTTGCAACATGCGCTGACGCTGCTGGTCGAAGGTGGAGAGAAGGCGCTGACGACGGCAGGTCTTGCCCGCACGGCAAGCTGCTCGAAGGAAAGCCTCTACAAGTGGTTCGGCGACCGTGACGGCCTGCTGGCTGCGGTTGTCGCCTTCCAGGCCAGCCAGGTTCAGTTTCCTTCCGAGGCTGGCGCCACCGCCGATGCGGCGACGTTCCGGGCACATGTGACGGCCTTTGTCGAAGCCCTGCTGGGTGTCCTGTTTTCCGAAACCTCGCTGGCGTTGAACCGGCTGTCGATCGGCCAGTCCAACACCAATTCGAACCGCCTCGGCCAGCTTCTGCTGGTGCGCGGCAAACACATGATTTCCGCCCGCGCGCGCGCCATGCTGGACAGCGGCCGCCGCCACGGCCTTCTGAAATTCGACGAATCCGAAGACGCCTACCAGGTGCTTTACGGCCTTGCCATTCGGGACGTCCATATCCGCCTCCTTCTGGGTGAGACCGCCGGTCCTGCCGAGAAGGATCTGAAATCGCAGGCCGAAGTGGCCGTCGATCGCTTTTACCGTCTGTTCGGGGCCTGATCGCCGCGAACCTTCGGAACCACTGGGAAACACCAGAACCAATCAAGACCGGAAAACCGGCCTTCAAACGACAGAATGCAGACGGGAGAAAGGAACCCATGCGCGTTTATTACGATCGTGATGCTGATCTTAACCTGATCAAGTCCAAAAAAGTCGCCATCATCGGCTACGGCTCGCAGGGCCGCGCCCATGCCATGAACCTCAAGGACAGCGGCTGCACGGAGATCGCCGTTGCCCTGCGCGAGGGCTCCACGACCGCTCTGAAGGCAGAAGCTGACGGCTTCAAGGTCATGAACGTGGCTGACGCTGCTGCCTGGGCCGACCTGATGATGATGGCAACCCCGGACGAACTGCAGGCCGACATCTACAAGGACCACATCGCAGCCAACATCCGTGACGGCGCTGCAATCGCCTTCGCACATGGCCTCAACGTTCACTTCGGCCTGATCGAGGCAAAGTCGACCGTTGACGTTCTGATGGTTGCACCGAAGGGCCCGGGCCACACCGTGCGCGGCGAATACATGAAGGGTGGCGGCGTGCCGTGCCTGATCGCTGTTCACCAGGACGCTTCCGGCAATGCCCATGACCTCGGCCTGTCCTACGCCTGTGGCGTTGGCGGCGGCCGTTCGGGCATCATCGAAACCACCTTCAAGGAAGAGTGCGAAACCGACCTCTTCGGCGAACAGGCTGTTCTGTGCGGCGGTCTCGTCGAACTGATCCGCGCCGGTTTCGAAACCCTGGTTGAAGCCGGCTACGCTCCGGAAATGGCCTACTTCGAGTGCCTGCACGAAGTGAAGCTGATCGTCGACCTGATCTACGAAGGCGGCATCGCCAACATGAACTACTCCATCTCCAACACTGCAGAGTGGGGTGAGTACGTGACTGGTCCGCGCATCGTGACGCCGGAAACCAAGGCGGAAATGAAGCGCGTCCTGACAGACATCCAGACCGGCAAGTTCACTTCCGATTGGATGCAGGAATACCGTGCAGGCGCTGCCAAGTTCAAGGCAACCCGCCGCCTGAACGACGCACACCAGATCGAGGAAGTTGGCGAAAAACTCCGCGGCATGATGCCGTGGATCAAGTCCAACGCGCTCGTCGACAAGACCAAGAACTAACAAGGTTCGCCCCATCGACCCGAAACGAGACCCCGCTGGCAACAGCGGGGTTTCTTTTTGCCGGTTCCTGCTGGTCGTCAAATAGATATCCGGGTGCAGGCGTTATAAATAAGCGGCCCTCGACCACCACCGCCCTGCCGCCCCAAAGATGCCGTATTCCCTCCGCAAATTTCACAGGTATCGTAAACGGGACCAAAGCGTTGAGTTCCCTATTTGATAAAAGTTTTTTTATCGCGGCTAACCGGATTGCAAGACCCTATCCCGTAACGTAATCACTATCCTTTGTGAGATTGAGGAACCGGTTCCGGAGACTGCCTTGATGGATCTATCGACACTCTTTTCGGCAAATGTGCTTCTGCTGTCGATTTTTGCCATCTGCTTCCTGGCCATTTCCCTGCAGACCAGTCCACGCGCTCACTGGTTAAGCTGGGCCGCTGCAAATACCCTGTTGGCGTCGTCTCTGATCTGCTTTGCGCTCAGCAGCATGCTGCCGCCCCTGGTCGCCTATCTGCTCCCCAACACCCTGTTGCTGCTCGGTTTTGGCTGTCACTGGCACGCGGCACGCCTTCTGGCGGATATGCCGAGCAAGCTCAGCAATGTTGTCGCGCCCGCGTTTGCCTACAGCATCGTCGCAGGCTGCGCATATCTGCTTTCCAACTACGCCCTTGCGTACATGGCCTCCAACGTGGTGTTCACGCTGCTGTCCGTTGCAACCATTACCGTCTACGCTTCAAGGCCGTTCCGGGGTCTGATTTCCAATATCGGCCTCATCCTGGCGTTCTTCTTTCTGGCTGCCGAAGGTGTGCTGCGCACGGTGCACGGACTTGTTTCCGGCGGCCCGCAAGGGCCAGGCATGATCGACGACCTGATTGTCGACATTCACCTGATGTGCGCACTCGTCTTCGTCAGTCTGACCGGCGCTTTCTCCCTTGCACTGTCGTTCGAGCTCGTGGCGAACCGGAACCGGGAAGCGGCACGGCGCGATCCCCTGACCGGCGCCTTCAACCGCAGAGAGTTTCAGACACGTCTGGAAAGCCTCCTGCAGGAAACGCAGAAGGACGACTTCGGTCTGGTCCACTTCGACCTCGATCACTTCAAGCAGGTGAACGACAGGTTCGGACATGTCGCAGGCGACGAAGCGCTTGTGAAGGTCTGTTCGGAAGTGAAGGCGCATCTGCGCCAGAACGACTGCTTTGCCCGCCTCGGCGGCGAAGAATTCGCGGTGCTTCTGCCGTCCATCTCGCGCGAGAACGCCTTCCGGGTTGCCGATCGCCTGCGCGAGCGCATTTCCCACCTGCGGTTCGAATTCGCACCGCAGGACTTCAATCTGACGGCGTCGGCAGGTGTCTATCACGGCGACGGCAGCCAGCTGCCGTCAGCCGAATTGCTCAAGACAGTCGATGAGAGCCTCTACCTGTCCAAACGGACCGGGCGCAATCGGGTCTCGGTTGTCGAGAAGGTTTCCGGTGCAATACCAGCCGAACCTTTGCGGGCCGCTCAGGAATAGGCTTCGAGCAGCCGTGTCACTTCCTTGTCCCGCGCCGCCTCGCTCGCCCCGCCCATGACGACGACGATCAGTCGCTTGCCGCCCCGGTTGGCGGTCGCGACCAGATTGTAGCCGGACATGCGGATATAGCCCGTCTTCAGACCATCCACACCGGCAACCTTGCCGACCAGGTTGTTGGTGGCCCGGAAGGTGCGGCCGTTGTAGTCGAACGACTTGGCCCGGTAATAGCTGCCGTATTGCGGGAACCGCCGCTTCAGGGCGAGACCAAGCACTGCCATGTCACGCGCCGACGACACCTGCGCGGGATCAGGCAGGCCCGTGGCATTGACGAAACGGGTACGCGACAGGCCAAGAGCCCGCGCTTGGGACGTCATCTGCCGGGCGAAGGCCGCTTCGCTTCCGGCCAGATTTTCGGCAACGGCGATGGCGACGTCATTGGCCGACTTGACCGCAAGCGCCCTTGCCGCCTGCTCGACCGTGATGGTCGACCCTGCCTTGATGCCGATCTTTGCCGGCGGCTGCGATGCTGCCTTGGCCGAAACGCTCAAGGGGGTGGAAAGCGTGTAACGCCCTTGCGAAACCGCATCAAAGAGCAGGTAGAGCGTCATCATCTTGCTCAGCGAAGCGGGATACCGCGGTGCATCCGCATCGACCGCATAAAGCTCTTCGCCGGTCGACGCATTCAGCACCAGCGCGGAGAACCCGCGCTCAACTGCCGTTTCCGGCGCATAGGCAACGGCAGGAAGAGGTGCCGTCTGAACGGCAGGCGCTGCACTTGTAACGGGCGTCGGGGCTGGCCCCTGCCCCGTCTGACAGGCGGCCAGAAACCCGGCCAGAACGAAGATCGAAGCCTTCTTCAAAAGGACAGACGCACGCATTCCCGCTCTCTTAAACTCGCGTTTCGGCCGGATACCTCAAGCCTTCAGGCGGTATCCGGTCTTGAAAATCCAATGTATGACGGCCAGTGAACCGCCGAGGAAGATCATCGTTGCCAGCAGCGACAGCCAAAGGCTGACGTCCGCCTGACCATAGAAGCTCCAGCGGAACCCGGAAATCAGGTAGACCACCGGGTTGATCAGCGTGATCTTCTGCCAGATATCCGGCAACATGTTGATGGAATAGAAGCTGCCGCCCAGAAAAGCCAGAGGCGTGACAATCAACAGCGGCACAAACTGCAGTTTTTCGAAATTGTCGGCCCAGATGCCTATGATGAAGCCGAGCAGGGCGAATGTAACGGCCGTCAGGAGGAAGAACGCTGCCATCCAGACCGGGTGCTGGATTTCCAGCGGAACGAAGAAACTCGCCGTGATCAGGATGATCAACCCGACCAGGATCGACTTCGTAGCCGCCGCCCCGACATAGGCAACGGTGATTTCCAGGAACGACACGGGCGCCGACAGCACCTCGAAGATCGTGCCCGTAAACCGCGGGAAATAGATGCCGAAGGAGGCGTTGGAGAGGCTCTGTGTCATCAGGGACAGCATGATCAGCCCGGGCACGATGAAGGCGCCGTAGCTGACACCGTCGACCTCGGAGATCCGAGAGCCGATGGCTGCCCCGAAGACAACGAAATAAAGCACCGTGGAAATCACCGGCGAGATGATGCTCTGCATGATCGTGCGGCGGGTGCGGGCCATTTCGGCCAGGTAGATGACTTTGATCGCTTCGAAATTCATGTGCCCTGCTGCCCCGAAATCAGAATGAGTTCCATTCGGGGCAACGTGCGCCCCGGGATCGAGCCGGATGGAGACCGGCCAATGGTCTTGAAGCCCATGCGGGCATAGAAAGGTTCTGCAAAAGGATCCGCATCGAGACCGATCCTCACCAGACCAAGGCTCCGCGCTCTTTCATAAAGCGCATCGAACAGCGCCCGGCCGACGCGGCGTCCCTGCCAGGCAGGGTCGACAAAACAGGTCTCCAGTTCCCCTGTTTCACCGTCGTCTTCCATGGACAGCCGGATACAGCCGACGGGCTCACCGCCTGCGTCCTGCGCCAGCCAGAAATCGTGCTCCTCGATCCAGCTGTCGCGGACCTTGAGTTCTTCGGCGCACATGGCCATGAAAGCATCGTCATAGCCGTTCGACTGCTTGGAGCGCATGCACAGGTCCGTCAGTGCCGTGCAGTCGTCCAGTGTCGCCTTGCGAATGGTGAAACCGGTGTCCATCGCCGCCTCATCCCTGACTGACCAAACCGACGAAGATGTCCTCGAGCGACGACTGATCCGTCTGCAGATCGTGAAAACGCACGCCAGACTGGGAGAGATCGGTCAGAAGCGATGTGATGCCAGTCCGGTCAGCCTGGGTATCGTAGGTATAGACCAGGCTGCGGCCGTCATCCTCGAGCTTCAGATCGTAGCGGGCAAGACTGCCGGGGATCTCGACGAGCGGCTCCGTCAAGCTGAGCGACAGCAACTTGCGCCCGAGCTTGCGCATGAGCTCTGCCTTCTCTTCCACGAGGATGATCTCACCATTGTTGATCACCCCGACACGATCGGCCATTTCCTCGGCCTCCTCGATATAGTGTGTGGTCAGGATGATGGTGACGCCCTTCTGCTTGAGCTCCCCAACGATGCGCCACATGTCGTGCCTGAGTTCCACATCCACACCGGCTGTCGGCTCGTCCAGGAACAGGATCTTCGGCTCGTGCGCCAGCGCCTTGGCGACCAGCAGGCGGCGCTTCATGCCCCCGGACAGGGCCATGATGGGGTTGTTGCGCTTTTCCCAGAGCGTCAGGTCCTTGAGAATGCTCTCGATCCGTGCCGGATCGGGTTTCATGCCGAACAGGCCGCGGCTGAAGGCGACCGTATCACCGACCATTTCGAAGGGAGCCGTGGGCATCTCCTGAGGCACCAGACCGATCATCTGCCGGGCAGCGCGGTACTCGCTCAAGGCATCATGGCCGCACACGTGAATACTGCCGGAGGTCGGCCGCACCAGGCCGCAAATCGTGCTGATCAATGTTGTCTTGCCGGCGCCATTCGGCCCGAGCAACGCAAACACCTCTCCTTGCTGGATATCCAGAGACACGGATTTGAGAGCCTGGAAGCCACCTTCATAGGTTTTTTCCAGGTCGCGTACGGAAAGTATCGGGGCCATCGTTTCAACCGGTTCGGAATTGGGGATTTGACCAGACGGCCAAACAGGCGTGCACACTTGCATGTGGGCGGACCGTCCGCAAGATGCAACCCTTTGGCCGTAAGCCACCGTCCGGTCGGGCCTTATCCGGCTGACGACATCACTGTTTCGTCTTTCGAAACACTGCGTCTGCAGAGCCAAGACTAGGTTTTGCCCTGCGAGCCGCTATCTTTCCCTCAAAGTCAATCCGCATCAGGAACCAAGTCATGTCCATCCGCCCCGTAACCCACATCGGCAGCACACAATCAACCATGGAAGGCGCCGGCGTCCGGCTGGAGCGAGCGTTCGGATTTCAGGATCCGGAAATGCTGGATCCTTTCCTGCTGCTGGACGATTTCCGCAACGAACGTCCCGAGGACTATCTGAAGGGCTTTCCCTGGCATCCCCATCGCGGCATTGAAACCATTACCTACGTGCTGGCCGGCACCGTTGAACACGGCGACAGTCTGGGCAACAGCGGCAACCTGGGTGCGGGCGACGTCCAGTGGATGACAGCCGGGCGCGGGATCATGCATCAGGAGATGCCAAAGGGCGACGCCAATGGCCGCATGCACGGTTTCCAGCTCTGGGCGAACCTGCCGTCCTCGCTGAAGATGACCGCACCGCGCTACCAGGATGTCGCGTCGAAAGAGATCCCGGTTGTAACCGATGACGACGGCACTTCCGCACGAATCATCTGTGGCGAGTTCTGGGGCAAGCGCGGCCCGGTCGACGGTATCGCCGCCGATCCGCAGTATCTCGACATCCATGTGCCGGCTGGTCACAAGAAACGCTTCAAGGTCGACACATACAAGCAGACCTTTGCCTACATTTTCGAAGGCTCCGGCACGTTCGAAGGAGCGTCCGACCCGTTCGGGGTTCTGACGGAAAAGGAATTCGGCGGCGAGGAACTGAAGATCCGTGACGAGACCGGCAACCGTTCTCTGGTGATCTTCGGCTCCGGCGACGAGATCGTCGTTCACGCAGGCGAGGAAGGCATCCGGTTCCTTTTGGTCTCCGGTGCACCGATCAAGGAACCCGTGGCCTGGCACGGCCCCATTGTGATGAACACCCGCCAGGAGCTGATTCAGGCGGTAACCGAACTGCAGAACGGCACATTTATCCGGTAGGGCTGAAAAGAACCTGCTGCCTTGTAACTTTCACAAAGTCTGGCTAGGGCTGTCCGGGATACAATCAATCTGGACAGCCCATGCCATTGAAACTCCGCCCGGCCACAGAGGCCGACGCCCCTGCCCTCACCGATATCCTCCATCGCGCCAAGGCCTCCTGGGGCTATCCGGAGGAAAAAATGGCAGAGTTTCGCGACTACTGGCGAATATCCGAGGCAACCATCCAGTCCCTGACGCTCACCGTTGCAGAGCGGGACGGTCAGCCCATAGCCTTTTCCGGTCTCTCTCCCCAAAGAGAAGATACGCTGCTTGTCGATTTCCTGTTTGTTGCCCCTGAAGCCCAGCGTCAGGGCATTGGCGACCTTCTGCTGAAGCGCGCGGAGGATCATGCCCACCGACAGGGATTGAGCCGGCTTTATCTGGAAAGCGACGCCAACGCGGGCCCCTTTTACGAAAAGCGCGGGTTTCGGACGATGGCGACTCGACCAAGCGAGATGTCGCCCGGCAAGGAAATCCCCCTGATGGAAAAACCGCTGGCACCTGCGGTTTACCGGGTGGAAGCGCTGAACATCGAGGTTTCGGACAAACCCTGGGCTTTTGAAACGAAGCATGCAGACGCCATCGATGCGTATTTCGAGGAAGCCAGGAAGCGCATTCCCATGCTTTGGAATGGCCGAACCATGAAGTTGACCGGGTTCGAGTTCAAGGACGGCACCTTTAACGGCACCTGCGCGGAATGTTCCTTTGCCGCTTTCCTGGCGTGGCGCGACTGGGGTGCGCCCGATGCAAGCTCGTTCAATCTCTTCGGCTCCGCCATCCTGAGGTCCGCCGAGGGCGCATTGCTTTATGGTGTCATGTCCCGAAAGACCGCCACAGCGGGCATGATCTACCCTCCGGGTGGCAATCTCGACCCGACCGACCTGACCGAAGATGGCAAGGTCGACGTTGTCGGGGCGATCTACCGGGAACTTGAAGAGGAAACAGGCCTCAAACGAGACGACGTCCAGCCTGCCGGGCTGCTGGTGACATTCGACGGCTGGCGAATTTCCATCGGCCAGCTGATGGATGTCCCCCGCCTCGCGGAAGAGTTGCGCACGGAGATCCTGCGTTTTTCAGAGGCGTCGGAAGAACAGGAGCTTGCCGATATGCGCATCATTCGCACGCGCGCAGACCTTGAGGACAGTGCCATCGTGCCTTACGCCCGCTCGCTCGGCAAATATCTGCTGCCATGAAGGGCACTCGGCGAGACGGCCGGGAACGGCAATATTTTGTTCACCAAGAATGCGCACTAAGCACTGGCAGGACTTGCCTGAAAATGCAAAAGTCCGCTCACCTTTGAAGCCGGCACCGTGGTTTGCACGGGCCGTCCGATGCGGACAGGTTGGTTGTTTTACAACGTTTGAGCCCCTCGCCTGACTTCGTTTGAAGGCCGGCAGGCGGCGACAGGGAGAAGAGAAGTATGAGCCGCCGCTACGCGATCCTGGATGTCTTCACAAACACGAGCCTTGCCGGGAACCCCCTGGCGGTGGTTCTGGACTCCGAGGGGCTGAGCGACGAGCAGATGCAGAAGATCGCCGGTGAGTTCAATCTTTCCGAAACGGTCTTCGTCTTCCCGCCGGAAAAGCCCGGGCATTCCGCCACCATGCGGATCTTCACTCCCAAGATGGAATTGCCGTTCGCCGGGCACCCGACCGTCGGTACGGCCATCCTTCTGGCAACGGAACGCTTTGGCGATATTTCGGGCGAGCAGGATGCCGTTGTTGTTCTGAAGCAGCAGATCGGCACCGTGCGCTGCGCGGTTATCCTGCGCGAGCACGCAGCCGCCTTTGCCGAGTTCGACGTTCCCAGCCTGCCGGAGCCCGCCGGACCGACCAACAACGTCGAACTGATCGCCGCCGCGCTCAACCTGGAGCCGAGTGACATCGGGTTCGAGAACCATGGCCCCTCCCGCTTCCGCGTAGGCCCTCCCTTCACCTTCGTGCCGGTGCGCGATCTGGATGCCTTGGCGCGCGCCAAACCGGTGCCGGCCATGTGGAACGCGGGCTTCGGCAAGAACGGCAATACGGACGCTTATGTCTATTGCCGCGAAACCCGCTCCCATGACAGCGCTTTCCACGCCCGCCTGTTTGCGCCCGACATGGGTATTCCAGAAGATCCCGCGACAGGTTCTGCCGCAGCGGCATTCGCAGGTGTGGTCGACTACTACGACGACCTTCCCAACGGCACCCACCATATCCGCATCGAACAGGGTTTCGAGATGGGACGGCCATCCCTGATCGACCTTGAAATCGACATCGAGGGCGGCAAGATGCATGCGGTCAGGATCGGCGGTCAGGCGACGCTTGTCGCTCGGGGCGAACTGTTCCTCTAATCAAATCAGACGCTGCCCGGACGGTCAGAAGGCCGCCTGGGCAGGTTCGTTCGCCTTGTCGGCGCGCGGCGGCAGACCGAAATGCCGGGCGTACTCTCGGCTGAACTGGGTCGCGCTTTCGTAACCCACCTGGAACGCCGCGCGCGAGACGGACAGTTTTTCCGCCTGCAGCAGCCGGCGTGCCTCCATCAGCCGCAACTGCTTTTGAAACTGCAGCGGACTGGTGCCGGTAATATCCTTGAAGTGCGCATGGAAGGCAGACACGCTCATACCTGCCTCACCGGCAAGATCGTCCACCCGCAAGGACGCCGCAATGTTCCGGCGTATGCCGGCAATGACCTTGGCGATGCGGGCCGCGTGACTGTCCTGCTCTGAAATCTGACGCAGGATCGCGCCATGTTCGGCGGTCAGCAGCCAGTAGTGGATCTCTCGCAAGATCAACGGCAGCAACACCTTGCCTGCCTCCGGCATCTCCGCAAGCTCGAACAGGCGCCGCATGGCATCGACGATTGCCGCATCTGCCCTGCCGCTTGCAACGGCGCGTGCAGCCAGAGATGTTTTACCCGGCCGGTCCAGCTCCAGAGCAAGTTCGCGGATCAGTGCCATGTCCAGTGGAATGGCGAGCGCAACATAGGGCTCGGCCTGGCTCGCACGCACGACCCGTGCCTGCGCGGGCAGATCCAGCCCGACAATCAGTGACTGCATGGCACCGAACCGGACGGTATTCGATCCGAGATATGTCTGCTTCTCCCCTTGGAGAACCAGGCAGAAAATCGGTTGGTAGACGATCGGATAGATCAGGGTTGGCCGGCGTTGACGCACCAGCGTCATGCCACCAGCACCAACAGGAAAAGGATCGCCCCCCGCGCCATGATCATCAGCAAATGCAACAACTTTCCGGATAAGCTCGTCTGCCTGCATGGTTCCCTCCGTCAAGAACCCAGCGATACGCCCGCCGGTTGGTGATGGCAAGCATGCAGGTTGCCTGATTTGTAGGATCAGGCAAGTCTTCTGGAGAAACCGGCACACAACACGTCTCGCTACGGACTATCTCATGGTCATCGACATCACGCCCCACAACACTGGAGCCAATAACATGACCACCTCCCCCAAGATCGCCCTCATCACCGGCGGCAGCCGCGGCCTTGGCCGCAACACTGTTCTTCATCTTGCCAAGAACGGTATCGACACGGTCTTGACATACAGGACCAGCAAGGAAGAGGCCGAACAGGTCGTTGCCGAAGTGGAAGCGCTGGGTGCCAGGGCTGTTGCCCTGCAGCTCGATACTGCCGACACATCCGGCTTCCCCGCATTCACGGACGCATTGAAAACCGTGTTACAGCAGACCTGGCAGCGCGACAGTTTCGATTTCCTGGTCAACAACGCCGGCACGGGCATTCACAAGCCATTCGCCGAGACGACTGAGACCGATTTCGACCAGTTGATGAATGTTCACGTGAAGGGAGTCTTTTTCCTGACCCAGCAGTTGCTACCGCTGATCGCGGATGGCGGCCGCATTCTGAACGTATCGTCCGGCCTTGCCCGGTTCTCCCTGCCCGGCTATTCCGCCTACGCGACCATGAAAGGCGCGATTGAAGTTCTGACCCGCTATCTGGCCAAGGAACTGGGATCTCGACACATCGCCGTCAACACGCTGGCGCCTGGCGCCATTGAAACGGATTTCGGTGGCGGTGCCGTGCGTGACAATCCGGAACTCAACAAGGTGGTCGCCTCCATGACAGCCATGGGCCGTGCCGGCCTTCCGGATGACATCGGCGGAGCCATCACCGCGCTTTTGAGCGGCAATACCGGCTGGATGACCGGCCAGCGCATTGAAGTCTCGGGCGGTCAGAACCTCTGACACCCTAAGTCAGCAGTGTGCCGCGGCGGCCGGATCCCGGCCGCCGCGTGCATGGCCTATTCGGCAGCTTCCATCAGGCGTGCAGGTGCCGTAATGGACCAGCTCGGCACTGCTTCCAGCCGCTGATACCAGGCAATGATGTTGGCATGGCCTTCCAACGGCATACGCGATTGCGGGTTCAGCGCCAACGCCGACAAGGCACCGACCGCAAAATCGGTTACGGTCACCCTGTCCCCAAACATGTAGGCCCGCCCCTCCAGGTGGATATCGAAAAACGCGGACGTACCCGCCATTGCCGTCTGCGCGGCGCCCATGGGCGGCTGTTTGCCAACGGAAGCGTTTCGGCGCAATCCCGTTGAAACGCTGCCCGGATCGTCGCTTCTTGAGCGCCATTTCCGCGCATCCGAATGAGACCCAAACGCTTAAACGCGCATTGCCATTGAATAGTAATAAATCACAATACTCTACCTGCTTGCAGCGAGCCATCACTGTGTCATTTACTCGTGCTCGAATTAAATAAATTCATCACATCGCAACCTTTTAAAATATTGATTTAAAACACATAAATGACAAAAATATTTACTTTACTTGATGAAGTTAACCAGATGTTTGCCCATTTAATTTGCATTTGATTAAAGGCTCTTGGCGTATCCAAGTTCCGCAGAGGAACTAATGAAAACAAGTTTACTGTCAAAAATTACAGTAACGCACAAGTAAACAGGGAAACGCCATGAAAACCTTACTGAGCCTCCTGGCTGGGGCGCTGATGATCAGCTCTGCCGTTCAGGCTGCCAACCTTCCGGCACCAACAGGTGATGTCGTCCTCGTTGTGACCGGAAACATCAAGAACACCAACAAAGGTGACAGCGCTGAATTCGACATGGAGATGCTGGAAGGCCTTACAGAAATCTCCAAGACGCTCGAGACACCCTGGACTGAGGGCACCACTGCCTTTTCCGGCCCTCAGCTGCGCGCAGTGCTGGAGGAAGTTGGCGCACGCGGTTCCAAACTGATCGTCAAGGCTCTCAACGACTACAGTGCAGAAGTACCGGTAGAAGATGCCGAGGACTTCGACACGATGCTGGCGACCAAAATGAACGGCGACTACATGTCCGTTCGCGACAAGGGCCCCCTGTTCCTGATCTACCCTTTCGACACGAACCCGGAACTCTTCAACGAGAAATACTTCTCCCGTTCGGTCTGGCAAATCCGTGAAGTTGAAGTAGTCGAGTGAAAAATCAGCTCGAAATAGGCGGCAAGGCCGTTGAACAGGCTGCAAGGGCGACGAAATCCGTTCTCGTCGTCCAGATCTTTCTTGTCTGTACGGTCCTTGCCATCTTTTCAATGCTGGTCAAACGTGAAGGCCAGTTGCATGACGCTATCCGTGAAGACGCAATCTGGGCTGTCTATCAGCTCGACCGCGAAACACGTGCCGTCTACGAGCTGGTACAACACGTCAAATATCGTATCGGCGAGGCCGGTATCGAAGCGGCGCAGGAAGCCGTAGCACCGCGAGATCTCGTAACGCGTTATGACATCCTCTATTCGCGTCTCTCGGTCCTCGCCAACTCCAAATACAACGTCTTCTTCGAGCAAAGTCCGAACTTCAGATCCAGGATCACGACCATTCAGACCAAGATCCTGGCCATCGAACCTGTCTTCAATGAAATCGCAGCGAAAAAGAACTACTCCGACATCGACTTTGCGCCTGTCGAAGAAACGCTCGAAAAAATTCGTAGCGCCACGAACGAATTTCTTGTCCGCACGAACGCGACGATTTCAGAAGCACGCGCCGAAGCCCGCAACGACGTCTTCCATGTGCAGATGCTGGCCTTCCTCTTCATGTTCGCGATCGTCGTCGCCGCGCTCTTTCTCGCCCTGCATATGCTTCTGCAGGTCCGCATCGTGAAACAGACGCGAGAAGACATGAACAAGGCCGCAGAGGAATTCGAGAAAGCCTATGAAGCAGCAGAAGCTGGCAACAAGGCCAAGTCGGAGTTTCTGGCCACGATCGGACATGAAATCCGCACCCCGCTGAACGGCATTCTCGGCATGGCCGAACTTCTGGCACAAAAA
This sequence comes from Roseibium algicola, assembly GCF_001999245.1. Classification (NCBI taxonomy): domain Bacteria; kingdom Pseudomonadati; phylum Pseudomonadota; class Alphaproteobacteria; order Hyphomicrobiales; family Stappiaceae; genus Roseibium; species Roseibium algicola. The sequence goes on along the minus strand of NZ_CP019630.1, from coordinate 4,634,859 downwards.
CAGCTTCCGGAAGAAGAAACCGGCTACGTCCGCACCATCACAAGTTCCGGCAATACACTGCTGGAGATGATCAACGAGATCCTCGACTTTGCGAAGATCGAATACGGATCCCTTGAGACCGAACAGATTGTCTTCCGGCTCGACGAACTGGTGCGAGAGGCGGCAGCTGTCGTGGAAGGCAAGGCGCTCGAGCAAAATGACGAGCTCAAACTTCATATCGACCCGACGCTTGAAAAAGCTTTCATCAAGAGCGATCCCACCCGGCTGAAGCGCGTCCTGCTCAACCTGCTATCCAATGCCGTGAAATTCACCGAAAACGGCTCAATCCACGTCGATGTGGTTGCCGGAAAAGTTATCGCCGAGACCCTGGAACTGAAGATCAGCGTCAAGGATTCCGGTATCGGCATTGCCGAAGAGGCACAAAAGCAGCTCTTTACCGCATTCCACCAGGTCGATTCCTCGATCAGCCGACGCTTTGGCGGCACAGGCCTCGGCCTTGCCATCTGCAAACAGATCGTCGAGGCGATGGGTGGATCGATAGGTGTGTTCAGTGTTCCTGGCGAAGGCGCGACCTTCAGCTTCACCTTGCCGGTTCAACTGGCACACGCCCCTGCGGCGAATCTCACCGGTTTGGAGAGCGGTTCGCCCCCAACTGCATTGATCCCCCGTCTGCGTGTTCTGCTCGTGGAGGACAACGTCATAAACCAGCGTGTCGCAACCAAGTTGCTGGAGAGACTGGGTCAGGAAGTCATCGTTGCCAGCGACGGCAGGGAGGCAATCAAACGTGTGCAGGACGCCACTTTCGATCTCGTGCTGATGGACGTGCAGATGCCTGATCTCGACGGGATCGCGGCAACACGGCTGATACGGAACATCGGCGCTCCATTCGACAAGCTGCCCATCATCGCAATGACGGCAAATGCTTCCGACCGGCACCGCCAGGACTGCCTGGACGCGGGCATGAATGCCTTCGAGTCCAAGCCCGTCACCTTCCAGAGGCTTGCGACCATCCTGCGTGAATATGGTCCTTCGGACACTTCAGCAGAAGGCACCACCGACCTGCCGACATCCCCAGGTTCTCCGGAACCGACGGAACCAATGCATCCGGCTCAATCCGACGCCGCGACGCCAAATGCCAATGTGGTTCGCCTTGCCGGAGAAGAGAAAGGGGATGCCCGACGAGCTGAGCTGCGCGAGGAACTTGGCGAGGAGATTTTCCATTCTCTGGTGAATGCCTTCTTTGAAAATGCCGACACTCTCGTTGTGCAAGTCACCGAGGCAGCAAGCTCGGGTGATGGGGAAAGCTACGACCGGCTGCTGCACACACTGAAAGGTGCGGCGGACAATCTCGGATTTACGACCCTCTCAAAAACTGCGGACGCACTTCGCACCAGCATCGAAACCTCCAACCAGGTGACACTCCTGACGGTGGAGCTGGAAAAAGCAAAAAACAGATACCGGAAGATTGCGATATGACCGACACACCGCTTGCCGACACCGATTTCCGCATCCTGCTGGTCGAAGACGATCCCACCAACCGCATGATCATGGAACGGCTTGTGGAGCGCATCCCCGGATGCCACGCAGTCAGCTTTTCCCATCCCATCGACCTGATCGCGGCACTCGACATGGTCGAATTCGATGTGGCGATCATCGACTATCAATTGCCGGGCCTCAACGGCATCGAGCTCATCAAGGAAATTCATCAGCACCCCGCCCATACTGACAAGCCGATGGTGATCGTGACGGCAGACAAGGACCGGGACACGCGCATCGAGGCCCTGACCTCCGGTGCTGTCGATTTTCTGAACAAGCCGCTCGAGGTGGTGGAATTCAAGGCCCGTGTCCGGAACCTGACCAAGCTGGCCGAGGCACAGCGCAAACTCGCCACCCGGGCGGAATGGCTGAAAGAGGAAGTCGACAGGGCAACGACCGAACTCCGGAAGCGCGGCGAGGAAATCGTTCACCGGCTGATCCTTGCTTCCGAATACAAGGACCTCGACACGGCCATGCATACCCTTCGCATGGCGAACTTCTGCGAGTTGATTGCCGAAGAACTCGGCATGAGCATGGAGTTCCGGCGAGACCTCAAGATGGCCGCACCGATGCACGACATCGGCAAGGTTGGCATTCCGGACCGTATCATGCTGAAACGCGGCCCCCTCACCCCGGAAGAACGCGAAGAAATCAACCGGCACACGGAAATCGGCGCCGGCATCCTCAAGGGCTCCAGTTGCCGACTGCTGCAGGTCGCGACCCAGATTGCCGCGACACACCACGAACGCTGGGACGGCAGCGGTTACCCCAATGGCCTGCGTGGAGAAGAAATTCCACTTGTCGGCCGGATAGCGGCCGTTGCCGACGTCTTCGACGCGTTGACGACGGAACGCCCCTACAAGTCCGCGTGGACCAACGAACGGGCCTTCAGCTTTCTGGAAGAAAAATCAGGCAGCGACTTCGACCCGGAGTGCATTGCCGCCTTCCTGAGCAAGAAGAAGGAAGTGGAGGAGATCCAGGCCAGGTTTGCCGACGAGCCCATTCCCCTGGCCAAAAACGGCTGAGGCGGTCAGTCCGCAAGGCGTCTACCACAGACACCGGCAATCGCCCTGGATTGGGTGCGATCAACGCGGCGGGAGAGGAACCGCTTTGGGCACAATGCCTTTGCCTCCTGCCTTTGCAGCGGCTCAGATCTTGTTTGCGCAAGCTATCGCCGATCCCTGAAACGCCAGGCCAAGGGGGCTCCAAATGTGCAAGCTTCGGAAAAGCTGGTTGCATCATGGTTCATCCTGACTTATGAACAGTCCCCATTAACCGTCAGGTCACGCTTTTGCGCCACGCTTGGCGGACCAGTTGAAAAGACGACCAAAGGCCAAGACAGACCCATGATCGCGGTTCGCGACATTTCTGGATCTTCTCGCAACGCGCTGGCTCAGCGCGGCGGCCTCATTCTACTTGGCGATCTCCTCCTTCTTAGATGCCCCTGAGCGTCGGCTGCTTCGCTTGTCTTTAGGCGGAACGGGCACTTAGGGGAGAGTTTTCAAAAAACCGCATCACGACCATCGGATCGCGCCACGCCTTTCCTTACCCGAGCGACCTAAGGCCCGATCCAAGCCAGGGACGAAACGACATGACTGCCACTTCCGAGAAGGACCAGGTCCGGATCTTCGACACCACATTGCGCGACGGCGAACAATCGCCCGGCGCCTCCATGACGTTGGAAGAAAAGCTGCAGATCGCGGAAATTCTCGACGACATGGGTGTCGACATCATCGAAGCCGGTTTTCCGATTGCCTCGAACGGCGATTTTGAAGCCGTCAGCGAAATTGCCAAGCGCTCGAAAAACTCCGTCATTGCCGGTCTGGCCCGCGCCATCCACGCTGATATCGACCGCTGCGGCGAAGCCGTGAAACACGCCGGCAAGGGCCGCATCCACACCTTCGTTTCCACTTCGCCGATCCATCTGAAATTCCAGATGAACAAGACCGAAGAACAGGTCCTGGAAATCATCACCGACACGGTGACACGGTCGCGCAACCTGATCGACGATGTCGAATGGTCCGCAATGGACGCAACGCGCACGCCGATCGAATACCTGTGCCGCTGCGTGGAAGCCGCAATCAAGTGCGGTGCCACCACCATCAACCTGCCGGATACGGTCGGCTACGCCACCCCGGACGAATACAAGTCCATGTTCGAGCAGATCCGTGAGCGCGTACCGAATGCCGACCAGGCGATCTTCTCGGTCCACTGCCACAACGACCTGGGCCTGGCCGTTGCCAACTCGCTGGCCGGTGTCGCCGGTGGTGCCCGCCAGATCGAATGCACCATCAACGGCCTGGGCGAACGCGCCGGCAATGCTGCCCTGGAAGAGATCGTCATGGCGATCCGCACCCGCAGCGACGTCCTGCCCTACATGACCCAGATCGACCCGAAATTCATGGTTCGCGCTTCCAAGATGGTGGCGGGCGCGTCCGGGTTCGCGGTTCAGTACAACAAGGCCATCGTCGGCAAGAACGCCTTTGCCCACGAGAGCGGCATCCACCAGGACGGCATGCTGAAAAACGCCGAAACCTATGAAATCATGCGCCCGGAAGACGTTGGCGTGAAAGCCACCTCGCTGGTCATGGGCAAGCATTCCGGCCGCCACGCCTTCCGCGACAAGCTGAAAGAACTGGGCTTCGAACTGGGCGACAATGCCCTGCAGGATGCCTTCCGCCGTTTCAAGGACCTCGCCGACCGCAAGAAACACGTCTACGACGAGGACATCGAAGCCCTGGTCGAGGACGAAATCAGCATCCTGGGCGAAAGCACCAAGGTGATTGCGCTGACGGTAATTGCCGGTACAGGTGGCCCGCAGAAGGCGATCCTGACCATGGACGTCAACGGCCAGCACGTCACCAAGGAAGCCACGGGCGACGGTCCTGTCGACGCCACGTTCAACGCCATCAAGGCAATCGTGCCGCATGAAGCCAAGCTGTCGCTGTACCAGGTGCATGCGGTGACCGAAGGCACCGACGCACAGGCCGAAGTGTCCGTGCGCCTGGAAGCCGGCGGCCGCATTGCCACGGGCAAGGGAGCGGACACCGACACACTGGTCGCTTCCGCCCGTGCCTATGTTTCGGCCATGAACAAGCTGGCCCTGCGCCAGCAGACCGGCAACCCGGGCGCGCTTGCTGCCGTCTAACGCCGGAACCACCAAAAGCTCCGGATCACGGTGACTGTATTGTCGCCCGATTTCGGACCTGACACGAAAAGCCTCCTGCACCACCGATTTTCCGGTAAGGTTCAGGAGGCTTTGTTTTGTCGGGGAGGACAAACGGGTGGAAAGCCTTGGCACAGACGGAGAGATGAAGCGCGTGGTGATCGCCGGATGCCCGGGGGCCGGCAAGTCCCGTGCGGCCCGAACCTTGAGCGACCTGACCGGCCTGCCCGTCATTCATCTGGACAGTCATTACTGGCAACCGGGTTGGCAGCGCCCTTCCCCCGAAGTCTGGCGCGCCACCATGAAAGAGCTGATCGCTCGCCCGCGCTGGATCATGGACGGCAACTACGGCAGCACCCTGGACCTTCGCCTGAAAGCAGCCGATACGCTCATCTACCTCGATTTTAAGACGTTTCTCTGTGCGACGAGAGTGCTTAAGCGCTCCGTTCTCGGCCGCGGTGGCACCCGCAGCGGCGAATTGCCGGATGGCTGCCTGGAGCGCTTCGACTGGCCGTTTTTCAAGTTCGTTCTGAACTACAGGCGGACGCGGCGGGAACGTGATCTGGAAAGCATCAGGGTGTTCTCCGGAGTGAGCCATGTCTTCATCCGTCCACGCCAGTTGAAGCGATTTCTCGGCTCACTCGAGAGCGGACCGGTTTCCTGAATTCTCCCGTTACCTGCCGGCAAAAAGCCCCTGGATCTGCCAAAAGGGCCGCAGAAGCGGCCCCTTTTCAAACCGTGTTGTGACGTCAACCCTGCGAAATCCGTTCGGAAAGCTGGCTGTTGGTCATGGCTTCGCCGTCCAGGTTCCAGGTCCCGTCCACAGTGTGCACCACGTTTGAATAGATGTGGTCCCGTGGCAAACGCCCTTCCGCCGCCGCGGCGATGATGTCTGTTGCTTCCTTGAAGAACCCGACCTGGACGTCCCGCGCAGCCAGGGCAAAACTTGGCGTCTTGCATTCCAGCCAGGCCCCTTCCACCGGCTCGCCGCCGGACAGCGCCCCGTTCTTCGGCAGTGCCTGTATCTGCATGGTCACGTTGGGGGTCATGACCTTGTTGCCACCAAGCCCGTGCCATTTCAGGAAGGCTTCGGTGATTTTCCTGCCTGCTTTCAAACCGGCATCTTCGCTCATCACGCCCTGGGTGTAATTGAGTGCAAGTGGCATTTCCGTTCCTCTCGATTAAATATAACGTTCGTTATATTTTCTGACGCACTCTATTTATGTAACGATCGTTATGAAGTCAATAAAATATATAACGATCGTTCTTTAATCGAGAGAACCGCATGGCAAAACAACAACTTCGCAAGGCAGAAACCCAAAAAGCCTTGCTCAACGCATCAAGCAGGGCCTTCCGGAGCGAAGGATATTCCGGGGTTGGTGTCGACGCGATCGCAAAGGCGGCGGGTGCTACTTCGGGTGCATTCTACGCGCACCTGGGATCAAAGGACGGGGCCTTTCACGCCGCGCTGGAACAGGGACTGGACGAAGTAATCACCACCATTCCTGACTACCGGGAACGTTTCGGCGACAAATGGGTCGAGGCATTTGCACGGTATTATCTCGGCACGGCGCATCGGCAGGACCGCGCCTGCGGCTGTGCGATGACCGCTCTATCGCCCGATGTCGCACGGGCCAAGCCTGAGACCCGCAAACTCTATGATGACAAGATGCAGGAAATAGCGTCACTCGTTGCCGAGGGGCTCAAGGAAGGCACCCCGTCTGAACGGCGGAACCGCGCCTGGGTTTTTCTCAGTCTCCTGATTGGAGGACTGACCACGGCACGGGCCATGTCGGATGAGGCCCTTGCCGAAACCGTGACAGCGGCCGCCCTGCCCGCCGCCTTGCAGGCTGCCGGCGTTTGATGGCGACCAATCGCACTCAAGCGATCAACCGCCCGTGCCAGGCTCCAGAGACTGAAGATATTGCCGGCGCGTGATCCGGTAGAACCGGCAATGCAATCCGTGCTTTCGTATTTCTCGCCAGAAATGCAGTCCTGCCTTCTGCATCACCCGCTGCGAAGCCTTATGTTCCGCAACTGCATAGGCAAGCATGTGATCGTTCTGTGTTGTGTCGAAGAACCAACCGACAAGAGCCCGCGCGATCTCGCTCGCATAGCCCTGCCCCCAGGCTGACCGTTTCAGGCTGTAGCCAAGTTCATAGCCTTCCGGGTTCCTTTCGAACGAGAACCCCGCCCGGCCGATAAAGGCTCCCTCAACCGTCTCCAGTTTCCATTTGGACATCCCGGTGACCCGGTGATCGCCGACGTAATTCGCCAGCCGCCGGCGCACTTCCGCCGGATCCATGATCGCCGGTCCCGGAGACAGATAGCGATTGACCTCCGGATCTGAATGAAGGTCCTGCAACAATGGGAAGTCATCTTCGGAAAAAGGCAACAGGCGCAGCCTGCCTGTTGTCAGAATGGGTGTGTTCAAATGGGTCACTCTCAAAAAAAGGGACCGTGGCAGACACGGTCCCGACGCATTTCCCGAGGTCCCGTAAGCCTCGAAAATGCCTAAGCACTCATGAGATAGGATTGCATAGACGGGCTCAGGAGCTGAAACACGTCCGCCTGCATGCCTTCGATCACTTTGCTCTCGCGGTGATAGAAACCGTTGCCCTTGACCACTTCTCGCATGGTCCGGTTGTCGGTGCGCACCACAGCGACCAGATGGGAAAAATAGGTGTTTTCGAAGAACCAGTCTGACAAGGCGGCACAAAGGCGTTTGGGCAGATCCGAGTCCTGATCCAGCACGTCGAGACGCAGGCAATAGTTCAGACTGATCTCGGAAGTTTCGCTGACAGGCGTAAACCCGGCCCAGCCCAGAAATGCCCCATCGGAAGACACCGCCTTCCACTTGGCAAACCCGAGGTCGTCCTGGTTCTGCTGAGCAGACCGCACCAGTTCTTCCGCATCAACGACGGTGCAATTGGTGGAATATTCTGTACATCGGTTGCCGTAAGGATCGGAGTGAAGATCTTTGACGAGATGAATATCGGTTGGCTTGAAAGGGACGAGCCGCACTGAACCGCATTCGAGTATGATCGTCTGCACCGTGACCTCCCAGTCTAGGATTTCTTCAGGCCTTACAAGCGGCGGCGAATCCCGCCACCGAACGCATGTTAGCCATGTAACCCTGAATTGTGCCATTGCCATGGCAGACAAAAGTATAAGATCAATTTTGACAAAAATATATTCGCAATACCAAAGAGTTACGCTCACACCACTGCTGCACCGCACACATCAGAAGTTGACGCTGAGCCGTCAAACCGTTCGGAGAAAGGCCTCCATCTCAATTAGGTTTGAAGGATCAACCCGTTGCCAATCCGACATCTGGTTGCGAAACCAGGTTTCCTGACGCTTTGCGTATTGACGCGTTGCAACAGTCAGCCTGTGGATGGATTCTGCATAATCGGCTTTTCCGGCAAGATAGGCGCCAAGTTCCGGCACGCCGATTGCCCTCATCGCTGGCAACTTATCCGATAGGCCTTGTTCAAGCAGGGCCCGCACTTCATTGAAGCCTTCTTCGCAAACCATCAACCTTGCCCGTTGCTCGATACGATCATGCAGCCAGGGCCGCGGCGGTGCCAGAACGATCCGGTGACACGCCTGCGGCTTGAGAAGAGGCGAAGACTGGGCGTGCTGTTGCCACGCCTTCAAAGGGCGGCCGGTTGCCAGCAGAACCTCCAGTGCACGGGCAAGACGTTGCGGATCAACCAGCGCCTCGGCAGACTCAGGATCTCCCTCGGCAATCAGGTGCTGCCTCAAACCTTCCACACCTTGCGTGTCGGCAATGGATCTCGCCCTGGCACGGATCTCTTCCGGAATGCCAGGCATTTCCGCAAAGCCTTCCGTCAACCCCTTGAAGTAGAGGCCGGTGCCACCGACGAGGATAGGCATCTGGCCGTTTCCCCAGGCATCTTGCAGTTCCCGTTCCGCCAGGCGTAGCCAGTCGCCGGTCGAAAAGGCAGTCGATGCAGGCAACACGCCGTATAGCCTGTGAGGTGCTTCAGCTTCCTCTGCCGAGCTGGGGCGTGCGCTCACCAGTTGCAAGTCTTCGTAAAGCTGCATGGAATCTGCATTCACGATGACACCATTCAGCCTTTTGGCCAGCGTCAACGCCAAAGCGGACTTGCCGCTGGCTGTCGGCCCGGCTATCAGAATGGCGCGCCTGGCAGTTGCGGGCGTGCCGTCATCGTCGTCCAGGGAACCGTCCATGTCTTTTGTTGCCACTTTGGTGTCCACTCCTGCTGCGCCGGCAGTCGACGAGGATCTGGTTCGGCAGGCATCCGACGCACTCGGCGTTACCGGAACCTCGACACGTCTTTCTGCAGGTGTCGCAGCGGATATCCGCTTTGAGGGTCTGGATGCAAGTGCCGCGGACGGTATCTTGCGCGAAGTGATTGGTCGTGCCCCCGTCGACGTCTTTGTGCAGAAGGAAACCGGCCGCCGCAAGCACCTGCTGATCGCCGACATGGATTCCACCATGATCCGCCAGGAATGCATCGACGAACTGGCGGCTGAACTTGGCCTCAAGGATCGCATATCGGAAATTACCGAGCGGGCGATGCGCGGCGAGATCGATTTTGAACCGGCCCTGCGCGAACGTGTTGGCCTTCTCGCCGGATTGCCGGTGTCTGCCATTGAAACGGTGCTCAGCAAGCGGATCCAGCTGATGCCGGGCGGCCGTACGCTGGTACAGACGATGAAGGCAAACGGCGCTTACTGCGCCCTTGTTTCCGGTGGCTTCACCCATTTCACATCTGCTGTCGCGACGCTGATCGGTTTTGACGAGAACCAGGCCAACACGCTGCTGGAAGTGGACGGAAAACTGTCAGGCAAGGTCGGAGAACCGATTCTCGGACGCGAAGCCAAGCGCACCCGCCTGGAATATCTCGTCGCGGAGCACGGCCTTGATTTCGCAGATACGCTTGCGGTCGGAGATGGCGCAAACGACCTTGCCATGATCGAACGCGCAGGAGCCGGTGTCGCTTACAGGGCCAAACCGGCAGTCGCCGCCGCCGCCGACTTCCGCATCGACCACGGCGACCTCACAGCCCTGCTCTACCTGCAAGGCTACGCGGAAAGCGATTTCGTTCTGAGTTAAGGCGCGGGCCTGCGGCAATCCTGATTTGAGCGGTTTCGAAGCCTCGCCTCGCGCGGGCGGTCCTTCTTGTCTTTCAAGGAATGAACCTTTCGACGGAGTATGCAGCCCATCCTTCGAGACAGGCCTCCGGCCTTCCTCAGGATGAGGGAGAGTGTGTGGGGATGTCGAACACAAAACTCTTCGAAGTGGTTAGGCCACAAACCGTCAATTCGCCCCACGGCACATCCAACTCGCCAAGGCCATCAACATCCTCCAAGCCCCCAACTCCGCCCCACTACCAACCTCATCCTGAGGAAGCGTGGGGGCCTGTCTCGAAGGATGGGCCCCTTGCTCCAAAGCATCCACCCTTCCCGTTCCAGACAGACCTTCAGCCATCTTCAGTAAGAGCGTGCAGGAGATTGAAAGCAGAAAAAAGGGCGCCTCACGGCGCCCTTCTGCATTCAGCTTCCGAAGTCCGGAAGGATTACTCGTCTTCGATCCGCACCGGAACGAAGCGGACATCACCCGTCGGATTGGCCAGCAGAAGCAGGGCCGAGCGGCGGTTGTCCTTTTTCAGCTTGTCGATCTCGGCCATGACGTCTTCCGGCGTCTCGACCGTTTCCTGAGCGACTTCCTTGATGACATCGCCAGCCATCACGCGCTTTTCCTCCGCAGAGGTGCCTGGCTTCACTTCCGTGACCACAACACCGCTGACGTCTTCATCGATGGAAAACTGCTTGCGCAAGGCGTCGTCCAGAACGGCAAGCGACATGCCGAGCACTTCGCTCTTTTCGACCGGCTTTTCCGCAGGCTCTTCTTCCTCGGTTGCGCTGGCTTCGGTCACCTCGGTTTCAACAAGCTGCTCGAGGATCACACTGATGGCGACTTCCTCGCCCTTGCGCAGAACCGTGACTTCGACTTCCTTGCCGATTTCAGTTTCCGCCACCATGCGCGGAAGTTCGCGCATCGTGTCGACATCCTTGCCGTCGAACTTGATGATCACGTCACCCGGTTCGATTTTCGCCTTGGCCGCCGGACCATCGTCGGTCACACCGGCAACCAGCGCGCCCATGGCCTTGTCCATTGCCAGGCTGTCGGCAATCTCGTCCGTGACTTCCTGAATGCGAACACCCAGCCAGCCGCGGCGGGTTTCGCCGAACTTGCGCAGCTGATCGATCACGTTCATGGCGGTGTTGGCCGGGATCGCAAAGCCGATGCCGATGGAGCCGCCGGACGGCGAGATGATGGCCGTGTTGATGCCGATCACGTTGCCTTCCATGTCGAACAGCGGTCCGCCCGAGTTACCCCGGTTGATGGAGGCATCCGTCTGGATGAAGTTGTCGTACGGACCGGAGTTGATGTCGCGGTTTCGTGCGGACACGATACCGACGGTCACGGTGCCGCCCAGACCAAACGGGTTGCCGATCGCCATCACCCAGTCGCCGACGCGAATGGCGTCGCTATCGCCGAAACTGACGGCCTTCAGCGGCGTGGTCGGCTCCACCTGCAGCACTGCGAGGTCGGTTTTCTCGTCGGTGCCGAGGAGCGTCGCCTTCAGCTTGGTGCCGTCGTTGAAGTTGGCGGTGATTTCGTCCGCGCCTTCGATAACGTGATTGTTGGTGATAATGATGCCGGCTTCCCCGTCAATGACGAAGCCCGAACCCAGCGACTGAACCCGCCGCGGCTGGTCGTCGTCCCGGTTCTGCCGGTTGAAGAATTCTTCAAAAAACTCCTGGAAGGGCGAACCTTCCGGAACCTGCGGCATCGGCACCGAACGGCGGCCCTGCACGGTTTGAGCGGTGGAAATATTCACCACTGCATCCGCGAGGCCTTCCGCCAGATCCGCGACGGACACAGGTCCTTGTGCGTATGCTGCCTGGATAGGCTGAAAAGCTGCCATTCCACCGATTACGATGCCCGCCGCGACTGCGGCGATCCTGGTCATCCGACGGCGAATACTTAGTGGAGCCATAGGGCTTTCTCCTCATCCCAGCCGGTTGGACTGCAGTCAGAATGCTGACAGTCGATGGGTTTGTTCCGGTCCTTGGTTCAGAATATAGAACGGGCGGGAAGATTTTGCGCCTCCCGCCCGAAAACTTTTCGTTATCCGCGAATGATCCACACAAGAAATACGCCGATAACCGCCACGATCAGGCCAGTTGCCCGCAAGGTCTGGTCCGGTGTCTCCAGCGCGCTGCGCATGATGGACTTCATGCCACCGGGCACAAGCGCGTAGAGAACACCTTCAAGCACCAGGACCAGGCCGAGCGCCGTTACCAGTTCGCTCATTGTGCAGCGAGCGACGGATTCCGGTCGGATACGCCCTGGCTACCGTTTCCATCGGCACCCGGAGCCGGCAAGATACCGGTCGGGTCCTTGAAGAAGCGGAAGAAGCTTGAATCAGGCGACAGCACCAGGCTGGTATCGCCGGACCGCAATCCTGCCTCATAGGCCTGCATGGACCGGTAGAAGGCGAAGAACTCCGGATCGGCACCGAATGCCTCGGCAAAGATCCTGTTTCTTTCAGCGTCACCGGTACCACGCATGATTTCCGAGTCACGGCGTGCTTCAGCAACAAGAACGGTCGCGTCGCGATCCGCACGGGACCGGATCCTGCGGGCAGCTTCTTCACCCTGTGCACGGATTTCCGTGGCCTCCTGCTGACGCTCGGTCTGCATACGGGCGTAGATTGCCTGCGAGTTGGCGTCCGGCAGATCCGCACGGCGGATCTTCACGTCGATCACCTCGATGCCGAGCTGTTCGGCATTGGCATCGATATCGCGGCGAATGTTTTCCATCACGCCGGTACGGTCGTCGCGAACAAGTGCCACGAAGCTGGTGCGGCCGACTTCCGAACGAAGCGAGGACTGCAGGAACGTCGACAGACGCCGGTTGGCGGTCTGGATGTTCTGGACACGCTGATAGAACAACACCGGATTGGAGATCTGGTACCGCGCGAAGGCATCCACGATCAGACGCTTCTTGTCCGAGGTGATCGGCTCAAGCGGCGGCATGTTCAGGTTCAGGATGCGCTTGTCGAAGTAGACGACGTTCTGAACGAACGGGATCTTGAAGTAGAGACCCGGTTCCTTCTTCGGCTGTTCGACGATCTTACCGAACTGCAGGACAAGCGCCTGCTGGGTCGGATTGACGATGAAGACCGAGAGATAGGCGACGACCGCTGCGATCAGCAGGACGATTGCAAGAATACCACTACGCATGATCAGTTGCCTCCCGCGCGCTGTGCAGGGGCGGTCTGACGCCCGTTCAGGTCATTCAGCGGCAGGTACGGCAACACGCCGGAGCCTGTCGAGTCGCTGTCGATGATGATCTTGTTGTTCGAGCCCAAAACTTTTTCCAGGGTTTCGAGATACAGACGCTCACGGGTCACGTCCGGTGCTTTCCTGTATTCTTCGTAGATCTTGGTGAAACGCTGGGACTGACCGGTTGCCTCGGCAATGGTCTGGTCCTTGTAGGCGTTTGCCGCTTCCAGAACGCGTGCTGCTTCACCGCGCGCTTCCGGAACCACCCGGTTGGCGTAGGCCTTGGCCTCGTTGCTGATGCGCTCTTCGTCGGCGCGTGCGGCCTGCACGTCGCGGAAGGCGTCGATAACCTGCGCAGGCGGGTCAACGCGCTGCATCTGGACTTCGCCGATCTCGATACCCGACTGATAGCTGTCGAGTGTCTTCTGCATCAGGCTGGCAACGTCGTTCTGGATGGAAACACGATTTTCCGTCAGGATGGAGTCGATCTTCGATCCGCCAACAACCTCACGCATCGCGCTTTCGGCCACGGCTTTCACGGTCGCTTCCGGATCCTGGATATTGAACAGGAAGTCGGCAATACCCTCGTTGGTATTCCGGATACGCCACAGGACCTTGAAACCGACGTCGACGATGTTTTCGTCGCCGGTCAGCATCAGGCTTTCTTCCTGAACGTCGCGTGCGCGCACAACGCCGGAGCTGCTGACGTTTTCTTCTGTGCCAACAGTGGTTTCGCGCTGCAGTTCGACTTTCGGAGTGTAAACTTCACCGATCGGATAAGGCCAGTTGTAGTTCAGGCCAGGAGGGGTCTGATCCTCGACCTTGCCGAGTACCAATTCGACACCGACCTCGCCTTCATCGACAACATAGAAGCCGAAGGCCAGCCAGACGATAAGCGCCACGCCGACCACGATCCCGCCGCCGATGAAACCCAGGCCGCCGCCGCCACCGCCCGGAAGGACGTTGCGCATGCGGTCTTGGGTACGTTTCAGGAGCTCTTCAAGATCGGGTGGGTTTCCGCCTCCACGGTTGGAGCCTCCACCCCACGGGCCGTTGCCGTTACCGCCGCCGCCACCGCCGCTGCCCCAAGGGCCGCCGTTGTTTCCGCCACCTTTCCAGGGGCCACCGCCACCTGACTGATTGCTCCAAGGCATCAAAACTTCCTTCTTTGTCGTCCGGCACGTTATCCCGGACAGGGATTTTCACCCGTTCTGACTCACCGTTGGTTATAGGGAGGTTACCGTATGCTTTCAACGGAAAGCCCCACGTAAAAACCTCCCAAAACCCGCGTGTTCCCGTGCCGCAGGTGGTGGTAAACGGAGAGACTGTCAAGACCGACGGAACATTTGGCCGCACCCCGCCGGAATTTGCCCCGAAAAGACGGGCTCAGTTCACGTTGGCGGAACGGATCATGTCGACATGCAGAATACCATCCTCGATGTATTCTTCAGACACCGTCGCAAAGCCCAGGGAGCCGTAGAAAGCCTCCAGGTAAGCCTGTGCGGAAACGTGGATCTCACACCCGGGAACCAGGGCCTCCGCCTTGTCGATGCCGGCCTGCATCATGAGACGCCCGAGCCCGCTCCCCCTGCCTGCCTTGGCAATGACCACCCTGCCGATGCGGGCACGGCCCTGCTGCGGTTCTGTGAACAGGCGGATTGCGCCCAGAAGCGCTCCGGCCTCCTCGTCTTTGATGAGGTAATGCAGCGCCGTCTGGTCCTTGCCGTCGATGTCGGCGTAAAAAGACGCCTGCTCCAGAATGAATATATCCTGGCGCAGTTTGAGAACTCCATAGAGGTCGTTGAGGCTTAGCTCATCGAAAGTGGCCCATCTGGCCGTTAGATTGGCGGGTAAACTCATGACAACGGATCCGATAGGTATTCAAGCCTTGCGGCGGTAGGAGACGAAGGTGAAATCTGCGCTGTCGCGTTCGGTGCGCTGGCCCGGCTCCCGACCGACTTCCTGCCACACCGCCGGATCGATGTCCGGAAAGCGGGTGTCTCCCGCCGGCTGCGCGTCCACTTCGGTGATCTCGAGACGGTCGGCTTTACCGATCGCCTGGGCGTAAAGCTGCCCCCCGCCGATGCACATGACCTGGTCGACGCCAAGATCCGCTGCCAGTTCCACTCCCCGTCGCAGCGCCTCTTCAAGGGACGTCGCAGCTTCCGCACCTTCCGGCGCATATTCCGGATCCCTGGAAACAATCACATGCGGACGTCCCGGCAAGGGCTTGCCGCCGAACGACAGAAACGTCTTGCGCCCCATGATGACCGGCTTTCCAAGCGTCAGCCGCTTGAAATACTTCAGATCCGACGGCAACCGCCAGGGCATGTCGTTATCGGACCCGATAATCCCGTTTCGTGCCACCGCGGCAATCAAGACAAGTTCCGGCAAAGCCATCTCCGAATCCGGTTTTCAATTCCTCAAACGCCTCCTAGCATGGAAACGTGAGCCAGGAAAAATCGCAGACATTTTTCTTGCCAGGCTGTCGGATAAGCGCCCCTTGGCACGTCCTTGAAACTGGACCACCACGACCAGGAGACTTTCGGAATGTCCGACCTGATGGAAACCGTCTTGATCGAACGCACCCGCGCGTTGATCCCGGATGAAAAAGTCGAGCAAAAGCGCATGTTCGGCTCCACCTGTTTCATGATCGACGGCAACATGCTGGTCTGCGCCTCCAAACGCGGGCTGATGGCACGTGTGGGAACCGAACAGCAGGAAAAGGCGATGACAAGGCCCTTCGCCTCGGTCTGCAACATGGGGGGCCGGCCCATGCCCGGCTTTATCCGGGTCGAGCCGGAAGGGATCGAAAGCGACGAAGACCTGAAGAGCTGGATCGATATGGCCAGATCCTATGTCGGCGCACTGCCGCCCAAGACTGCCAGGCCCAAGAAGCCGAAAACCGGAAAGACGGCAAAATGAACGGCTCCGGTTTTCAGCCAGAAACCTTCCGCTTTCTGGAAGAGCTTGCCGCCAACAACACCAGGGACTGGTTTGAAGCGCACAAGGCCGATTACCAGCGCTTCGTCAGGGATCCGGCCGACGCGGTTCGCGGCAGGCTTGCCGAAACGCTCTCGCGGCTTTGCGGACACGACCTCACCTCGAAGCAATTTCGCATCAACAGGGACCTACGCTTTACCAGGGACAAGACACCCTACAACACCCACGTCCGCATGGCCTTCTGGCCGCAGGACACCGCTTTCCAGGGCAAGGACGCGCAACCGCCCAGCTTCTTCCTGTCCGTGGAAGCCGATCATGTGCGCATCGGCGCAGGGTGCATGCGGTTTTCAAAACCGGTACTCGGATCGTTTCTCCAGACACTCGAGACGGACAACGGCGAGGACATCGGAGATCTGATCGCCCATATGACGGCTGCCGGGTTTGAAATGTCCGCCCCAGATCTTGCCAAGGTTCCTCGCGGCTTTCCCGCAGGCCACCCGCGCAGTGGTCTCGCCCGGCACAAGGGCCTCGCCGTTTGGCGAGACGTCAGCGACATCGGGTCGCTTCAGGGGGCAAACGGCCACGAAGCGATTGCAAGGCTCTTTGAACCAGCACTCCCCTTCTGGCGCTGGCTGATGACGCTTCACGCGCACCTGACCTGACACATTGGCTGCGGAGAATACCCAGAACGCAAGACGAAATCACTTGATCCAAAGCGCTTTGGAAACTATGACCATCGCATTCGCGTTTCCACTCTAGATGAGTTTCCATGGCACTTCCCAAAGACCTTGCGCTCCGTTTTCCCGGCGATTTTCTGTTCGGTGTTGCAACCGCGGCCTATCAGATCGAGGGAGCAACCAGCGAAGATGGCCGCAAACCCAGCATCTGGGATGCCTTTTCGAAGATGCCCGGTCGCGTTTACCAGAGGCATTCCGGAGATATGGCTTGCGACCACTATCATCTTTGGGAAAGCGATCTGGATCTGATCAAGTCACTCGGCGTCGACGCCTACCGATTTTCCATCGCCTGGCCGCGCATTCTTCCCGATGGCCGAGGCCCGGTGAACGAGAAGGGTCTCGACTTCTACGACCGGCTGATCGATGGCATGGTTGCCCGTGGTCTGAAGGTCTATCCGACGCTGTACCACTGGGATCTGCCGCTGACCCTGGCGGGCGACGGCGGCTGGACAGCCCGCAGCACGGCAGAAACGTTTGCGGACTATGCGGAGATTGTCGTCAAACGGCTCGGCGACCGGATGGACGCACTGGCGACCATCAACGAACCCTGGTGCATCTGTCATCTCAGCCATCTCTACGGCATCCATGCTCCAGGAGAAAAAAGCATCGAGGCATTTGCAGCCAGTGTGCACACACTGAACCTGGCACATGGCCTGGGCGTTCAGGCTGCCCGGTCCGTAAAGCCAGACTTGCCGATGGGCATCGTCATCAACGCCCATTCCGTCTATCCGGTCAGCGACACGCCACAGGACAGGCAAGCGGCAGACCGGGCCTTCCAGTTCAACAACGGCATTTTCTTCGAACCGATGTTCGAGGGCAGCTATCCGGCGGATGTGCTCAGCGCCTTTGGCGACCACATGGACATTCGCGACGGTGACCTTGAAACCATTCACCAGCCTCTCGACTGGTGGGGGCTGAACTACTACACGCCGCTACGCGTGAAAGCAGACACCAATGCCAGCGCGGTCTATCCGATGGCCGAGACGGTTCCCCCAACTCCAGGGCCGGAGCTGACCGATATCGGCTGGGAAGTCTATGAAAAGGGCCTGTCGGATCTCCTGAAGGATCTCGACACCCGTTACCCGCTTCCGGACTGCTACATCACTGAAAACGGTGCCTGTTACAATGACGAGCCGCAGGACGGTGTCGTCAACGACCACCGCCGGATCGACTATCTGGAAAAACATTTCGGTGCCATTGCCGATGCACGCGAGGCAGGCGTTCCGGTGAAGGGCTATTTCCTCTGGAGCCTGATGGACAATTTCGAGTGGGCCGAGGGCTACCGAATGCGCTTCGGCATTGTTCACGTGGATTATGGCACCCAGGTCCGTACGCTGAAGAACAGTGCCCTGTGGTACCGGGATTTCTTGGAAGCGCATCGGCAGGGGTGAAAACGCTTCGAGCTTTCGTCCTATATTGCGGATCAGTGGAACCAGCACGCACGCTTAACTTAACCTAGCCTCCTCTCCCCTCCTCCTGAGGAGCGAGCCTGCTCGCGACTCGAAGGATGGGCGGCATATTCAGCGTGTGGGGCCCATCCTTCGAGACAGCGCTGCGCGCTTCCTCAGGATGAGGATGTATTGGTGTCAGGATCAGGCGTTCAAAGGCGAGGCTACGCTTCCCGTAAATTCGCCAGAATGATCTCGCTCCAGACCCGGGTCGGAGGGATCCAGGCGGACCAGTCGTTGTAATTGCCGGAATAGATGACGGCCGCAACATCGGCCTTGGGGCACAGCCAGAGCCGCTGGCCACCATTGCCAAAGCCGGCAAACCAGGGTGTCGGGCCGCCAAGAGCCAGAACAGGAACCTGGCCGCAAAACCAGAAATAGCCGTATCCCGGTCCTTCGCTGGTTTCGATGATTGGCTGCAGTGAAGCCCGGATCCAGGCTTCGGGAACGATCTCCCGGCCCTGCCAGATACCGTTGTCAAGAACGAGACGTCCGATCTTGAGCAGATCCGGCGCAGCCAACCTCAGCCCGGACGCCGGCGAATAGGCCCCATCCCGGCCGATAGACCAATCGAACTGATTTATGCCAAGTGGCGAAAACAGGCGTTCCCTTGCATAATCGGCCAGCTTCTGCCCCGTTCCCCGTTGCAGGATCTCGCCCACCAGCGCGGTGGCTCCGCCGCTGTAGATCCATCGGGTGCCGGGGTCTCCCACCAGCGGCCGCTCCAGAATGTAACGGTACCTGTCCGGGGCCATTTCCATGGCGATTTCGCTGTTTTCCGGATCGGTATAGGGGCGGGTCTCGTCCCACTCCATGCCGAGCGACATGGTCAAGGCGTGCTCCACGGTCCGCTCCATGCGTTTCGGATCCGCGGCAAGGTCGGCATATTCGGGAAAAAGCTCCAGGACCGGCGTATCGAGCGTCGGCACCTCGCCCCGCTCCAGTGCAATGCCATAGAGCAAGCTGACGATGGATTTGGTGATAGAACGCAGGTCGTGGAGGGTCTCGGGGCCGAAGGTTACCTCACCGATCGGACGGCCCCAGTTTTCGTCCTCTCCCTTGCCATAACTTTCCAGAACCGTCTCACCGCCGCGTTCTGCAATCACGACATGAAGATGCGGCAACAAACCTGCCTCGGCACCGGCGCAGAGCTTGCGGCCAAGGGACGTATCGAACCTGCGACGCTCGGCAGCCGCCGCGTGGGGTGAGAGCGAAAGACCGTCGGTTGACTTCATGGAGAGCTCCCTTGCGTGAAACCTGAAGGAAGTGTCGGCAGTTTCATCGCCAAATGCGAGCGTTATTTGAAAGGTTTATTGCCGTGCGAGGAGCTTGACCTTCCACCAACTGGAACCACCATAGTGACAGGGAGAAGCAACTTGCGTCAGGAAGGTGGGAGAGTGGATCGGCGTTCGTTCTTGAAAGCATCGGTGGCAGGAGGTCTTACCGCCTTGTCACCAGCATTTGCTCTGGCAAAAACGGAAGAAGGTTTCTTCGACCTTGCGGCGGTCAAGGGACAGGCCCGACTTTATGGCAAGGATGGCGGCCTCTCGGATCTCTGGCTCTACAACGACCGGCTGCCCGGTCCGCAGATACGGGTCAAGCGCGGCGAACGCGTCAGAGTGCGCTTCACCAACAACCTCGACGAACCCACCTCGGTCCATTGGCACGGCATCCGCATCGACAATGCCATGGATGGTGTTGCCGGCCTCACCCAGCCCCCCGTCGCCCCCGGTGAAAGCTTCGACTACGACTTTGTCGTGCCGGACGCAGGCACCTTCTGGTACCACGCCCACAACATGAGCTGGAACCAGGTGCCGCGCGGCCTCGCGGGCGCATTGATAGTCGAGGACGACGAGCAGTCCTTCGACCCCGATTGTGACATCACGCTGATCCTCAACGATTGGCGTCTGGACGAAAACGGTATCCTGGAAACCGCAAGCTTCGGCGCCATGCACGACTTTGCCCATGCCGGACGTCTGGGCAACTGGCTGACCATCAACGGCGCTTCGATGCCGGACATTGCGTTGAAGAAGGACCGCTGGCACCGGCTGCGCCTGATCAACGCCTCCACGGCGCGTATCCTTGATCTGGCTCCGGCGCGGTTTGGTGCGAAGATAATCGGGCTCGATGGGCAGGCCTTTGACACCGCGCGGGAGATCGAGGGCACTGTGCAACTGGCGCCGGCACAGCGCATGGATCTGGTGCTGCGACCTCAGGAAACCGGCAAGCTGCCATTCGAGATGATGACCGGCAAGCCATTCACCTTCGCCAACTTCGTCGTCTCGGAAACCGAAAGCGAAGACCTGCCACTCGTGCTGCCACCGCCGAACCGGTTGCCTGAACCCGATCTGAGCTCTCCCTGGGAACTGCCATTAGTGATGGCGGGTGGAGCCATGGGCGGCATGCAGTCGATGATGAGACACGGCGTCGAGATGGACATGCGCCAGATGATGTCCGAGGGACTCTTCTGGGCTTTCAACGGTGTGGCCGGTATGGAAGATGATCCGATGTTTTCCGCCAAGCGCGGCGACACGATCGTTCTGGAAAGCCGGAACGACACGGCTTTCCCGCATGCGATCCACCTGCATGGCCATCATTTCCGCGTCATCGAGCGCAATGGCACGAAACTGGAGAACCCCGACTGGCGCGACACCTTCACAAGCCAGCCGCGCGAGACCGTCAAGATCGCCTTTGTTGCGGACAATCCCGGGAAATGGCTGATCCATTGCCACATGCTCGGTCATGCGGCATCGGGCATGATGACCTGGTTCGAAGTGAGCTGAAACAGCCGGTGGCTAGACCGCGATCGGTGCGGCAATGTGCGGGAGCGGATCGTAGCCGGTCAGTTCGAAGTCTTCGAACTTGAACGCAAAGAGATCCGTGACATCCGGATTGATCTTCATTTCCGGCAAGGGCCGCGGCGAACGTGTGAGCTGCTCACGGGCCTGGTCGAAGTGGTTGGCATAAAGATGCGCATCACCGAACGTGTGCACAAAGTCGCCGGGCTTCAGGCCGGTCACCTGGGCCACCATCATGGTCAGCAGCGCATAGGAGGCGATGTTGAAAGGCACGCCCAGGAAGACATCCGCCGACCGCTGGTAAAGCTGGCAGGAAAGCTTGCCGTCAGCCACGTAGAACTGGAACAGCGAATGGCACGGCGGCAGCGCCATCTCGTCGACCAGAGCCGGGTTCCACGCCGAGACGATCAGCCGCCGGCTTTCCGGGTTGGTCCGGATCATCTTCAGCAGATTGGCGATCTGGTCGATGGACCTGCCGTCCGGCGCCGGCCATGACCGCCACTGGTAGCCATAGACCGGCCCGAGATTGCCGTTCTCGTCCGCCCAGTCGTCCCAGATCTTCACCCCGTTTTCTTTCAGATACCGAATGTTGGTATCGCCAGCGAGGAACCACAGCAGCTCGTGAATGATCGACTTCAGGTGCAGCTTCTTTGTCGTGACACAGGGAAAGCCTAGCGAGAGATCGAAGCGCATCTGGTGGCCGAAGATCGAGCGCGTGCCCGTTCCGGTCCTGTCGCCCCGATCAACGCCTTCGTCCAGGATTTTTGACAAGAGATCGAGATATTGCTGCACGGCGGAAGCCTTCGCGGTCAGGAGATCTGGAGTTTGAGGTTAACTTGGCAGATTTTCCCGAAAAGACAGCCCCTTCCCTGCACTTTCCCCAACTTGGGCGAACTGTGGAAGAATGGCCAGGAGCCAAGCCGGCAAACGACACGGATTGCCAGAAGCCTCTTTCAATTCAAGACCGAAGACCTTATATCAGGGCTGCTGGTTCGCCAGCTATGGCAATAAATGGTCAGTGCAATAAACCTATCGGACCCGGGGGCGGTACCCGGCGCCTCCACCCAAGCCCATGGGGCTAAGCTACGGAAACTCCATGGGTTTCGGCGGGGGCGAAATAGGATCGACGAGGGCGTAAAGACTGTGCTTTTGCTCGGCATTGTACCACCGTTATCGGGCTTTCTTAATAGTTGCAAATGACAACTATGCTATGGACAACGCTGTCGCAGCGTAACGCTGCGCCGGTAGTCCACTAAGTCCTTTGAGGTAGCACTCACGGGCGGGGTTCGGAGGCACCTGGCAACAGAAGCCTCCACTTGATCTTCCCATGTATTTGCAGCGTCCTACATAGGTTGCATGACCAATGAGCGATGATTGCCGGGTTGCACACATTAATCTGGGTTCACTTGGAAAAGAGCCTTTTCTTTTTGATCTCGGCCCGTCAATGTGCTCCTGATAGTGGACTTTTCCAGCGAGATTCGACGAAAACCGATGTCTGAAGACCTTCTGCGATACGATATTCTGATCCAGGACGCGCTGCGTGGAGCGGTGAAGAAAATACTTGCCGAAGTCGGTCGTACCGGGCTGCCCGGAGACCATCACTTCTACATCGCGTTCGACACCAATGCTCCTGGCGTGCGCATTTCCCAGCGACTCAAGGAGCGCTATCCGCAGGAAATGACCATCGTGCTGCAGCACCAGTTCTGGGATCTTGCCATCGGCGAACATGCGTTCGAGGTTGGCCTGTCCTTTGGCGGCGTGCCGGAAAAGCTGCTGGTGCCTTTTTCTGCCATCAAGGGTTTCTTCGATCCGTCCGTACAGTTCGCGCTGGAGTTCGATCCCGGCAAAACGGCGGAAGAACTGCCGGAAGAGCTGCTGGAAGCCGTGGAAGAACTTGCCAGGGCCGAGCAGGAACATGCCGACAACGAAGCCAGACAGGACGACGGCGCAGGCGACAAGGAAGCTGCAACTGCAGACACCAAGGCGAAACCTGCCGTGCAAGCTGCCGAAAGCAGTGACGGTGGTGGCGAAGTCGTTTCCCTGGATGCATTCCGCAAGAAGACCTGAGATCGGGAGCCTTTCCCATGAGCGCGGAGATCATCAATCTGCGCATGGTGCGCAAGCAGAAGAACCGTCAGGACAAGGAAAAGACGGCCGAGGACAACCGGCGCAAGTATGGCCGGTCCAAAGCCGAACGTGAGGCGGCCCGCCAACGCCGGGAAACGCTGGATGCCCATGTCGACGGGCATCTTCTGGAAAAGCCTGACGGCCCGGATGCCGAACCATCCGACAAAGCAACAACAGACGCGAACACAATCGAAGCCGAACCTTCTGAACCGGGCCCTTCCGGCGATCG
Source organism: Roseibium algicola (assembly GCF_001999245.1). Lineage (NCBI taxonomy): Bacteria > Pseudomonadati > Pseudomonadota > Alphaproteobacteria > Hyphomicrobiales > Stappiaceae > Roseibium > Roseibium algicola. The sequence continues at coordinate 4,611,526 of NZ_CP019630.1, read as the reverse complement.
CGGCTGACCGCCAATGGCTCTGTTAAAGCGCTCTCTTTCCCTTCATGGCCACCGCACCAGCCTGGCGCTGGAACCGGAATTCTGGGACGTCGTCGACGCGTACGCCGACGCCGCGAACAAGTCCCTCGCCGGACTGATTGCCGAAATCGACGACAACCGCGACCCGGAAGACCCGCTGTCTTCGGCAGTCAGGGTCTGGGCCTTGAAACGGGTCCAAATGGAAGCTGGTCTGATTTCGGAGGGATGAACGGCTGACAATCTGATTTCCAGTCCCCTGCTTTTCGCCTGCCCACAGCGCAGCTAGAAGTGCCCGAACTGCCTCTGAGCTTCAGCCCTCTTGCCGCCTCTGCAACATACATCTCCCTCATCCTGAGTAGAGATTGCTGAAACTTTGAGTGAAAAGGACTGGCGGCTTCTTTTCCGATCGCCGTTCAATGGGCTTCAGGCAACACCTGCCCAATATCAACGAGCGAAGGCCCGTCGTACCAGCCTGTCACTGCGCGCCGGGCAGGACCAGCGGCGAGCCGACGTCGCGTGTCAGAAGGTCTTCAATGGAAACCGGCGGGTCCAGGGGGGGCAGGCTGTTCGAAGGATTGGTGACCGGGGCAGTATCTGGCGCTGCGGTCAGGTCTTCCAGGTCCGGCGTCTCCAACACGGCCCGAATGCGCTCTGCAAAGGGAGCCGCGGCAACAGCCGGGGCCGGTGCCGGGGCTGGCGCAGGCACTGGCGGCGGCGCGGCGCGGGTTTCCCTGCGCGGCGCATCGTCGGTCTTTTGCGGAAGGGCTGAATTTTCCTGCTTGTCCGGATCCGGCTGAGGCTGAATGTCTTCGCCGGACTGCTCTTGCTCAAGACGAAGCTGCTCCTCTTCGGCCGCCCGGGCTGCCTGACGTTCCCGGCGGGCTTCGCCTTCCCGCTGGTTTTTCAGTTCCCGCACAAGCCGGTCACGTTCCAGAATTTCCGCCTGAAGCTTCTCGACGCGTTCAACCTCCCGCTCAAAGGCACGCAGGGTGAGATAGGCGGTAAACGGCGCGATGTCGATGCGGCGTTCCGGAGCCTCGACCGCACCCTCGAACAACAGCCCGACCTGCGGTTCAGCACCGGTGACCGCGTCCTCGCCCGGATCGACTTTCAACGAGAAATCCGCATCGAGATCGTAACTGGCGAGATTGACTTCGGCACTGCCGAAGATCTCCGCCTTTTCGGCATCGACAACAACGTTGCGGGCGCTCAGTCGTCCGCCCACCATTGTCAGCGTGCCGTCAACGCGCTTGAACGGAAGACTTCCCGCCGCCATGTGGCTGACGAAAACGTCACGGATCTTGTTCTCCTGAAGATCCAGTCCCGCATCCACCGCGCGTGTCACCAGCGGGAAGGCCTGCGGATTTAGACCGCGGAAGTCGCCGTTTTCCATCGAGAACGTGCCGCCGCCGTTGAGGCCTGACACGATTGCCGAGATCGAGCGTCCCGCCCCTTCGAATTCCAGATAAAGATCGAGCGTGCCGGAAGCGACCGCCCTGTTGTCCGGTCGCCAGGACACCTGCCTCAGATCGGCATTGTCCAGTTTCACCCGGCCGGAAGCCGCGGCCTCCGCCTCGGTCCGGCGAATCGAGAGGCTGCCGTCAAGCTGACCACCGGCAAAGGCCCCCTGCAGTCCATCGAGGCGGAACAGGCTGGGAGACAGGCGAATTTCGGCACTCGGACCGGTAATGGCGGTGTCTTCGTCCAGCAGCATTCTGTCTGCCTTGAACTGCATGGTCAGGTCGAGGCCATCCAGAAGCGGCGATCCGAACGGGGTTGTCGGCCAGATGCTTGAACCGTCCCCAGCCGAGAACCACTGATCGGGACCAAGGACCAGTTCCGTCATTGTGCGCAGATCGGCCTCGGACACCGTTATCTCACCGGAAAAACGTCTGTTACGTTCGCCCGGCGCCGGTTCAAGGTCGCCTTCCAGACGACCTTCGAACGTCGTCGTTCCGAGCGAGCCTTCAGCCCTGCTGACAGCCATAGAGCTGCCAATCCCTTCGACATCGACCGAAAGCGCTGCAGGGATCGTGCCGCTCATGACCGGCAGGACCCGACCGGCCATCAACGCCAGCGGGCCAAGGTCCGCTGTCTCTGCGGTCACCGAAACAAGGTATTCCGGCGCCTCATCCTTTTTCAGGGTCAAGGTTCCGTTGGCTTCAACGCTGGATCCGCCGATCTCCGTGGAAAGGTCGGTGGCCAGCCCCTTTGCCGGGATGCCGGAAACATTCAGCGCCAGATGGCCTGTTCCGGCAGCTTCCAGAGGAATGACATCAAACCCGAGCTGCTGCAGAAGCCGGCCGCCATCCGGGCCCTTCAGTTCCACACCGACGGCAACTTCGGCATCGTGCCACTGGTCGACACGGCCCTTGAGCTCTGCATTGATCGCAGCGTCGGCGCCGCCCGCGCTCCCATCCAGGCGCAGTGTCATGTCCGTTGCTTCGCCAACCGCAGCCGCCTTCAACTCGGCATCGAACTTGGCAGGCACCAGACTTGCGGCTGCGCGCTCCAGCCGTTCAACAAAGACTGTTTCGGGAAACAACCCGCCTGCCAGCGCAACAAGACCGGACAGGTCCCGGGCGTCAAGCGTTCCGGACACAGCTCCCTCAGGTGCTGAAAAGAGATTGCGGATATCGCCGGAGACATCGAGCCGGGCGCCTGCAAGGTCATTTGCAAACAGCCTGTCGATCCTGACGCCGCCGTCCGAATACTCTGCCTCCAGCGCCAGACCTTCGCCCTCGACGCCGCGTGCCACCACCTGTTTGGCACGAAGGCGCAAGGAAACATCGAGGCCTTTGGGATCTGCCGGTTCTCCCGCTTCGACAGCCTGAGGGTGAAGCAGCGCAGCCAGGTTTTCGATCTGGTCCAGATCGAGCCGGTCAGCTTCCAGAGAGAGCGAGAATTCCGAATTGCCGCTGCGTGGAATGCGGTAAGCCAGGCCGCCGCGGGCTTCGGAACCGGCAATGGTCAGACGCAGATTGTCCAGCGCCGCTCCTTCGGGCACCAGGTTCAATCGTCCTTCCAGGGAAACTGGTTCGATAGTACCGACGCCGGCTTCCTTCTGCCGCCACCAGCTGAGAAGCGACCCCGGCTGGTCCGAGCTGATAGACACCGCACCGCGATAGGTCAAAGACGGCTCCAGGCCGAGGTCGCCCTGGGTGGCAACCGTCGTGCGGCCCGGCAGGCGTCCGGCAAGGCGCGCGACGCGCCAGCCACCCAGCATGGTTTCAAGATCCAGGCGAACATTCTGGATGATGCCGCCACCGGCCACCAGCGCCGGAACATCCATGGATACAGCACCGTCGATGGACGGCAGCGGCACGACGCGCAGGGCAGCAATTAGCCGTGTCGCCGCCTCGTTGATGTCGACGGGGGATTGCGGTCCACCGCCCAGCAACCTGTCCAGATCGACCTGCTTCGACTTCGCACGGATTTCAAAACGCTTTTCGCCGGCATAGATCAGATCCGCATTGCCGGTCATGCTCAGGCGCCGGTCTTCGGGACCATAGCGGAACTCGAACTCAGGAACCGCCACCTCGGCGATATCGGCAGTGAACTGCCCTTCCGCCTGCCAGATATTCGGATCGTTTTCTTCCAGCGCAACAGAGGCGATGGTGAAGCGGCCGTCGAATTCGGGCGCGGCGTCGGCCACCTGAAGCTGACCGTCGAAAGCAAAGTTCACCGGCCTGTCGGTGGGCGTGACTTCGCCTTTGACGCGCAGTCCCGCGTTTTCCTGTGCGCGACCCGTCGCAAGACTGACCGTATAGGGCGCACCATTCAGCGTGAGACTGCCGGCGCCCCGGAACGGGCCTTCTAGCGAGCGTGCGGACACGACCAGATTTCCGTCATCAATCCGGTTGATTTCGCCGGACCGCGCATCGACGATCGTCAATGCGCCGTCACGGATCGTCACCTTTTCGAAGGACAGGTCATCCGGTGCCAGTTTGGCAATGGCGCCGCTCGACGTCATGGCCGTCAGCCAGTCCAGTCGACCAGCCTCATCAAGTGAAAGTGACAGGTGCGGACGATCGAGTTCCATGTCGAGAACCCGAATCTCGCCCTTCAGCAGCGACGGAAGCTCGATGCGCATGTCGAAGCGCGACACCACCAGCAGCGGATCTTCGGCACCACCGACACGCACGTCGGAAAAACTGATGGAGGGCGCAGGCAGAAGCCGCAGGTCCGCCTCCCCCAGCACAGTCACCCTGTGCCCGAGCGCGCGCTCCGCATAGCTTTCGAAAGTCGACCGATAGACGGTCCAGTCGATAAAGAACGGCCCGACCAGCGCTGCCACCAGCACCAGAATGACTGTTACACCCAACGTGATGTAGACGGAGTTCAGGCCTTGTCTCCTTGTTCTCCAAAGTCACCGGATATCGTACCGGATAGATGTAGCCGATCCGTGCTGCAGTGCAAACACAGGATTTCCGGCGCCGGCCGGATCGCCGCCCTGCGGCGTCCGGCGGAGCAAAACGAGCTTATTGAACTGATTCGATACAATATCATGACTGCGGCAGGATCTTGCCGGGATTCATCAAATTGTGAGGATCGAGCGCCAGTTTGACAGCGCGCATCACATCAAGCGCTTCGCCATGTTCCTTGGCCATGTATTTCTGCTTGCCCTGGCCGACACCGTGTTCGCCGGTGCAGGTACCCCCCATGGCGATGGCCCTGAGCGCAAGCCGTCCGACAAAGTCCTCCGTCCGCTGCTTTTCTTCCGGATCGTCCAGGTTGACCAGGATCTGAACGTGGAAATTACCGTCACCCACGTGACCGACGATTGGCGCCAGGAAACCTTCGTTGCGGATATCCTCGGCCGTGGCGGCAACGCAGTCCGCAAGCCGCGAGATCGGCACGCACACGTCCGTCACCATGATGCTGGCTTCAGGCTTCAGCGACTTGCCCGCCCAATAGGCGTCATGCCGGGCTGCCCAAAGTTTCGTCCGGTCTTCGGCCGCTGTCGCCCATTTGAATGGCCCGCCGCCAAACTCCTCGGCAATCGCCGAAAAAGTTTCCGACTGCTCTTGCACCCCGGCTTCAGATCCGTGAAACTCAAGGAAAAGCGTCGGAGTTTCAGGCAGATCCAGCTTGGAATAGATGTTGCAGCCGCGCACCTGAACTTCATCCAGAAGCTCGATACGCGCGACAGGCAGACCCATCTGGATGGTGGTGATGACAGCATTGCAGGCGGATGCAACATCCGGGAACGGGCAGACGCCACCGGAAATGGCTTCCGGTTGACCGTTCAGGCGCAAGGTCAACTCGGTGATGATGCCGAGCGTGCCTTCAGAGCCGACAAAAAGCCGAGTCAGATCATAACCCGCCGAGGACTTCTTCGCCCGGCCACCCGTCTTGATGATCCGTCCGTCCGCGGTCACCACGGTGAGGCCGAGGACTGCGTCTTTCATCGTGCCGTATCGAACAGCGTTGGTGCCCGATGCACGGGTCGCCGCCATGCCGCCGATGCTGGCATCCGCCCCCGGGTCGATCGGAAAGAACAGGCCGGTGTCGCGAATAAAGCTGTTGAGCTGCTTGCGCGTTACCCCGGCCTCGACCCTGCAATCCAGATCCTGCGCATTGACCTCCAGAATGTTGTTCATGCGGGACAGGTCTATGGAAACGCCGCCGAACGGTGCATTCACATGCCCTTCAAGCGAGGACCCCGTGCCGAACGCGATCACGGGAACCTTGTGAGCTGCGCAAATCTTGACGGCTTCGGCGACTTCCTCGGTCGTCTCCGCAAAGACAACTGCATCGGGCGGCTGATTCTTCAACCAGGTGGTGGTGTGGCCATGCTGTTCCCGCAGAGCCATGGACGTGGAGCAACGGTCCTTGAACAGGCCCGTCAGCTTTTCGATGGCAGCGCCGATCGCGCCATTCTTTTCAAGGACTTGCGCTCCGTCGGACGCGGTTGCCAATTCCGGCATTCTCATTCCTCCTGGGGCCGCGACTTTGTCTGCGCGGTAAAAAACCGAATATGTTAGCCCCGGCCCGAAAGGTCAAAGCCTAATGGGCATTTCCCGCAAGGTTGGACACAATGGCGCAAGGAGGATTGTGAAGGTGACTTGGGACGCAAAGCCGGTGGAAAGCGAAATCATGACGGTCAGGGACGACTGGATCGATTACAACGGCCATCTGAACATGGCCTATTACAACGTCCTGTTCGATACGGCTGTCGATGAGGTCTTTCACCGTCTCGGCATGGGTCCCGACTATGTGAAGACCCGTGGCGGCTCGTTCTTCACCGCAGAGGTACATGTGTGCTACCTGCGCGAACTCAGCGCCGGCATGAAGGTGATCGCGACGCTTCAGCTTGTCGATTTCGACGCCAAGCGTGCGCATTTCTATCAGGAACTGCGCCACGCCGAGGAAGGCTGGCTGTCGGCGACATCAGAACAACTGAGCCTTCATGTCGACATGAACGCCCGCAAGGTCGCTCCCTGGCCGGAGGACATTGCGGCCAACCTGACGGCCCTGTCGCAAGCTCATGCCAGTCTGCCGCGCCCGGAACGGGCTGGACGCCATATCGAGATCCGCAAGAAACCCTGAGCAACTGATCGACGCGAAAACAAAAGCCCGTGGATCGGCAAACCACTCCACGGGCTGACATCCGAACCGATGGCCTCAGCCGTAGTGGTTGGAGACGACGACGCCGGCGATTTCCTTGGAATCGACCACCCCGACCACATCATCCGGACGCGGAATACGGCCATCGCCCGACACAATGATCGCGCAACTGCGATTGCGGTTGTTCATGCGGGTGATCACCGAATTCATGATGTTGGTTGCCGGTGCAATCACGAAATCGCTTGAGAGGATCGCGCGCAGCGTTTGCCCGGCGAAGCGGTCGGCCTGGTAAGGAATGGTGCCGAGGCGCACAAAGCCGGCAATCCGGGGCCCGTCGGACGCGATGATGTGGGATCCGCCATCGGCACTCACGGCGGAAATCGCTTCCTGGACAGGTGTATCAAGCGGCAGGATCACGAAGTTCTTTGCCATCACTTCCTTGATCGGCTGCACCAGATACATGTTGGTGTGCCGGTTGAGCGGGATCGGTTTGCCGCGATGGCGCAGCTTGACCGTGTAGATGTTGTCCTTGATCAGCCAGCGCCGGACACCGACCGCAATCGCGACCGCCAGAACCAGCGGCACGATGACGTTATAGTCCCGGGTCATCTCGAAGATCATCACGATGGCAGTCATCGATGCGCCGGTTGCACCGCCCACGAGCGCTCCCATGCCAACAAGGGCGAATTCCACCGCCGTAAATCCGCTGTCCGGGAACAGGTAGGAACACAGAACACCGACCATGCCGCCAAGCGTCGCACCGATAAACAGCGACGGCGAGAAGACACCGCCGGAGGCCCCCGCACCAAGGCTGATCGATGTCGCGATGATTTTCGCAATGAAGAGAACAGCCAGCAGTATGAATGTGTAAGGGGTCGAATTCAGGATATCCTGGATCGTGGCATAGCCGACGCCTGCGGTGTGGTAATGCCCCGTGGTGAGCATCAAAACATAGCTGAGCGTGCCGATGATCAGCATGCCGATGATGTTCTGGGTGTAGTCATTGCCCGGGAGCTTGGGGAACAGGTCCTCGCACCAGGCGAGCGTGCGAATGAAGGCCCAGGAGGCAATACCGGCCAGGACACCGAGCAGTGCATAGGCGCCCAGCTGGATCGGCGCGATGGCTTCGATAGCCTCTTCCGCGGAGATCGGCACGATAAAGGCCGGGTCGAGACCAAAGGCAATCCGGCCAACGTATGTGGCTGTCGCCGTGGCAACGACCACGGGCAGGAATGTCCGGTTGCTGACCTCGGGCAACAGCATCTCGACAGCAAAGAGCACCCCGCCAAGCGGCGTATTGAAGGTGGCGGCAATCCCCGCCCCTGCCCCAGCAGAAAGCAGCGTGATCTTTTGCCAGCGCGGCAGATGCAGCGCCCGGGCGATCGTCGAACCGAAGGAGGCGCCGATCTGGATGATCGGCCCCTCGCGGCCGACGGATGCACCGGTTCCGATGGAGATCGCCGAAGCAAAGGATTTCACCAGCGCCACCACGCCGCGAACGTCGCCCTTCTTGTGGTAGACCGCGAACATCACCTCCGGCACGCCGTGTCCCTTGGCCTCCGGAGCGAAGGTTTTCACCAGGAACACCACGATCAAACCACCGACGACGGGTACGAGAATGACCAGAGCGCCAAGCGGACTGGCATCGGCAAACTGGTTGGCGTCGTAAACGGTCGAAAATTTTCCGTAGTAGAAAAGATTATGAACGACCGAGATCAGATATCGGAAGAAAACCGCACCAATGGCTGCGACGATCCCGATAAAGAACGCCACAAGACACAACATGGGCACGGAAAATACGCGTTCTTCGCGCGCGTCTGGGGGGCCGTCACCGGACAGTGACGGGGTATCGGACGGTTCAACAACGGACATGGCAGGCCAACACTTCTTGGCTAAGAGGGCTACTTCTGGCGATTTGCCGGAGCCCAAAACAGCCGGTCTAGGCGACCGGGATGGCGACATGGCCTGAAGGCTTCGACCCCCTCTCCTTAAACCTGAACACATGAAAATCAAGGGACAAGCCGGATTTTTTCAATTTTGACGGTGAAGTGACGCGGTTCCTCCGTAAAATGGGGCCGTAATTCAGATTGGCTTTTAATCTCAGTTGAGTCACGCCGACCAAATGCCAGACCGATTGAACTTTCTTTACAGGCTCGCCCCTTCCATTCGTTCCGGCATCGCCGGGCTTCTCGCTGGCATCGGGTTCAACTTCAGGGAATTTCTGCGTCAGAAAAGCCATATCGTCTGGCTGCTGGCCCTTCTGATCGGCTCTTTCGTCTCCTGGGCGGCCATTATCTTCCGTGAGATCATCAGCCTGGTGCAGCTGCCCTGGCTTGGCACGGCGACGGAACGTGTCGTGAGCGCCGCCGCGACACTGCCGTGGTACGTGATCGTTGCCGGGCCCACCATTGGCGGATTGCTGGTTGGCCTGCTGCTTCAGTACATGCAACCGATGCAGAGAACGTTCAGCGTGGCGGACGTGATCGAGGCTCGTGTCAAAGGCGGACGCGGGCTGCCGTTCTGGCCGGGCATATCATCAGCCCTAATCACGGCGTTATCGCTCGGCTCCGGCGCTAGTGCCGGGCGTGAAGGCCCCGTCGTGCACCTGGGAGCAACCATCGGTGCATCGGTCGGGCGCCTGTTTCAGCTGCCGGATTCCGCGCATCGCATTCTGCTGGCCTGCGGCGTTGCCAGTGCGGTATCCGCCTCTTTCAACGCGCCTATCGCAGGCGTTCTGTTCGCACATGAGGTCATTCTCGGGCACTATGCGATGTCGGCCATTTCGCCCATCGCGATTGCCGCCGTAACGGGAACCGTATTCTCCCGGCTCTGGTTCGGCGACGTTGCCGCCTTTGTGATCCCGGGACACCAGATCACCTCCTATTGGGAATTTCCCGCCTTTGCGCTTCTGGGGCTGGTTTCCGCCCTCGTGGCAATCCTGTTCCAGTTTGCATTGATCGGAACGGATTGGGTTGCCCGGAACATTTCGATGCCGGTCTGGCTGCGGCCTGTTATTGGTGGTTTCGCGGTCGGGCTCATTGCTCTGGTCTTTCCCGACGTGCTTGGCGTCGGCTACGAGACCACGGACGCCGCCCTCAAGGACCAGTTGCCCCTTGCGATGCTGTTCGCTCTGCTGTTTGCGAAAACGGCCGCGACCGCGATCACGCTGGCGTCCCGTTTTGGCGGCGGCATCTTCTCGCCATCGCTCTATCTGGGGGCAATGACCGGAGGCGCCTTCGGGCTGATTGCCGCCTCCGTCTTTCCCGAACTGGCTTCAAGCGAGGGGCTATACGCGATCCTGGGAATGGGGGCCGTTGCAGCAGCAGTTCTCGGCGCGCCCTTTTCAACAACCATGATCGTTTTCGAATTGACCGGCGGCTACACGCTCTCGATCGCCCTGCTGCTGACCGTGTCGATCGCAACGGGCCTGACGCAGGCCGTTCATGGCAAATCCTATTTCCACTGGCTGCTTGGCTTGCGCGGCTATTTCGTGAATGACGGCATCCACCGCTTTCTGGGAGAAACGGTCAAGGTGAAGGATTTCATGGACCCTCCCCCGGCCAATGAGGAGGATTGCATTTTCCGACCCGGTCAGGACGGCAGCTACCTTCATGATACAGACTCGCTTGAAAGCGCACTGAAAAGCTTCGATTCCTGCGGAGAAGCCTCGCTTCCCGTCGTCAGCACCAAAGATGCAACCAGGATCGTCGGACAGGCGCGCCACGTAAAGGCGCTCAATCACTTCAACTCGGAGCTGATCAAGGCTAACGAGGAAGAGCACCACTAACGGACACCTGCAGGAATTCCGCCTAGAGGATAGTCCCCAAGGTCAGAATTTCGAAGGTTCCGTTACCAGGATCTTGCCCGCATAGCGATGCGATGCCATGCCTTTCAGGCGGAATTGCAGATCCTTCTGGGCCATGTAGAACCGGGCTTGGCGCCCCCTGAGGCCTGGCAGATCGAACGGGTCAAACCCCGCCCACGGCAGGAATGGATTTCGACGTAGCGAGCCATAAATGCCCACGCGTACCGACGGTCGCTTGCTGGCGGCGCGGGCATGAAAGCCGTGGGTATCGGCAACGACCAGCGTGTTGCCGGGAACTGCGAACCTCACCGGCTCGGGATATTTCAGCCGACCCAGTTCTTCCGGAGCAAGGCGGAAGGAACCGCGAGCATGCAGCGTGTTCTTGTCGCCACAGGCCGACAGGCTCTGTTCACGTTCCCATTCCAGCCGTTCCGGCGTCAGCCGGTGCGATCCGGGAATATACGTGAAAGGTCCCTCGGCATCATCGATGTCATAGAGGAAGAACCACGATTTCGCGGTCTGGTGGAAGGTGTCGGAATGGAACGCCGTTTGCGGGTCGGCCTTCCGCTTGGTGTCCGGATTGGTCATGACGATATGCAGGTAGACCAGTGGATCACCATTGGTCGACCCGACATAACGCAGACCGTTCTGGAACGGCTTGCTCCAGACGAAGGCCTTCAGATGCGGCAAATCTGCAAGCACACTGGGCGGCAGGGGAACGAACCGCGTGACGGCATTGCCCTGGCGCATGTCCCAGGCATCGAAGCGCGTTGTTTCAACTTCCTTGCGCAGCGCCGCCAGTTCATCTTCCGGCAGAAGATTGCGGGTGGCGATAAATCCGTCTTTTGCATAAGCAGCGCGGTCAGCTTCCGGCAGCAGGTGCTCCAACCTGCGGCGGCGCGAATCCGCCATGGATTCCGCCAGCTTGATGCGCTTGGCGTGCAACCCGGCCTCGTTCAGCCGGCGGCTGCCAATCAGCGGGTTGTCCCGAAACGACTTGGCTCCGGTTGCCAGCTCGGCAGCGTAAAGCGGCATCTTGAGAACATCCGCGGCGCGCATTGAAAACCTCAGCTCGATAAACAAGAATTCAAAATAGGAAGGCCGGTCGAAACCGGCCTTCAGGATCTTTTAGATCGCTTTTGTCGCCTGTTCCAGCCAGATCCGCTCTTTCGCGCCCACAAGGGGGCCGATCTCGGCACGGACCCTCTCATGATACCGGTTCAACCAGTCGCGCTCGGCCACCGTCAGCAGAGCAGGCTCAATCAACCGAAGATCCATGGGCACAAGGGTTATCGTTTCGAAGCCGAGCATCGGGCGTTCCCCACCCGGCAAATCACGCGCAGGCGTGACGACTTCCAGGTTTTCGATCCGGATGCCGTATTCGCCCGCCGGATAGTAGCCCGGCTCATTCGACAGGATCATGCCCGGTTTCAGCGGCACCGTGCCGGTTTTGGCAATGCGCTGTGGTCCTTCGTGAACACTGAGGTAGGCACCGACGCCGTGTCCGGTGCCATGGTCGAAATCAAGACCGGCCTTCCACAGATCGATCCGGGCAAGCGTATCGAGCTGCGCACCCGTGGTGCCTTCCGGGAACTTTGCCGTCGAGATCGCAATATGTCCCTTCAGCACCAGCGTGTAGTGCTTCTTCATCTCCGTGCCGACTTCCCCGACCGCAAGTGTGCGGGTGATGTCGGTGGTACCGTCTTCGTACTGGGCACCCGAATCGATCAGGAACGGTTTGCCGACCGGGATCTTGAGATTGCTGGACCGGCTGACCCTGTAATGGCAAATCGCCCCGTTCGGGCCCGCACCGGAAATCGTGTCGAAGGAAATATCCTTCAGAACGCCGGTTTCCTGGCGGAACTCCTCAAGCTTTTCCGCAGCGGCGATCTCATCGAGATCGCCCTTGGGGGCAACTTCGTCAAACCAGCACAGAAAATTGACGAAAGCAGCTGCATCGCGGACATGCGCGGTGCGCGCGCCTTTCAGTTCCGTCTCGTTCTTGATCGCCTTCGGCAGCAGGATCGGGTCTTGCGCTTCCAGCAAGGTTCCACCTGCCTTGGTGATGGCGTCGGCGATGCCGATTCCCGCCAGGCCCGGATCAATCATCACCCTGGCACCAGCCTTGCCGAGCCCCTCCAGCCCCGGCTTGAAATCAGCCGGTTCACTGAGGTCCGTCAGATCGGCGAGTGCATCGCGAACGGAATTGGACAACTTGCGGCCATCAATGAACAGGGACGGCTTGCCTTCTGCCGGAACCGTGGCGAAGGAGAGCGGCAACGGCGTATGGGTGACGTCAGACCCACGGATGTTGAACAGCCAGGCAATCGAGTCGGGCTGCGTCAGCACGCAGGCATCCGCCTTCTTGTCTGCGAGGGCCGACTGGATTTCGGCAATCTTGTCCTCCGCACCGCGTCCGGCAAGCTCAACCGGATAGAGAAAAACCTGACCAAGCGGCGGTTCCGGACGGTCCATCCAGACACTGTCAACCGGGTTGTCGTTCAGCTTGACCAAAGTGGCGCCGGCCGACTCACAAATCTCCTCGAGACGGCGAACCTCTCGCACCGTGTGCAGCATGGCATCGATGCCCAGCTTCTGCCCTGGCTGCAGTCGTTCGGCCAGCCAGTCAGTCACGGGCTCATTGACAAGATGGCGCGCCGGAAAGACCGCCATGTCGACCTGGTCACGCACCTGAATGGTGTATCGGCCGTCAACGAAAATCGCGGCTTCTTCCCCCAGAACCCCCGCCATGCCGGCAGATCCCGTAAAGCCTGTCAGCCACTGGAGGCGGCAATCATGCGGCGGCACATATTCGCCCTGATGCGCATCGGCGCGCGGCACGAGAAAGCCGTCGAGACCACGGCGGGAGAGTTCGGCTCTGAGAAGCGCCGCATGCGGCGCGCCACAGGAAGGATCACTGAGATCGTCAAAGGTCTGGAACATGGCCGCAAGATAATTTCGCGGCCCCATCCGATCAAGCTGGATAATTATTCCGCTTGAATTGGTTCAGCAGCATAATCTTCCCTATATTTCGCACTGCAGCAAAATCTTTCGCATATGCGAAGAGCGCAAGGCTGGCATGCGTTTCAAGGCCTACCTGAGGTCCCGGTAAAGGCGCATATAGGGTTCAGACAAGAAAAAAGACGTTTCTCCCTAGGGAAGCTCTTAAACTTCAAATGGGAATGACCACGATGACCATGAAAACAACCACCTCGACCCGCGCCGGCGGCAGCTTCATGCGCCGCGCTTTCGACCGCATGATTGAAGCCCGCTCCATCCAGGCACGCCGCTATGTCAACGGCTACCTGCTGTCACTGGACGACGCGACCCTTGCCTCCCACGGCTACGACCGCGCCCAGCTCGAGCGCGAAGGCACCTCTACCAGCGCGTTCTAAGGGGCTCAGGACGGTTTAAGTAAAGACCACTGTGCACAAGAAAAGACCCGCCGAAAATTTCGGCGGGTCTTTTTGTATCTGCAGTCAAGATTTCCGGGCACCAGAATAATAGAAACGGCTCTCCCCTTCCCTCATCCTGCGGAGCTTGACGACGACGAGCGTCTTGCGGGCGAGGAGATGATCATCGCTGCTTCCTGGCAGATTGCGGACGCAGTCAGGCCTGTTTACGTCCCCGCACAAGAGTAAGCGTCAACCAGCCGTCCTTTTCGCCGCGCCTGTCCAGAATGAAACCCTGACAGCCGTAGGCGAACAGGATCCGGGGGCCGTCTTCCACCCTGAGGCCGGACAGCACGAGGGTTGCGGTCGGCGTCATGCGTTCACCGATGGACTTCGCCATCTTCATCAACGGCCGCGCCAGGATGTTGGCGATCACCAGATCGAACGGACCAAAGAGACGGAAGCGGCGGTCTTCAATTCCATTGGCGGTAAACCCACGAACAAGATGCCCCGCACCGTTGAGCCGGGCGTTTTCCAGCGCCGTTTTCGTCGCAACAGGGTCGATATCGGTTGCAAGAACCAACTGGCGGGATTGAAGCGCTGCGGCGATAGCCAGCACACCTGTTCCCGTTCCAAGATCGAGAATGCTGTCATACGCGCGCATGGACAAAAGCCTGTCGATTTCCTCAAGGCAACCCGCGGTCGTGCCATGGTGACCGGTTCCGAAGGCAAGCGCGGCTTCGATCTCGATGCCGATGGCCCCACCTGGAACCTTGTCTCTATCGTGGCTGCCGTGAACAACGAAACGACCGGCCTTTACCGGCTTCAGCCCTTCCAGGCTCTTCTCGACCCAATTGATATCCGGCAGTTCTTCTGCTTCCAGCGGCGCGGCAAATGCATCGGCGCCGACACGGTCGCGCACCGTCGCAGCCGCCTCTTCCGGCTCCATGTCGAACAGAAGAATTTCAGCCGCCCACAGGCGTCCGTCCGGCGTTGCTTCGTAGATGGTCACCGGATTGCCGTCGTCCTCAAACGCCCGTTCAAGAATCTCGGAGATCCGCTTGGCTTCCAGTTCTTCAGCCGTGATCCGCACCCGGATGGTTTTCATCGCCGCTCGCGCCTGTGGTTATTGGGGTCAAGGCGTGCGGTATAGCGGGAAGCGGCCAGCGATGCCAGCTTGAAACGGTCCCGGGACTGGGCAAACCGGGTCTGTGCCCCATTTCATTTGGAAATGCGAGGAAACACCCATGACTTGCCCCCGTTCGCACCTAAACTGGCTGCAAGTGACCGGATGTCTGGTTGCTGCCCTTCTTTGCCTCCAGCTTCTCATCCTCCCCGCCTGGGCAACGTCCGAGCAGGATCAACTGTTTGAAGCCTTGAAGAACGCTCCGAATGAAGAGGCGGCCAGCAAGATCGAAGATAGCATCTGGCACACCTGGCTGGATGCCGCCCCCACGCCGGAGATCCGGCAGAAGGTGGACGAGGCCATGCGTAAACGAGGATCCTATGACTTTCAGGGTGCGAAGGATCTGCTCGACACGGTCGTGGAAGAAGCACCGGATTACTCGGAAGGCTGGAACCAGCGTGCCTTCATCCTCTTCCTGCAGGGTAATTACGAAGCCAGCCTCGAAGATATCGAACGCGCCCTTGCCCTGGAACCACGGCACTTTGGCGCCATGTCCGGCAAGGCAATCATCTTCATGACGCTCGGCAGGGTGCAATTGGGGCAGGAAGTGCTGCGTGAGGCCGTCGGTATTCATCCCTACCTGAAGGAACGCGACATGCTGATCAAACCGCAAGGTGTCGATCTCTAGAACGGCCCCATGCTCAACGTGCCACAGGCTTTGGGGCCAACCCAATAATACATCAGGCGCGAGACCACATTCCCGGTTCTATTGGAGCGTAGCCGTCAGAAGCAGTTCACCGGACTGGTTTTTGCAACCAGCCGATCAGTGCCGTTCGACGAAACTGTCGATGACCTTCTTCACCCCTGCCTTTTCAAAGTCGATCGTCAGCTTGTTTCCCTCGATCGACTTGATGGCGCCATAGCCGAACTTGATGTGGAACACGCGTTCACCCAGAGAGAATTGCGATGGCGTGTCACTGACGGATTTCGCCACCAGCTCTCCTTCGATGGTCAACGGCCCCTGACGCTTTTGCCGCGCGGACTGATACCCACGGCCGCCGCCATCGGAAAATCCGCTGGAGGACTGCTTGGCACGCTGCGCACGTTGCCAACCCGGCGTGGAGTAGCTGCCCTTGTCGAAGGGATCATGACTGTCGAACCGGGACGGTCCGTAGCCGCCACCGCCATAGCCGCCATAGCTGGACGAAGCTTCGGCAATCTCGACATGGTCCGGCGGCAGCTCGTCCAGAAACCGTGAGGGAACGGTTGACTGCCAGAGGCCGTGAATTCGCCGATTGGACGCGAAATAGAGCTTTGCGCGTTTCTTCGCCCGGGTGATGCCGACATAGGCCAGCCGGCGCTCTTCCTCCAGGCCGGCGCGACCGGATTCATCCAGCGCGCGCTGGTGGGGAAACAGCCCCTCTTCCCAGCCGGGCAGGAACACCGTGTCGAATTCCAGCCCCTTGGCCGAGTGCAACGTCATGATGGATACGGCGTCGGTCGCATCCGCGCTGTCCCGGTCCATGACGAGGGAAATGTGCTCCAGGAAACCGGCCATGGATTCAAATTCGTCCATAGACCGGATCAGTTCCTTCAGGTTGTCGAGGCGTCCCGGCGCTTCCGCCGACCGGTCCTGCCGCCACATCTCGGTGTAGCCGCTCTCATCGAGGATGATTTCCGCCAGTTCGGTGTGTTTCATCTGGTCAAGCTGACGCCGCCAGCGCTCGAAGTTGTCGAGCACGGACTTCAGCGCGTTACGCGGCTTCGGCTTCAGTTCTTCGGTATCGATAAGCTGGCTTGCCGCCTGCATCAGTGGAATACGCTCTGCCCGGGCAACACCATGGACCAGTTTCAGCGTCGCATCGCCAAGACCGCGCTTCGGCGTGTTGACGATGCGCTCAAACGCCAGATCGTCCGCAGGCTGCGCGACACAGCGGAAATAGGCCATGGCATCGCGGATTTCCATGCGCTCATAAAAGCGCGGACCGCCGATGACCCTGTAGTTAAGCCCCAACGTGACAAACCGGTCTTCGAACTCGCGCATCTGGAAGGATGCCCGCACCAGAACCGCCATTTCATTGAGCGAATGACCTCGCGACTGAAGGGTCTCGATCTCGTCGCCGATGGTACGCGCTTCTTCTTCGCTGTCCCAGACGGAGGCCACCGACACCAGGTCGTGGTCGGGTTCCTCGAAATCCGTGAACAGCGTCTTGCCGAGCCGGCCTTCGTTAAAGGCAATCAGGTGGGATGCGGCAGCCAGGATATGGCTGGTCGAACGGTAATTGCGCTCCAGGCGAATGACGGTAGCGCCCTTGAAGTCATGTTCGAAGCGCAGGATGTTATCGACTTCCGCGCCGCGCCAGCCGTAGATCGACTGGTCATCATCACCGACACAGCAGACATTCGGGTTGCCCTGGGCCAGCAGGCGCAGCCACAGGTATTGCGCGATGTTGGTGTCCTGATATTCGTCCACCAGCATGTAGCGGAAGCGGCGCTGATATTCCTTGAGGACATCCGGCTGCGTCTTGAACAGCGTGATGACATGCAAAAGCAGATCACCGAAATCGGCCGCGTTCAGGATCGACAGACGCTCCTGATATTCCTCGTAGAGCTTTCGGCCCTTGCCGTTGGCAAACGCCCGCGCCTCGCCTTCCGGGATATCCTTTGGTCCCAGAGCCCGGTTTTTCCAACCATCCAGCATCCCGGCAAAGGCCTTGGCCGTCCAGCGCTTGTCGTCCAGCCCCTCGGCCTGGATGATCTGCTTGATAAGGCGGATCTGATCATCGGTGTCGAGGATCGAGAAGGACGATTTCAAGCCGACAAGTTCGGCATGCTTGCGCAGGATCTTCACACAGATGGAATGGAACGTGCCGAGCCACGCCATGCCTTCCACATTGCCGCCGACAAAACCGGCAATGCGTTCCTTCATCTCGCGCGAAGCCTTGTTGGTGAACGTGACAGCCAGAATTTCGGACGGCCGCGCCAAGCCGGTTGCCAGGATATGCGCAATGCGTGTTGTCAGCACGCGGGTCTTGCCCGTACCGGCACCAGCCAGCACCAGAACCGGCCCTTCGGTTGTTTCCACCGCCAGCCGCTGCTCCGGGTTCAGCCCCGTCAGATAGTCCGGCGCCCGCCGTGCCGCCATCGCCCTGGCCGCGATCCCTCCTTGCGGCCGCACGGGAGCAGGCGCGGACTCCGCCCGCGTGCCGATAGGCTGGAATGGATCGTCAAAGGAATCGTCGTACCCGTCCGGGTCGGTCATGGTTTACTGGTCCGGTTTCAAGCGCTTGTTTTGAGAACAATATAGCAACATGCCGGCGCTGGCGAGGCAGGAATGACCGATTTGGTGGGGACAAGAAGCGGGCTTTTCTTATTTGAACCGGCAACTGCGTGAGGCCGCCTCCTTTGACAAAGCCGCGACAGATTTCAGGAACCCCAGAGGTTTGCGGTTCCAGCGAGCACAGGGGGTACTGGATCCCGGTCTTGCCGCTACGCGTCAAACCGGGATGACAAGAAGCAAAGCCATGCCCTGAAGCCTCTCTCTTGTCATCCCCGCGCAGGCGGGGATCCAGTAAACAAGGGAGCCTGTTGCTTGACCAAGTGGCGGGAGAACAAGCCATGCGCAGCAAACGATCGAAGCGACGCAAAAGTGTCAAACCAGTTTAGCAAACAGGTCGTCCCAGTTTGGATTCCGTTCTTCGATCAAACGGATCTTCCAGGCACGATTCCAGCGTTTGAGCTGTTTTTCCCGCTTGATCGCCCACTCGATTTCCTCGTGAACTTCGTAATACACCAACCGATGCACGCCATACTTCGCGGTAAACTGGCTTCCGATGCTTTCACGGTGCTGCGAAACCCTGCCCAACAGATCATTCGTCACCCCGACGTAGAGCGTGCCGCCCAGTCCGCTTCCAAGAATGTAGACATAGTATTGCTGATCGAGGTGCAACGTGGAGCCTTCGTTGAAATTCTTCCCGGATATACGTTAGTGCTTTTGATTTGGCATTGCCGATAACGGTTTCAGGAACCCCAGAGGTTTGTGGTTCCAGCGAGCACAGGGGTTACTGGATCCCGGTCTTGCCGCTACGCGACAAACCAGGATGACAAGAAGCAAAGCCATGTCCCGAAGCCTCTCTCTTGTCATCCCCGCGCAGGCGGGGATCCAGTAAACAAGGGAGCCCGTGCATCATGCCGCCCCTGCCTTATCTTCGCAAAACAGAGATAGAGAAGGTAGGAGCGCCTCAGGCCCCCACCAGATCGAACCAGTCATCCTCGGAGATGACTTCGATCTCCAGCTCCTGCGCCTTTTTCAGCTTTGAACCAGCACCAGGACCGGCCACCACGAGATCGGTCTTTTTCGAGACGGAACCTGCCGTCTTGGCACCAAAGCGTTCGGCCATGGCCTTGGCTTCGTCGCGGGTCATTCGTTCCAGCGAGCCGGTGAAAACCACTGTCTTGCCTGCGACCGGTGAGCCGGAGGCGTTGATCTTTTCAGCGTCCTTGGGTGACACCTCGACCAGAAGCGCGTCGAGTTGGTCGAGATTGTGTTGCTCGGCAAAGAACTCCGCCAGCGCCTCGGCAACGATATGGCCGATGCCGTCGATGTCATTGAGCTCTGTCCAGGCTTCACCCGCCGTGTCATGCGCCGCCTTCATGGCAGCATAGAACGCCGCCCAGGAGCCATAGGCACGTGCCAGAAGTTTGGCGTTGCCCTCGCCCACGTGACGGATGCCAAGGGCGAAGATGAAACGATGAAGGTCAATCTCTCGCCGCGCGTTGATTGCCTCGAAAAGGTTCTTCGCCGAAACGGCCCCCCAGCCTTCCCGGTTGCGCAACTTGGTGAGAGAGCGCTTGTCCCGCTCCTCCAGCGTGAAGATGTCCGCCGGGGCCATCACAAGGCCTTCCTTGTAGAAGGCGTCGACCTGCTTGTCGCCGAAGCCTTCGATGTCGAAGGCATTGCGCGAGACGAAATGCTTGAGCTTTTCCGTTGCCTGGGCCGGGCAAATCAGACCGCCGGTGCAGCGGCGCACCGCATCACGGCGTCCGGTTTTTTCCTTTTCCTCGCGCACCGCGTGGCTACCGCAGGCGGGGCAGACAGTTGGAAACTCGAAGGCTTCCGCCCCATCGGGGCGTTTGTCCAGATCGATATCGACAATCTGCGGAATGACGTCGCCGGCACGCTGGATCTTCACCGTGTCACCGATACGAAGATCCTTGCCGCCACGGATCGACTCTCCGTCCTGGCCAATACCCTTGATATAGTCTTCGTTGTGGAGGGTAGCGTTTGAAACGACGACACCGCCCACCGTGATCGGCTCCAGCTTGGCAACCGGCGTCAGGGCACCTGTTCGGCCAACCTGGATCTCGATGTCGTTGAGGATGGTGTAGGCCTGTTCGGCCGGGAACTTGTGAGCGATCGCCCACCGGGGAGACCGCGAGACAAAGCCGAGGCGCTCCTGAAGGTCCAGCCGGTCGACCTTGTAGACCACACCATCGATATCATAATCGAGCTGGGCACGGCTTTCCTCGATGCCGTGATAGACCCCCAGGAGCTCTTCCACGGTTTCACAGCGTTTCATCAGCGGATTGACCTGAAAACCCCAGGTTTCCAGCTGCTTGACCATGCCGAACTGGGTGTCTTCCGGCAGCTCGCTCATCTCGCCCCAGGCATAAGCGAAGAACCGCAGCGGGCGGGATGCCGTGATTTCGGATTTCAGCTGGCGCAACGAGCCGGCCGCAGCATTGCGCGGGTTGGCGAAAACCTTGCCGCCATTGGCTGCCATGCGCTCGTTCAGCGCCTGAAAATCCTTGTGCGCCATATAGACTTCGCCGCGCACTTCAACGACGCCCGGCACCGTGCCGGACAGCTTTTCCGGAATATCCTTGATCGTTTTCGCGTTCTCGGTGACGTTTTCACCTGTGGTGCCGTCACCTCGCGTTGCGGCGTAAACCAGAGTGCCGTTTTCATACCGAAGAGACAGCGACAGACCGTCGATCTTCGGCTCCGCGGTAACTGCCAGAGACCCCATCAGCGGATCGAACTTCAGAAACCGGCGCACGCGACCGACGAAGTCCCGGACGTCGTCATCGTTGAAGGCATTGTCCAGCGACAGCATCGGCACCCGGTGAGTAATCTTGCCGAAACCGGACGCAGGGGCCGCCCCTACCTGTGCAGAGGGACCGTCTTCAAGAATGAGATTGGGAAACCGGGCCTCGATGGACGCGTTCCGCCGGCGCAGCGCGTCATAGTCCGCATCCGAGATCACCGGGGCATCTTCCTGGTGATAGCGGCGGTCGTGCTCGGCGATTTCCGCCGCCAGCCGTTTCAGCTCGACCTGTGCTTGCTCCTGCGTCAGGGCGTCGATGTCGGTTTGGGCGAAGGAAGTGTCAGTCATGATGTCTTCACGAAATGTGTCAGCGGGACAGGCCGAGTTGATGACCGGATAAAATCGGATACCGGAACCGAATGGCGGGCTCAAGCGTTGATAGCACATCGAACCGGCAAAACTCGATGCTGGTCAATGTTGGAATGAGGAGACACGAATGGCTTATCAGGACCGTGAAACGCATTATGTCGAGAAGACGAACGGCAACAGCGCTGGCTGGTTCATGGCCGGAGCGCTTGTCGTCGCGCTGATCGCAGGCGGCCTGCTCTATGCCAATGGCTTTTTCACGAACGACGAAGAGCTGAGCATCGAGCTGAATGTCCCCAACCTGGGAGAAGGTGAACTGAAGCTGCCTGACATGAAGGAAGCACCGCTCGTCAAGGAGCCGTAAGACCATTTCTCATTTGAAAACTGCACCACAGGGCGGGAGCTTCGGCTAACCCGCCCTTTTTTTGTCCACCTCTCCGGATCCTGTTTCCTATTCCGCAGCCGTCAGCAGCCTGCGCGCTGCGGCGCGGGCTTCTTCCGTGATAACGCTGCCGGCAAGCATCCGGGCGATTTCCTCGCTGCGGTGGTCTTCATCAATACGCTGGACGCGTGTTGCCACCCGGTCCTTCCTGGTCGCTTCCTTGGCGATCAGGAAATGCCCTGCAGCGCGAGCTGCCACCTGCGGGGCGTGGGTAACCGTCAGAACCTGAACGCTGCCGGCAAGTCGTGCCAGACGCAGGCCGATGGCCTCGGCCACTGCACCGCCCACCCCTGTGTCGATCTCGTCAAAAACAAGCGTCGGGGCAGAGCCCTTGTCGGCGAGAGACACCTTCAGGGCCAAGAGGAAACGGGAAAGCTCGCCACCAGACGCGACCTTCATCATCGGCCCCGGCTTCGTGCCTGGGTTCGTCTGGACATGGAACTCCAGCTGATCGATGCCCGAACGGCTGCGGTTTTCCGGATTGCTTTCAACTTCGACGATGAATTTCGCCCGCTCCAGCTTGAGGTCGGGCAACTCCATTTCAACAGCCTTTTCCAGTGCCTTGGCTGTCTTCCGCCGCTTGTCCGAGAGGCTGGCTGCCTTCTTGTCGTATTCGGCACGGGCTTTTCCAGCAGCACTCACCAGCGCCGCCAACTTGTCTTCACCGGCATCGAGATCGGCCAGATCGCCGCTCATGCGGGCACACAGGGCGGACAGTTCGTCAACCGGCACCGAGAACTTGCGGGAGGCAGCACGAAGCGCAAACAGCCGCTCTTCGACAGCTTCCAGTTCGCGTGGATCATATTCGGTCTCACGCAATGCGCTTTCCAGTCCGCCGCGGGTTTCTTCCAGAAGATCCATCGCCTCGGCAAGCGTGCGGACGGGCTGGCCAAGAAGATTGGGCACCTGGTCGGCCTTGCGTTCCAGACGCCGCAGCAAGCTGGCCAGTTCCGGGATTGGCGACGCAGTGCCGTTCAAGGTTTCAAAGGCTTCGTTCAGATCACCGGCAATCTTCTCGACCGCCATCATGTCCGTCCGCCGGGCCGCCAGTTGCTCCTCTTCGCCGGTTTCCGGCTTGAGGGCTGACAGTTCATCGACGGCAGCACGCAGGAAATCAGCCTCGTTGCGCGCGGCTTCTATACGTTTCTCGTGATCTGTCACCGCCTTGTCGGCAGCGCGATAGGTGGCAAAGGCCTGTGCTACGGCCTCGGCTTCGGCCGTCAGCCCTCCGAAAACATCAATGAGAGCCCGGTGGCTTTCCGGGTCAACCAGGGCACGGTCATCGTGCTGTCCGTGGATTTCCACCAGCAGCGCGCCCGCCTGGCGCAGCAGTCCTGCACTGACGGGTTGATCGTTGACGAAGGCCCGGGTGCGGCCGTCTGACGTCTGGATACGGCGCAGGATGATGTCGCCATCGTCATCGACATCGTTCTCGCGCAGGAACATGCGAACGGGATGATCCGCCGCCACATCAAAGACAGCCGTCACCTGTCCTTGCGCCTCGCCATGCCGCACGAGATCGGCATCACCACGCGCGCCGAGTGCCAGCGACAGGGAGTCGAGAAGGATGGATTTGCCCGCACCGGTTTCGCCGGTGAGAACCGACATGCCGGCGGCAAATTCGAGGTCAAGACGGTCGATCAGAACGATGTCACGGATAGACAGCGCGACCAGCATGAAGGGATGCTCCTTAAAGTTCGGCCCACCATATAGGAGGACCGAAGCGTCTTGAAAGAGCCTGTTTGGGCCTTTTCAACCTCATTTGCGAGGCTGAAGCCATTTCGGGATTAAACTAGGCGTCAGATGCTCTTGAAGGCGCGGCTGATCCAGCTGCCGCTGTCTTCGGAAGGCTCGTACCCACCCTTGTTGAGCAGCGAATAGGCGTCCTTGTACCACTGGCTGTCCGGGTAGTTGTGCCCGAGCACGGCTGCGGCCGTCTGCGCTTCGTTGACGACACCGAGCGCGTAGTAGGCTTCGGTCAGGCGGAACAGGGCTTCTTCCACATGCCGCGTGGTCTGGTAATCGACGACAACTGTCTTGAAGCGGTTGATCCCCGCGATGTAGTTGCGCTTCTTCAGATAGAAGCGACCGACCTGCATTTCCTTGCCGCCAAGCTGGTCATGCACGATGCGCAGCTTGCTTTCGGCATCCGGCACATATTCCGATTCCGGGAAGCGCTGGATCAGCTCGTTGAACGCACCGGCTGCCTTCCGGGTCACGGCCTGGTCGCGGGTAATGTCCGGCATCTGGCGGAAATAGGCCTGACCGGCGAGATACAGCATGTAGGCTGAATCCTCGTCCCCCGGATAGAGCGTCACGAACCGCTTCGCCGCAGTTACGGTTTCCGTGTACTTGCCGCGCGAGTAGTTCAGGAACGCCAGGTTCACCAGCGACTTCTTGGAGTATTCAGAATAGGGATAGAGCTTGTCGAGCTCTTCGAATTTCTGGGTCGAATCGCGCAGTTTGCCTTGCGCGCGCAGGGACAGGCCTTCGTTGAACAGAACTTCCGGCGGCGTATCGTTGAGTGCCAGCTCATCGAGATCGTCCTTGCCACCGCATGCGGCAAGCGCAAGCGGTACAGCCAGAACGGCCAATCTCAGGAAGGTTTTCATGTGTTTGGCTCTGTTCACTTCAGAACCAGTATCCATTCCGTTCACGCCTATACTCCCGGACCTTTCCGGCCCCTAAGGCCCATGTCATGCGGCCTTGCAAATTTATCGACAGGAGTGTTTAGCGGAAATCACCGGTCCCCGTCACGTCCTCATCGGCCATCTGACGGTTTTTTTGAGCAATTTTATGGCAACCGGTCCAAATAGGTTCCGAATTCCGCCGAAAAGAAAACGGCCGCTTCATCAAAGCGGCCGATCAAAATTATATCAGGAGACGTCAGGCCCGAAAGCTGCAGCGGCTGCGATACCGCCCTTGTCGACCTGGCCGACCTTGCGGAATGCAGGCGACTCGACGATTTCGAACGCGCTCGGATCTTCAAACAGCTTGACCAGGATCGCGTGGTTCATCTTGTGCCCGCCCTTGTAGGAGCGGTAGAGACCCAGGATCGGCAGACCGGCAAGAGCCAGGTCGCCAACCGCGTCCAGCGCCTTGTGACGTGCAAACTCGTCCGGCCAGCGGGTGCCTTCCGGATTGAGAACCTTGTCCTCGGCAATCGCCACGGAATTTTCCAGCGACGAACCCAGGGCAAAGCCCATCTTCCAAAGCTGCTCGACATCCTTCACGTAGCCGAAGGTGCGCGCACGGGAAAGCTCGTCACGGAACACGTCCGGGGTGATGTCGGAAGAGAACTGCTGGCGACCGATCAGCGGCGTGTCGAAGTCGATGGTGATATCGAACTTGGTGCCGTGGTAGGGGTGCAGCTCGCACCATGCCGTGCCGTTGTCGACACGAACGGTCTTCTTCACCTTCAGGTACCGGCGTCCCCGGTCCAGGCGTTTCAGGCCGATCTGCTCGATTGCTTCGACAAACGCAACGCTGCTGCCGTCCATGACCGGCATTTCCGGACCGTCGATTTCTACGATCAGGTTGTCGACACCCATGCCGAAAAGAGCTGCCATGAGATGTTCAACGGTCGCGACACCTTCACTGGAAGGATCGCCGAGAACGGTGCAAAGTGCTGTTGCGGATACCTTGTTCCAGAGTGCCGGAACTTCGGTGGAGTTTTCCTGGTCGGTGCGGGTGAACACAATCCCCACACCAGCTTCGGCCGGTACGAGAGTGATCGACGCGGGTTTGCCCGAATGAACGCCAATCCCGGTCAGGGTCACCTGATCGGCTAGCGTCGTCTGTCGGTCAACATATGCGGTCATAAAACCCTGCCCTTCCGGTTTGCGGCGGAAACAAGCCCTCTATTTGCCCTTAAAGGGTTACGGACTTTTAACGATCCCGCGTTGGCTGGGAACATAGTCCCGAACCCCAATTGGGCGAAATAAAGCTTTATTACGATTTGTAACGATTCACAGGCTTTCAAATCACTGAATTAAAACGAGAATTTGTTCCGTTACGGAAACAGCCCGGAGCGTGAACTCCGGGCTGTAACGATCAGGGAAGATGATCGGGTCTCGAATCAGTTGGCCTGGCGGCGAAGAAACGCCGGAATTTCCAACTGTTCGTCTTCTGTTGCAGTTACCGGCTTCGGCGTTGCCCGCCCGGTGTTGTCCAGCTGGCCTGCAGCGCCATGGGCTGCGGGACGTTGCTGGGGCGCACGCGGGGCGGCCTGCTGGGCCGGCTGCATCTGCGGAGCAGGACGGGCAACCGGTGCGGCAGCCATGTCATGTTCCTGATCTTCTTCGTGATGACGGCCAAGGCCGCTTGCAAGGCGACGCAGCAGCCCCATCGGGCGGCGGTCGTCTTCGACGTGCTCTTCATAGCTCTGTGCCGGAGCAGGCTGCTGAGGACGCTGCTGGGCAACGGCCTGCTGAGGCTGGGCTACATTTGCAGTCTGCTGCTTTGCCTGGATTTCACGCTGAGCGATCGGCGGGAAATCCTCCACCCGCGGCATGCGCGGTGCAGGGTTATGCTCGGCGGCAACCGGCGGAATGTAAGGCTGGCTGACCGGCATGTCTTCTGCAACAGGTGCCCGGGCTTCGTCTTCGATGTCGAGCATCTGCGGCTTGGCTGCAAGCGAACCTGCTGCCGGCTGCACCTTCTTGATCTCGACAGCCGGATCGCTTGCAACGGCGACCGGCTGCGGATCCGGAATGGCAAGTTCCCGTTCCAGATTGGCAACGGCCTTGGCAGCGGCATTTTCGGCGTGAGCCTTTTCAGCCAGAGCGGCCGGGCGCTGAGTGTTGATTTCCGGCGTCCGGCTTGCTGCCGGAGCTTCCGCCTTTACAGGCTGAGATGCTGTTCCGGGAAACGTGTTGGCCGCAAGGCCTTCCTCCCTGTCAATGCCGGTTGCAACGACGGACACGCGGATGAGACCATCCAGCGTCTCGTCGAAGGTCGCGCCCAGAATGATGTTGGCGTCGGCGTCAACTTCCTCGCGGATGCGGGTAGCCGCTTCATCCACTTCGAACAGCGTCAGGTCGTTGCCGCCCGTAATGGAGATGAGCAGGCCTCTTGCGCCCTTCATCGAGGATTCGTCGAGCAGCGGGTTGGCAATGGCAGCTTCCGCTGCCTGCTGTGCACGCTTTTCACCGCTGGCTTCGCCGGTGCCCATCATGGCCTTGCCCATGCCGCGCATCACGGAGCGAACGTCGGCGAAGTCGAGGTTGATGAGACCTTCCTTCACCATCAGGTCGGTGATGCAGGCAACGCCCGAGTAAAGCACCTGGTCGGCCATCGCGAATGCGTCGGCGAAGGTGGTCTGGGCATTTGCAATCCGGAACAGGTTCTGGTTCGGAATGACGATCAGTGTGTCGACACTCCGCTGCAGTTCCTCGATACCGGAATCGGCGATCCGCATACGGCGAGCGCCTTCGAACTGGAACGGTTTGGTCACCACACCTACCGTCAGTATACCCTGCTCGCGTGCCGCCCGTGCGATAACGGGTGCGGCACCGGTGCCGGTACCACCGCCCATGCCGGCGGTGATGAACACCATGTGCGATCCGGACAGGTGATCGTTGATTTCGTCGATCACTTCCTCGGCAGCTGCGCAGCCGACTTCCGGCTGGGAGCCTGCGCCAAGACCTTCAGTCACGGCCACGCCCATCTGGACGAGCCTGTCTGAATGGTTCATGGCCAGTGCCTGGGCATCCGTGTTGGCAACGACGAAGTCGCAGCCCTGGAGACCTGCAGTGATCATGTTATTGACGGCGTTTCCGCCCGCGCCGCCGACGCCGAAGACCGTAATGCGTGGCTTCAGCTCCTGAATGTCGGGCATCTTCAGGTTGATGGTCATATTATCCTCGCGACCCACTGGCGCCCCCGGTACGGGAGTAGCCTCTTCTTCCCTAATCTCCTCTGCCATTTCTGGCAGTTCAACTTCCTGGATGTCGTCTTCTTGGCTCATGTCGTCAGAAGCTTTCCCTGATCCATTGGCCCACGCGGGCCAGGTAACCAGATTGCCCGCCCCACCCTGATCTCCGGTTCTTGTGTTCGAACTGTTCGATCTGAGCGACCTGCGGATAAATCAAGAGACCGACAGCGGCGGCAAAAGCCGGACCTTTGGCAGCCTCGGGAAGACCGGCGACGCCTAGAGGCCGGCCAAGACGGACGTTGCGCCCCAGGATGTGACGCGCAACTTCTCCAAGACCCGTGAGCTGACTTGCGCCCCCGGTCAGAACGATCTGCTTACCGACACGCCCGGCAAAGCCGGACGCCGTAAGCCGATCCCTCACGAGTTCAAGGATTTCTTCCACGCGCGGCCGGATAACCCGGGTCAACGCCGAGCGTGGGATCTGGTTCGGCAGGTCGCTGTCGCTTTCCAGCGGCGGCACAGTGAGCATGTCACGATCGTCCGAGCTGGACGCCAGCGGCGAGCCGTAAAGGGTTTTCAGGCGCTCCGCATCCTGCAGACGGGTTGCGAAAGCGCGGGCGATATCGGTGGTGACGTGATTGCCGCCAACGGCAATCGCATCCAGGTGCACCATGTGGCCATCGACGAAGACCGACAATGTCGTCGTACCGCCGCCCATGTCGATGCAGGCGACGCCAAGCTCGGCTTCGTCATCCACGATGGTGGACAGGCCGCTGGCAAACGGCGTCGCCACCATGGTTTCCACATGAAGGTGACCGCGGTTGATGCACAGTTCCAGATTGCGCACAGGCGGAACTTCCGCCGTCACGACCTGCATGTCGACGCCCAGCTTGTGGCCCATCATGCCACGCGGATCGCGGATGCCGCGGCTGCCGTCCAGCGAATAGGAGATCGGCAAGGCGTGTGTGACGGCCCGGCCGTCGGTCACCGAGTGGCTGGAGCCGGCGGAAAGCACCCGCTGGATATCGGCTTCAGACACGCTGTCGCCTGCCAGCGGAACATTGGCGCTGTAGATCTCGCTCTGCAGGCGTCCGCAGCTGATGTTTGCGATCAGCGACTCGACCGTCACGCCGGCCATGCGCTCGGCACTGTCGACTGCCAGACGGATGGCCTGTTCGGCAGCATCCATGTCGACAACGACGCCGGACTTGATCCCGCGCGAGCGCTGATAACCGTACCCCAGCACTTCCACCTTGTGGGAGCGGCTGGAGAGAATTGCCTTTTCTTCCTGCGGCACCAGTTTGGCGATCAGGCAGCAGACCTTCGTGGAGCCCACGTCCAGAACCGACATGATGACGGCACGACGGCTCGGCAGCGGCCGCATCTTCGGCAGGTAGAGGTTGTTGTCGGAGCGGCTCATGTGTCACGCTCCTTTTTGCCTGAGCGGCCCTTGCCGCCCGTCATGACCTTGCGCTGTTCGGCAGCCTCGTCGGAGAGGCGCACGGTCACGCGGTCTGCCAGACGCATGTCGATGGCAACGATATCCCGGGACAGAAGCCCGCTTTCTTCATCCATTTTCACCAGATCTGCCAAGGCGGCGTCGATGTTGTCTTGGGGCAAGCGGATCGAAATCCCGTTCTCAAGCTGCAGGTCCCAGCGGCGATCGCTGATCAGGAACGCCGCGCGTACGCGCGGACGCAGGCCCGGGACCTTCTCCAGCGCGGTGTTGATCTCGGATGCCCGGCGCTGAGCACCGTGGTTCACGACAAGCAGCAGGTTGGCATAACGCCCATCCACCTCGTCGGTGATCACGTCACCTGATTCGTTTACGATCGAGACCATGTCGCCGCGCTGCCACAGCGCATAGGGCACGCGTTCCTCGATGTTGATCTGCAGCGTGCTCGGATAGAGCTTCATCACCGAAGCGCTCTTCACCCAGGCCATCTCGTTAAGACGCTCGCGAGCGCTATTGGCATCAAACAGGGCGAGCGAGGAACCTTCGTGAATTTCCAGCGCTTCCAGGATCTGGAACTCGTTGATTTCACGCTGGCCGGACAGCTTGACGGCCTCGATGCCGAAACCTGCAGCGGACAGGAGGCTGTCGGCAACAAGCCGGCCGTGCCCCCCTATGACTATTCCATAACCAATTGTTAAGGTTAAGAAAGTCAGCGCAGCAGCAGATCCCGACCAGCGTGGCAGATCTGCCAGGCGCCCGGCCGAACGCCACACCGGCTGGCGGTGCAAACGCGGCACACCGCGCCCACGCGGAGCCAGTTCGGCCTCCAGCGGGGTCATCGCGTCCCGGTAATGTTTGCGCCTTATCGACAGCAACTCGCGTCCTCAACCATCCAGCTGACCAGGTCCTTGAAACTCATCCCCTTGTGGGCCGCCATTTCGGGCACAAGAGAAGTCGGCGTCATGCCTGGCTGCGTGTTCACTTCTAGGCAAATCAGCTCTCCGGATCCGTCTTCCTTTTCATCGAATCGGAAGTCGGCGCGGGAAACACCGCGGCAACCCAGAGCCTGATGCGCCTTAACTGCTAGTGTCTCTATGGTTTGGTAAACAATCGGTGAAATTTTTGCAGGAAGAATGTGTTTTGAACCGCCTTGTGCATATTTTGCGTCGTAATCGTAGAAGCCGTGACCTAACGGCACTATGTCGATGACACCCAGGGCCGTATCATCCATGACGGCACAGGTCAGCTCCCGCCCGCTGATGAACTTTTCGCACATCAGAACGTCAGGGTAAGGCCAGTCCTCCCGACCCAGTTCCTGTGGCGGAAACTCTTGATCTTCCTTGACAATCAGCACCCCGAAGCTCGATCCCTCGTTGATGGGTTTCAGCACATATGGCGGCTTCATCGGATGCTCGCGGGTGATCTCCCGGCGGTTGACAACAAGGTGTTCCGTGACCGGAATTCCGGCTGCATTCATCACCGCTTTTGCCTTCACCTTGTTCATTGCAAGGCTCGAGGCGAGCACACCGGAATGTGTGTACGGGATGTTAAGAACTTCTAATATTCCCTGAACGCAGCCATCCTCGCCGAAGGGACCGTGAAGAGCGTTAAAGACCACATCGGGCTTCAAATCTTTGAGAACAGCGGAAATATTGCGGTCAACGTCGACCCTGGTCACCCGGTAGCCGGCTTCTTCCAGCGCATCGGCGCAGCCCTTGCCGCTGGCGAGGCTTACAGGACGCTCGTTAACCCAGCCCCCCATCAGAACAGCGACATGTTTGCTTGCCATCAGGCAGCCTCCCCTTCCTTGCCCAGAAATGGCTCGATAGCCCCCTCTGAACCGAATTCACCCAGGCGCTTGATCTCCCACTCCAGGCGGATGCCGCTGTGCGCCAGCACGCGCGCGCGCACGGTTTCCCCCAGCAGTTCGAGATCATGTCCGGTGGCCGTTCCGGTATTGATCATGAAGTTGCAATGCATTTCGGACATTTGCGCTCCGCCGACGGTCAGGCCACGGCAGCCTGCCGCGTCGACCTCTTTCCATGCCGACGTACCGGGCGGGTTCTTGAAGGTGGATCCGCCGGTCTTTTCACGGATCGGCTGCGCCCGTTCACGGTGGGCGACAACGTCGGCCATTTCCTGCCGGATCGAGGCTTCGTCCTGCGGCACGCCTTCAAAGACGGCGGAGGTAAAGATCAGGTCTTTCGAAGCCTCCGAGTGGCGATAGGCATAGCCCATGTCCTCATTCGTCAGAACGTGGCGGTTGCCGTTCCGGTCGACCGCGGTCAGCTCCACCATGCGCTCGCGGGTTTCCGTGCCGTGAGCGCCCGCATTCATGCGCAGCGCACCGCCCAGACCGCCAGGAATACCTGTGTAAAACGCAAAACCGCCGAGACCGGCCTTGGCCGCAGCTTCCGCCAGACGCTTGTCCGGCACGGCCGCCCCTGCCTTCAACCTGTTACCGCCGACTTCCTCAATGGAACCGAAGCCCTTTGCACTCAGGCGAATGACAACGCCCTTCAGGCCGCCGTCACGGATCAGCAGGTTGGAACCCAGCCCTACCGGCAGCACCGGAACATCTTTCGGAAGCTTTTTCAGGAAGGCAGCAAGGTCGTCTTCATCCGCCGGCTGGAACATCAACTGCGCGGGACCACCAGTGCGGAACCACGTGACCGCAGACAGTGGCTGGTTGGCCGTCAGCTTGCCGCCGATACCTTCGGCAAGCTCCGGATACTGCTCCAGCAGATCGGGAAACGCCATGTGACGTCCTCCTTAAAGCTCTTCCAGCTGTTTCGGCAGCGCGTACGCCCACTGGGTGATGTTGCCGGCCCCGAGGCAAACCACGAAGTCGCCCGGCTCGGTCAGTTCCTTGACAAGCGCCGGCAGCTCTTCCGGGCCCTCGATCGCCCGAACGTTTCTGTGACCGCGGGTCTTCATGCCCGAGACGAGATCGGTATGTGCCGCTCCCTCGATCGGCTGCTCCCCCGCGGCGTAGACAGGAGCGATAATCACCGCATCCGCATCGTTGAAGCAGTTCGAGAAATCATCGAACAGGCTGTGCAGGCGCGAATAGCGATGCGGCTGCATCACCGCGATTACCTTGCCTTTTGTCGACTCGCGCGCCGCATGGAGCACGGCCTTGATTTCAACAGGGTGGTGGCCGTAATCGTCGAATATCTGAACGCCGCCCACCGTACCGGTGTGCGTGAAGCGCCGCTTGACGCCGCCGAAGGCCGCAATGCCTTTTCTGAGATCGTCCGCCTCGACGCCAAGCTGTGAGGCAACCGCGATTGCCGCGGTGGCATTCGAAACGTTGTGAAGGCCCGGCATCGGCAGCGTCAGGTCGTTCAGTTCGATCACCTGCCCGCTGCGGCGATCACGAAGGGTCACGGAGAAGATCGACTTGCCACCATCCATCGACACATCGGTGTAGCGAACGTCGGCCTGCGGATTGGCGCCATAGGTGACGACACGCCGGTCCTCGATGGTCCCGATCATCGTCTGGACTTCGGGATGGTCGAGACACATGACGGCAAAGCCGTAGAAGGGCACATTTTCAACGAACTGCCGGAAGGCAGCGCGTACGCCAGCGAAGTCGCCGTAGTGATCCAGATGCTCCGGATCGATGTTTGTGACGATGGCGACATCAGCCGGCAGCTTGACGAAGGTGCCGTCGCTCTCGTCTGCCTCGACAACCATCCAGTCACCCTCGCCCATGCGGGCATTGGTGCCATAGGCATTGATGATACCGCCGTTGATCACCGTCGGATCCAGACCACCGGCATCGAGAAGAGCGGCCACCATCGATGTGGTCGTGGTCTTGCCATGTGTGCCGCCAACGGCGATCGCCTGCTTGAAGCGCATCAGCTCGGCCAGCATTTCCGCCCGTCGCACCACAGGGATCAGCTTTTCGCGGGCCGCGACCAGTTCCGGGTTGTCCTTCTTGATGGCGGAAGACACGACCAGCACCTCGGCATCGCCCAGGTTTTCTGCGGCATGGCCAATGGAAACCTTGATGCCGTTGTCACGAAGTCGCTGAACATTGGCGTTTTCCGCCATGTCCGAGCCTTGTACCGTGTAGCCGAGGGTCTTCAGCACTTCGGCAATCCCGCTCATGCCGATACCGCCGATGCCGACAAAATGAACCGGTCCGATGTCCTGCGGCATCTTCATGGCCGTTCTCCTTGTTTTGCTGCGACCTTCTCGACGAGGTCGGCAAGTCTTTTCACCGCGTCAGGCCTGGCGACGCTGCGCGCCTTTTGCGCTGCTTCGCCCAGCATTTCGGGTGCATTCATGAATCGGGTGATTTCCTGGGCCAACCGCTCCGGATAAAGGTCGACCTGACGGATCGGCCAGGCCCCACCTGCTTTTTCAAGCACCTTGGCATTGGCAGCCTGGTCCTGATCAATGGCCCCGGGCAACGGTACCAGAATGGAGGGACGGCCAAGCACACTGAGCTCGCTGACCGACGACGCACCGGACCGGCAGATCACCAGATGCGCCTGGGCAATCCGCTGTGGCATGTCCTGGAAGAATGGCGCGCATTCGGCCTGAACGCCCAGACTGTCGTAAACCGCCTGAACCCGCTCCATGTCCTCCGGACGGCACTGCTGCACGATCCGCAAACGGGCGCGGATGTCGGCAGGCAGTTTTTCAAGCGCCGGCGGCAACAGGTCGGAAAAGAAACGCGCGCCCTGGGATCCGCCGAAGACCAGCAGGTTGAACGTTCCACCAGTGAGCGGTGCCGAGTAGGGCAACTCCGCAGCCGCGAGGACGGCATCCCGAACAGGGTTGCCCGTTTCAGTCAGCTTGGCCTTGAAATCCGCCGGCAGATCTTCGATCGGAACGCTTGTGGCAATGGCGGTCACGCCCTTCGCCAACAGGCGGTTGGCCCGCCCCATGACGCCGTTTGCTTCGTGCAGGATGGAGGGCGTGCCCGTGAGCCGGGCAGCATACATCGGCGGAAACGTCGGATAACCACCAAACCCGGCCACGACATCCGGCTTCAAGGCCTTGATCACCTTGCGTGCCTGCAGCGTTCCAAGAAACAGTTTTACTGCAGTCTTCGCCAGCAGGAAAGGATTGCGCCCCCGGATGGTCTCCGAGGCGATGATGTGAACCTTGCGAGCGGGAAAGGCGCTGCCGTATTTGTCGGCCCGTTCGTCGGTTGCAAGTTCCACGGTCCAGCCGCGCCGGATCAACTCGCTGGCCAGCGCCTGTGCGGGGAAGAGGTGGCCGCCCGTTCCGCCGGCCGTCAGTAAAACAGTTTTGCTCATGAGTGCGGCTTGGGGCCTTACATCAGGGAAGAGGGTGAAAGCCGGCTCACCGTGACGA
The DNA here is from genome assembly GCF_001999245.1 of Roseibium algicola. Taxonomy (NCBI): domain Bacteria; kingdom Pseudomonadati; phylum Pseudomonadota; class Alphaproteobacteria; order Hyphomicrobiales; family Stappiaceae; genus Roseibium; species Roseibium algicola. The sequence goes on along the minus strand of NZ_CP019630.1, from coordinate 4,577,095 downwards.
CATCACCGCGCGACGGCTGCGGCCGCCTGCGCGTGAGCGCCAGAATGGCACCAGCGGTCATGGCGGACGACAAGAGCGACGACCCGCCGTAGGAAACGAAAGGCAGGGTCATGCCCTTGGACGGAATGAGGTGAAGGTTCACCGCGAGGTTGATCGTGGCCTGCAGGCCGAACAGCACGGTCAGTCCTGCTGTGGCAAGACGACTGAAGGCATCCTGATCACGGCTGGCGTGACGCAGGCCTCTCAAGACGATGAATGCAAAGACGGAGACAAGCAGCAGACAGGCGATTACGCCGAACTCCTCGCCGACAACGGCGAAGATGAAGTCTGTGTGGCTGTCCGGCAGAATCCGCTTGACGGTGCCCTCCCCCGGACCACGGCCCAGCCACCCACCTGCAAGAAAGGAATCCTTGGCCGTATCGATCTGGAAGGTGTCACCGGAGCTTGGGTCCAGGAACCGGTCCACGCGGTTGGTCACGTGCGGTAGGAAGGCATACGCGGCAAACAGGCCGACGATCCCGATGACGCCAAGCGCCATGATGATGAGCCAGGAAATCCCGTTCAGAAAGAACAGCCCTGCCCAGACCAGGCCGAGCAGCATGGTCTGACCGAAGTCCGGCTGGGCGATCAGGAGAGCCGCGCAAACCGCAAAGAGTACAAAGGCGAAGAGTACCCCAGGCACCTCGCGCCGGCGGCCGCTTTCCGACAGAAGGAAGGCGATCAGGATCACGAAGGCCGGCTTCAGGAATTCGGACGGCTGTATCGACAACCCGGCGATATAGATCCAGCGCCGCGCACCCTTGGCCTCAAACCCCAGGAACAGGGTGGCAACCATCATCAGTAGTGACACGATGAACAGGATGAGTGCCGCTCGCCGGACCATGCGCGGCGTCATCAGCGAGCCGGCGAGCATGATCGTCAGGGCCGGGATCAGGAACATGGCCTGTCGCTTGACGAAATAGAAGGTTTCAACGCCGATGCGTTCGGCAACCGGCGGACTGGCTGCAAACGAAAGCACCACACCGCCAACCATCAGCAGGCTGAAGGCGGCAAGCAGATAGTGGTCCACTGTCCAGAGCCATTCCGCAAAGCGGCTGCGATCGGCGCGCGAAACCATATCAGGCGACCTCCTGGGTATTGCCGGAATTGGGCAAGGCACGCACCGCATCGACAAAAGCAGCGCCCCGCAGTTCAAAATTCGGGAATTGGTCGAAGCTCGCACAGGCGGGCGACAAAAGTATGGCGATTTCCGCGGCACCGTCCTCTGCCGCCTCGGCAGCGGCGTCCTGCACGGCCTGGGTCAGCGTTCCGCTGATCTTGAAGGGCACGCGGCCATCCAGCGTCTTGGCGAAATCCTGAGCCGCCTCTCCGATCAGGAAAGTCTTGGCGATCTTCGGGAAATATTCGTCCAGCGAGGAGATACCGCCCGCCTTGGCCCGACCGCCCGCGATCCAGTAGATCCGGTCGAAACTTGCCAATGCTCTGGCCGCAGCGTCAGCGTTGGTAGCCTTGGAATCGTTGATATAGAGAACCCGGCCCTTCTTCTCCACCACTTCCATGCGGTGATGAAGTCCCGGGAAGGTCTTGAGGGCTTCCGCGATCTGCGCTGCCGGAATTTCCAGCGCACGCAGAGCCGCGAAGGCAGCCGCCGCATTCTGGCCGTTGTGGTCACCGCGGAGGCTGTCGATCCCGCCAAGCAGCGCCACTTCGATCTGGCTGCCGTCATGCGCCTCGATCAGTCGTCCGTGGCGAGCGTAGATACCGTTGGTGAGTTCCTTCTCACCAGCGATCCGGCACACGGGCTTGCGTGCAAGTTCAAGCCTGTCGGCAATTGCTGAGGACAACCGGTCGTCAACTCCCACCACCGCGACCTTGGCACCGGCAACAAGCCGCTCCTTGATAGCGGCGTAGTTTTCCATGGACCCGTGACGATCGAGATGATCCGGTGACAGGTTCATGTGAATGCCGACCGTTGCATCCAAGTTCGGCGCCAAATCGATCTGGTAGGAAGAGCACTCCACTACATAATGCCGACCGGGTTGCGGAGGATCCAGCTCCAGAACCGGCGTCCCGATGTTACCGCCGAGTTGCACGTCCCGGCCGAGGGCCTTCAGGAGATGCGCGATCAGGGCCGTGGTCGTCGACTTGCCATTGGTACCGGTAATAGCAATCAGCGGCGCGGACGGGCATTGTTTGCGCCGCTCGCGACAGAAAAGCTCGACATCGCCGACAATCTCGACGCCCGCATCACGCGCCAGCTCCACCGACCAGTGCGGCACCGGATGGGTCAGCGGCACACCAGGTGCAAGAACCAGTGCGGCAACGTCCGACCAGTCAAGGTCCCGAAGGTCTTGCGTTGCAAG